>JBNMNW010000034.1:0-30388 GCA_051278165.1 Planctomycetota bacterium | reverse complement strand
CGCGCTGACGAACGAACCCGCCCAAGCCGTCACCCTGTGCGGCCGCGACGCGATACAGATCGACCCGCCGGACCGCCCGCCCATCGACCTCGAAGCCCTTGCACAGCAACTCAAGGACAGCGTCGAAGGCTTGGCACGGACGCAGCATCTGCTGCGCTTCGAGGTGGACGGCTGCCGCTTCACGGTGTTCCCAGGCGGCCGCGCGCTGCTGTTCGGGGTTCACGATCCACTGCGAGCACGCGCGCTGTACGATCGCTGGCTGGCATGATCTACTTCGACCACGCGGCCACCAGCTACCCCAAACCCAACGGCGTGGCTGCCGCAGTTCAGCACTGGTATCAAAACGTTGGCGTCAGCGCCGACCGCGGCGAAGGACCTCGCACCCGCGAGGCCGCCTCGGTGGTGCAGCGGGTGCGCCAAGGCATCGCCAAGATGACCGGGCACACCGCCGAGCGAGTCGCGTGCAATTCGGGCGCGACCGAAGGACTCAACCTAGCTCTGCGGGCGCTGCTACTGCCCGGCGACCGCGTCTTGACGACGCCGTTCGAACACTCGTCGGTGGTCCGGCCGCTACTGGCGTTGCGTGACGAACGCAACCTACAGCTCGACGTGCCAACAGCTGGCGCAAGCGATGGTGCGACTGATGACGCGCTCTGCCAGGCCATCGCAAGTCAACGTCCCAAGGTGGTCGTGTTCTCACACGCCAGCAACGTCACTGGCGCGATCTTCGACGCCGAACGCATCTGCAAGGTAGCCCGCGAGCACGACACCATTGCCGTTGTCGATGCCAGCCAAACGGCCGGCTACCTGTCGCTCGACTTCGGCGCCGACGTCGTCATTGCGAGCGGCCACAAGGCGATGCATGGCCCGCCGGGGATTGGCTTCGTTTCGGTGCGCACAGGCTTGGAGATGGCGCCACAGAAGCACGGCGGAACGGGCAGCAGCGCCGCGCTCGAACGGCACCCGACCCAGTGGCCGCAAGCGTTTGAAGCGGGCACCCCCAACACCCCCGCCATCTTCGGGCTCGCAGCCGCGATGGACTGGCTGGCCGAACAAGGCGAAGCCAAGCTGCTGCAACAGTCCCTACAGCGACTCGCGGAGATCGAAGCGGGGCTAAAGAACCTCAACGGGTTCCGGGTGTTCGCGCCTGGCACGGCAACGCGCATGCCGGTGCTCAGCTTCGTGCACGCCAACTACGATCCGCTGGAGATCGGCTCGGTGTTGGCGGCCAACGAGATCCATGCGCGGGCCGGCTTCCATTGTGCCCCCTGGATTCATGAGCACCTGAACACCGCCGCATCTGGCACCGTGCGCATCGCACCCGGCCCAGAGACTTCGCACAGCGATGTCGAAGCGCTGCTATCGGTCCTAGCAACCCTGTAGCTGCTGCGCCCCGCTATTCGCGCCACTAGTTGACGGTGATCTCTAGCGGCAATCGCGTCTCGTTGCCGGCGCGGTCGGCGACATCCAGATAGAGCGTCGTCGATGCCTGCAAACCCGGGTGCTTGACCAACCAAGTGCCCGACTTGGCAACGCCACGTGGCGAGAGACGCACCGTAAACTCACCGAGTTTGCTGCCGTCACGCTTCAAGCCGCCACCGTCTTGCCAAGTACCGCTCAGCTCAAACGGCTGGCCGCGACGCACCGTCTTCGATGCTGGCTGCAACCACGCAACACTCGGCACGATCGCATCCAGCCACGCGACAAAGCGGAACTCATCCGAACGACCGAGTTTGTTCTCCAACACAATGGAGATCTTCGTGGCCTTTGTCGCGGACAACAGCGACGCCCAGGCAATCGTGCCGTCGGCGTTGGGCACGACCGGTTCGCCGTTGATTTGCACAATCGCCAACGCGTCATTGGCATCGATCACCAAGCTGCCCGCCTCGGACAAGAACACCTGACGAGCGGAGCGCACAGCAATCTGACCACCCGTGACGCGCACGCTAACACCGCGCACTTCTGGGCGAGCCACCGCGTTCTGCGTCGTGATGATCAGCTGCAGCTCCGTCTCTTTGCCAAGCACGTTCTTGGCGCGAGCAACGAGTCGGTTCTCACCAACAGTGAGTGGCACTTCGCCGCGGAACCGCTGGGTATTGGGGTCGCGAACCAAACGCAGCACTGCTGCACCGTTGACGACCTCAACGCTGTCCGTCCACTTATCGACGTCAAAGACGGCCGAGTAAGTAGAGCTCTGGACATCGGCCTTGGTGAGAGTCTGTTCGGCGACCTTCAAGACTGGCGCGCGAAGGCGAGCCACCACCAGCTGCTGCTCGACCGACTCATAGAGACGACGCTGCACCACCAGCTGGAACGTATTGACTCCAGCCTTAAGTTCCACGGCCAACGTGAAGCGGCGGCCCTTCCAGACCACGCCGCTGGCTGCGACACCGTTGACCAAGATGCTATCGGCGATGACGTTGCATTCACCGGTCAGCTCGACCGACGGACCATCGGCTGCCCAGACATCGCCGTTCGAGTAGCGCAGCCCAACGAACTCGGCCTTGCCGACAAGCGCGAGGGACGTGGCGACTCGCGCAACCGGCACGGGGCGCAACGTTCGCTGGTCGCCCAGGGTCACTAGCACCTTGACGTCGGCGGGGCGCTCCAGCGACGACTGGACCTGGTGCACGTACAGGTCAGATTGCGCATCGCGCTCGACGACTACGCCATCGATACGAATGACGGCGTCCTTAGGAGCGCGAATCGTCAGCGGCGACGGCTGGTCACCGCGCACTTCAACACGCTCTGGCTCGGTCACGACGACGAGCTTGAGAACGGCCGATGGTGTCCCCGCGGCCGGCTGCGTGGCTACCGGTTCGACGATCATCGACTCGACCGCCTTTGGCTCGAGTGCCTTTGGCTCGAGTGGCTGTGGCTCGAGTGCCTTTGGCTCGAGTGGTTTTATCGCTCCAGCACTTGGCGTCTTCGTTGCCGCTGACGGCGTCGAAGTCGGCTTTGCGTAGGTGATCAGCCACGGCGCCAACGTGATCGTCTCGCCGGTAATCAACAGCACTTCCACCGACGTACTCATCAGGCCGGACAAGTCGCGCTCGGCGCGGAACAAGCCATCGTCCGCAAGCGCGACCGGCTTACCGGCAATCAACAGCTCGCGACCAATGGCCGAAGTAAAACGACCGCGGAACACGACCAGCTCGCCACGCACAATCGGCAGACTCGCCGGCGCCGTTCGCTGCAACTCGGCGTCAACCGACATCGCGGCCTTGGCCAACATCGAGCGCTTCAGGATGGTCGCGGCCGATGAGGCCTCAAGCGCCAGGCTGTTGCCAATCTGTTGGAACGCACCACGCAAGTCATCACGGGTGCGCAGCTGCTTGGCCCACTCGAGATGAAGGTTGGCCAGCCTGGTCGCCTTGCCCGTCAACGCGGGATCGGTTTCGAACGCCAACTCCGTCGCCGACACGGCGGCCGCGAACTGGCCCGCGCGTTGGTAGGCCTCAGCCGCCTCGAACGGCGACGCTGCCGCCAGCTGCCACGGCTGCCAGATACCAACAGCGACTGCTGCCAACACCAACACGGCGAGCAATGGCCACCACGCGGTCTTCTTAACTACGGCATCGGGTTGGCCCTTGCTCGGTGCGCGGCGCGACGCCGGCGACACCATCGTCTGACCTTCATTAACGAGTTTCGCCGAGCCGCCTAGAGCCTGCTCATCGAGCCAGAACTTGATCTTCGCCAATGTCTTAGCCGGTGGCGGCGACAGCAGCGTGTTTTGATCCTGATCGGCAACGGCTGCGTTGTCCTGCAGTGTCTGGCGACGAGTTACCAGTTGGTCGAGTGCCAGCGCCATTTCCGCAGCATCCGCAAAACGCTCGGCGGGGTCCTTCCTGGTGGCGCGCTGGATGAACTCAGCAACATCGTCCGGCACGTCCTCACGCACCTCGCGCACATCTGGGAAGTCCTTCAAGACGATGCGCTGCATGATTGCCGGCAGCGACTTCTCGCCGATGGCCTCACCACCGACTAGCAGGTAGTAGAGCGTCGCGCCGAGCGCCCAAACATCCGCCGCCGCAGTCACCGTCGCCGTGTTCTCCCACTGCTCGGGCGGCATGTAGTGCGGCGTGCCCATGATCAGGTTCGTGCCAGACACCATCGACATGTTGTTCTGACCAGAAGGCTTCGCCAAACCGAGATCCGCAACCTTGACGACGCCATTTGACGCGATCATCAGGTTGTCGGGCTTGATGTCGCGATGGATGAAGCCCTTGCTGTGCGCTTCGCCCAGACCAGAAGCGGCGCCGTAGACGACCTCCAGTGCCTCGCCGACGCTCAGCTTACCCTTGCGCTGCACGCGCTGCCGGGCGGTCTCGCCTTGGACCAACTCCATGACGATGTAGTGCAGGCCTTGCTCTTCAGAGACATCGAATACGCGCACGACATTCTGATGGTTGATGCGCGCGGCGGATCGAGCCTCACGACGGAAGCGAACGACGAACTGCTCATCTTCGCCAGTCAGGTCAGGCTTCAAGCACTTGACCGCGACATCGATATCCAGGTTCAAATGACGGCCGCGATATACCGCCCCCATGCCGCCCTGCCCGATCTTCCCGTAGAGCACACACGGCGGCAGAACTTTGTAGCCCTCAACTTCCTTCGCGCTGCTGAGATTGGAATCGGCGTCGAGCATAGGGTTGGTCTGAGTATCGAAGTCGGCCCCGGCGGAGCTGGTTGGATCCTGGCTTGGGGCGTCATTCATCGGCACAGACAACGAGTCGGCTAGCCATCCGTTGCATGCCAGTCCGCCCAGCCATCCGCGATCCTCGCAATGTCCGTCGACAGGCGCAAGCACGCGCTGGGCCTACGAATCGCTGTCAGAGTAGATTCGCGGCCCGACTGGCCAACGCTGTCACCACAACCACCTGAGCCGCCAAGCCCTGAATCGCTCACCATTTTCGTTGAGCCACAGCCGCAATCGGAGCATGCAATCGCGCCCGCGGTCATCTCAGGCGATGCCGTTACCTCAGGCGATACTGGGCAGGCACTGGCGCGACCGGTCGACTGAGGAACTCATACATCTCCACGGCGATCGAGAAGAACGTGTCGCTGCGGTCGAGGCCACGGGCTACATAGCGAAGTTCGGAGCGGATATGCGACTGATATTCGCCCCCGCCCCGCGTGCTGCCGACCAACATCAGGTCACGAATCAGCAGCCGCTCTTGCTGCCATGGTCCGATTCCAGGGTGACTGCCCCAACGCCACAGCGCTTCCTCAAGGTTCGCGCGCACGACCTCGCGGCTGACGCGGCCGGCGGAGATCAAGCTCGCCAGTTGCTCAAGCTGCGGGTCCGCGCACTTGGGGCCGTCACCAAACGTTCCGCCACTCGCCCAAACCGCGAAACAGAGCTCCGGCAGGTCGGGCAGGTGCAACTTGATGATCTCGGTGGACGCCAATGCCGACGCCAATGCCGACGACGACGCCGAAGACGACGCCGACGTCTCCTGATCGTTCTCGCCACGTAGCACATCGCCCTTGGCCAACCGAACAGCCAGTGCCACCGCGATATGCCTGCGAACCTCAGGGTCTGCGCTCCACTCACGCAGCGCGTTGACCGTCTTGAGCACCGGCTGATACAGCGCGTGTGCGACGGCCAATCGCTCCAAGTCTTCTTCGCGAGCCAACGGACTCGGCGACAACCAGGTTTGCAGCGCGCGGCGACTCGCCGATTGACTAGCGACCAACTGCAACAACCGCCAATCCGGTCGATCCCCCTTTGGGTCCAACACGCCAAGGCGCGCACGCAACAACATCGCTGCGGCCCGCGCAGCCTGTAGCGGCTCTTCGCCCTTGCCAAGCAACTCGCTGGCGCGATCGAGCAGGGTCGGTGGCTCGCCGTTGATCTCGTAACGCCAGCCTTCTCCTAGCAGCGCGCCGCGGAAGAACAGCTCGGCGTGCCGTCCTTGACCGCGCCACAACTTCGTCTGCTTCTGCGAAGACATGCGTAGGCCAGAGAACGCGGCGGCGGCGACGATCCCCGGATCTTCACTCTGGGTCGTCGGCGCTCCCTTGGCGGCATCCGGAAAACGGGCGCAAGCAATGCGGACCGCGAGTCCCAGCAACGGCTCTGGCTCGACATTGGGGCCGATGCATCGCGACCAAAAATCCTCCATCGGCCGCGTTCGATGCGGACCGAGTGCCATCAACATCGCCGCGATGATTCGCTCTTGCAGCATCGGCTGGCGCTGATCAAGAAGCTCAAATAGCCGAGCATCTTTGCCGAGCCCTTCCGCCAGCACTGCCGCGATTAACAACACCAATCGACGGTCCACATTCGAACGCTCTGACGACAGCATCTGCCAAAGAACCGGTGCGACGGGGCGCCCGAGATCTCGCGCGAGCTGCCAGCCGGCGTGCAAATCCCGACTAGAGACAGTCAGGAGCAGTTCTCTAAAGCGCTTTTGATAGACGCTACTGCGCGCAGAGATGACGCCAACCTCTTCAGTCAAGACTTGTGCTGAGACGGGTTGAGCCAGCGCACAAAGGAGTCCGATAAGCCCGGCCAATGCTCCGCGGATGGACCACTTGCCTGAATGGCTAGTAATTCCACGGTGTCGCAACTCGTAATTAGGCATGACGGAAAACCAGGACATACTTAACGAAGCCGAAGTCGACTTCTTGCTCTCAGGAGCTGGGGAGGATGCTGCCGCTGAAGGCACTTCGCTTGAGGAAGGTAACCAAACCGTCACCATGCATGGTGATCTGGATCAGATCAGTCTTGCCGACATCTTCCAGACCTTGGCAATGTCCAAGATGGAAGGCGTGCTGCGGGTGCGCAACCCCCTCGAAGAGCGGCAGATCTTCTGCCATGACGGCTACGTCCAAATCCTAGTCCCGACCCGCCTGACGCTGCGCCGCCTCGGCCAACGCCTGATCCAAGCGGGCCTGCTACAGCCAGAGGAGTTGCGCTCGGCCCTGGTCGAACAACGTAAGGAGAAGATCCCGCTCGGCCAACTGCTCGTTCGCGACGAACTGATCACCCAAGACGCACTCGACGACATCGTCGGCATGCAGGTCGCTGAAGACCTGTTCGCACTGTTCACGTGGCGACACGGCACATTCGAGTTCTTCAAGGGCGACCCAGCCAACAAGGTGCTGCGTTCGCAGTTTGACCAATGCCCGGAATACGAGGTCAACAGCCTGCTGCTCGAGGTCGCACGCCGCTCGGACGAATGGGAGAGCATCCTCGATGCGTGTGGCAGCCTCGACGAGGTGCCCAAACAAATTGCGCAACCGGCGAATCCTGACGAGCTTGATGACACCCACATCACCGTTCTGGAAGGCCTCGATGCCAAACGCACCTACCGCCAACTCGCCGACCACACAACGATCGGCCTGTTCGCCTTCTCACGCGCCGCCCGTGACCTGGTTCGCGGCAACATCATCGGAACGGTCGACGACACAGCCCTAGTCGGCATCGCCACCGAGCTAGCCGAAGAAGGCGAGCAGAAGCGCGCCATCGTCTTGCTGCAAACGCTGCGCGATCGCACCGGTGACCGCAGCCTTGATGTAATCAAGGGCATGGCCGAAGTCCTGCAAAAAGTCGGTGAACGACGTTTTGCCAGTTCGATGCTGCTTGAGGCGGCACAGCGCTCGGGCGTTGCCGAGGATGCTCTCGACCTCGCCCGCACAGCCCGCGACCTGGTTCCCTACGATCCAGGCACGCTCAGCTTCTTGCGCACGGTTCTAGTCGCGCACTCAGAACCAGATTCTGCTGAGCTTGAGAAGTGCACCATTGACCTGCTCGACGCGCTGATCGACGGTGACCTAGTCCCGACGGCCCTCGAGATCATCGATGATGCCAGGCGCACCAACACGATGCGGCCGCAGATCCTGATGCGAGAAGCGCGCGCCAGGCAGAAGGCCAAAGACGTCGAGGGCGCCATCACCACGCTGCTCGAACTAGCCGAGCACTACAATTCAGAAGGCAACAGCCATAAGACCATCGAAGCCTACCAAGCCATTCAGCGCCTGGATCGCTCGCGCAAGGATGTGCAGAAGCTGCTGACAGCCCTGCAGCGTACCCGAGTCGGCCAGATGGTTCGCATCGGAGCGGCGCTCGCAGTCGTCTCACTGATTGGCGCGATGGGATTTGTCTGGTGGCAGCAGGACGCCTTTGAGAAGTCCATCGCGATGGCGACCAGCGAAGTGCAGGAGTTGCTAGACCAAGGCGATCGAGTCAGTGCTCGCAAGAAACTCCGCAACTGGCGCGAGCAACTTGGCGATTGCGAGCCAATCCTGGATCTGGCCAGCCGCGTCACGTTTGCCGAATCATCTGAGAAGAATCGGTTGGCCAAGCTGCAACGGGCGCGCATCAACGAACAACTCACCAAAGCCGCGACGGCACTCGGCCGCGGCGAGCTAACGGTCGCGCTAGCCATCTACGAACAGGTGCACGGCGAACGCGGCATGCAGAACGAAGTGTCTGAGGTCGTCGAGACTCGCATGGCTGCGCTCGCCGCTGAGTTTAGCCGCGCCAGCAAGATGCTGAACAGTGAGATGCCGCCTGATCCAAGCGAGCTGTTTGATCGCACCGAAGTCACCGCCAACCTCTCGCGCTTGCAGCAGTACTGTTCGCTCGCATTGGTTCGCTGCTTCGAGGAGCTGTCCGAAATGTCCGAGCAAGCGCGCCTCCCGGAGTTCTTGGCGAGCAAGACCAAGACGAGCATCACCGAAGCACTGGCTGCCTCGCGCCCTGACTTCGAGGCGTATCGGCGCCTCAGCAAGGCCTACGCCGAAGCACTCGAACGCAACGACACGCAACGGCGCCTGGACCCTATGTTCAAGGCGGCCGTCGACAAGGAAGCGCGCTACGACTTCGCCGGCGCGCTCGAACTCTACCGCGAACTCCAATCCCAACCGACGGGCGACGCAGAGCTGCGAACACACTTCCGCGACCGGGTCACACGCAATGCCACGATCACTCGCTTGCTGGCGGCGCTAGACCAAGCCACCAAGCAGGGCGACTTCGCTACCGCGCAACAACAACTGCGAGCGCTGCGCGTTTCGTTCCCTGAACTACCGTTCGACGGGCTGGTACGATTGCCGCTCAAGATCACTAGCGAACCATCCAAGGCCAAGGTCCTCGTCAATGGCACGGACGTCGGCATGACCCCGCTGCTGCTGTCGCGCGTGCCGTCAGACAAGACGACGATCGAGGTCGTCAGTGAGGGCTTTGGCGCCGTTTCCACCGAAGCGGTTGGCGATGGCGAAGCCGAGTGGACGGCCCAATTGACGCTGCTCGCCAAGACAACTTGGCAACACAACAGCGCCGTCGAATCACGCCCCATCTTCGCCGGTGACCAGCAACGTGTCTTTGTCGACCGCGGCGGCAAGGTTCACATGGTGACCGCCAACCTCGACAGCACCACCTGGACGTTCGATAGCAATGATCTCTCGGGCTGGTTGACGACTCCGCTGCTGGACCAACAGCAGGTGCTAGTGGCCTCGCTCGATGGCAAGTTGCGCGCGATCAACCTCGCCGACGGCAAGCTGGCATGGAGCCTCGACGAACTGCCGACCGAAGTGCAGCCAGTGTTGGTAGGCCGCTCGCTCGTGCTCGCAACCACCGACCGCCGCCTGCACACCATTGGCCTAGCCGAACGAAGCAAGCAAAGCGTCGACATGGATCAAGTTGCGTATGGTTCGCTGCTCGCAACCGGTCAGAACGTGATCGCGATCGGCAAAGGCGGGTTGATCTCGTGCTTCTCGATCCCCGCCATGCAAACGGTGTGGCAACGCGACACCAAGAAACTGCAGAGCCCACACGCCGTGCACAACGACAAGGTTGTGATTGTAGGTGACGATCAAGGCCAGCTCTTCGCAATCGACATCCACACCGGCGAGCTCAAGTGGCAACGCGACCTAAAGAAGGCCTTGCTGAGCAACATGGCGCTCGCAAACGGCACGGTGATGGTGGTCGCTCCGGACCAGATCTACCGCATCCATGCGCCCACGGGCAAGGACCTTGCAAGCTTCGCATCCGGCGAGCAAAAATGGGCCGGGCAAGCCACGATCATTGGCAACCGCATGGTCGTGCCGCTGCAAACAGATGCACTGCAAGTGCTCGACACGGCTACGGGAAGGCACCTATACCTGCTACAGGGAAACACGAAGAGTCGTGTGCTCGCAACGGATGGCCAGGTGTTCATCAGCAGCAGTGACCACAAGATTCGGTGCTATGGCAGGCTTCGCTGACGGACCACCGCCGTCGGATCTACGACACGCCGTCTGGATTTCGCCACCGCCACCGCCCACCAGATTCCTTGGGGCGAAACAGTCGATCTCAAGGGCCAGCTACCGGAAAAGCATTTCGGTAAACTCGGCCAGGGAAGCCGAAACAAGTCGCGCCGATGCGACTAGAGATTGCCGTCGTCAGAAAGAAATTTGTGCCGACACGCCGTCATTGCATCACTCGGTCGCGTTAAGAGAACGGGCGTCTACGCCGAGTATGCCGTGGCAAGGAAGGTTCGGTAAGCGCCGTAAAAGAGTTCGGTTGTGAGCAAGAACATGTTCACGAAGACCGCCACACGGCACGTCGCTTGCTCGTTACTTAGCGAGCCCCCGCGCTAACCGTGCGGACCTCAGAGAAACCATGCGCAAGACACTGTTTATCAACCTGCTGATTGCTAGCTTCGTGTTCCCGGCTTGCTCCGACGGTTCCGCCACGATCGTGACCGATCGAATTGGCCCGGAAGCCCCGATCAACGATCCCGACACAGGAGTCTTCAACCCATCCAGCCCCGTTGCTGGCGGCAGCTCAGGCACGCCAGATGTCGGCAGTGGTCAAGAAGAACCAGGCGGATCAACAGGCGGATCAACAGGGACTGGCACGCAGGGTGGTGGCAATGGCTCGGGTAACACCGGCGAACCCAACCCCGGCGGAGAAGGATCCGGTAATCAGGGCGGCCAACCGGTCCCAGAGCCAGGAACCCTACTGCTGTTCGGCACCGGTTTAGCAGGCATTGGCGCGTCGCTGTTGCGCCGCCGCCGCCGCCGCGATGAAGACGAAGCAGCGACCACGTAACGCGCTTCGGCATGTCTCCGCGCGCCAACGCGCAGCCACAATGTGAGCGCCGTGCCTTCTTGCGCAGGCCGCCTCACTTGCGGGTCACGGAGCCAAGCGCCTCTCAGCACGACCGCATGACGGTCGCCACCCCCATCGGCTAACAAGCATCGACTGGCATGGCGCGGGCGGGCACACTGGACGTCCCGACCCATGCAGAAGTCCGACCGACAGCCGCACCCGATCACGCTCACCTCCCGCATCCCCAACGATGCCAAGGGCCTGAGCCTGCTGGCCTTTCTATCGCAGCGGTTCCGCTACCTCGATCGCGAGGGCTGGCTCGCTGAGCTGGCCGATGGCCGCATCGCCCTTGACGAGCAACGTGCGTCCGGCGAGGAGCAACTTCGTGGCGGCATGCAGTTGCGCTACGAGAAGCTCCACAAGGAACCACAGGTCAGCCTCGACTTCCGCGTGCTGCATCAAGACAGTTCCCTGCTCGCCGTCGACAAGCCGTCGCACCTGCCGATGCACGCCGACGGCCCGTTCATTCGCAACACGCTGATCTATCGCTTGCGCGAACAGTTCGGTGACGATCTCCAGCTGGTGCATCGGCTAGACCGAGAAACTAGCGGCATCTGCATAGTCGCGACCAACAAGGTGGCGCAGGCAGCTGTGCAAGCCCAGTTCTCCCCGGTCGGCGAAGGCAAGTCGGTGCGCAAGGTCTACCTCGCGGTCGTGCACGGTAGACTCGAACAAACCGTGCGATGCGACCAGCCCATCGGCCACAAGCTCGGTCGCGAGGTCACCCTTCGCCGCAGTGCCGCGAGCGACGCGGAGAACCCGAAAACTGCCTGCACCACGTTGGAGCCAATTCGGCACGGGCCAACCAAGACTCTGGTGCGCTGCCTGCCCGAAACCGGCCGCACCCATCAGATCCGCGTGCACCTCGAGCAAGCCGGCCATCCGGTCGTCGGCGACAAACTGTATGGCCATCCCGACAGCCACTACCTCGCGTTTGTAGCCCGCATGAAAGCCGGCAAGAGCGTCTTCGAAGACACTGCGGAGGCCCCCAACCGCCACCTGCTGCACGCCCACCAAATCTACCTTCGACACCCCGACGACGACTCCGAACAGTGCTACGAAGCGCCGGTCCCCGAAGAGTTCGAACGCTGGCTGTTGTCGTAACGCGGATCCCTGGCACGATGATGTTCATGCGATGCAATCGATTGGCGCCCGGCCTAGCTGGCACCGTGTTGTTGCTGGTGGTGGCGTGCTCGACTCCGCAACAGGATCCGAGCAGGCCGACGAACCCGAACGAACCTGGCACGACGCCCGCTGGTACCGTTCCAACTGGCACGATGCCAACTGGCACGACCGCGCAAGCCAACCTGAAGCAGCTGTGCCTGGAATTGCACACGTCGCTGCCGCACCTGTGGCCAGACCGACTGCGACCGGTGCAACAGGCTGGCGCGGCCGCCGAGCCGTTCCTGATCGAAGCCTTTGAGAACGCGCCCGCTGCACCTGGCGGCCAAGCGACGCTGGCAGTTCTTGGCCGCATTGGCGGCACGGCCGCCATCGACTTGTGCCAACAACTCGTCAACGAACGCGCGCCACTTGCCGTCGAAGCGGCACTGGCGCTCGGCGATCTACCACCAGGCGCTGGCGACGAGACGTTGCTCAAATGCATGCAGGATCGCCACAGCGACGCGTCGCTGCGAGTCGCTGCGGCCTGCAGTTTGGCGAGACATGGCGAACGGGAACACTCGCCGCAGTTCCTCGCCGCCATCGTGCGCGCGGGCACGCCGAGTGGCCGCGACGATGAACAGACGTTCGCATTGCCCGGCAAGACTCGCTGGGCACGCGAGCGCTACTTCGTGCAGCGCATGCTACGCAAGCTCGGCCACGACGACCTGTGCGATGCGCTCGACTCCGATGCGCCGTGGCCGGTGCTTGAGAAGCTGGCGCCGCGGATCGCGAAGCGGCTGGCTGGCAAGTAGCTCAGGTAGTGCGGACGGGCAGCAATGCGTGCAGCGACTACGGGAACGCTTGCGCGACCGACTGCAAGTTCACGTCGTGCACCGAGCCATTGCGCATGATCACGCGGCCCTTGAACGGCATGCCGTTGCGTTCGCCTTCCACGTGCACTTCGATCTCATCCGCCATCTGCACATCGCTTAGGTCACCCAGCAAACGCAAGTTGTGGTAGCCGAGCTGTAGCAGGCGGGTCTCAATCATCGCGACAATGCGCGTCGCCGGAGATTCCGATTGCGCGGCACTACGGTCCGAGTTTGAACCATCATCAGCGACTGCCGCGACCACGGTCGGGGCCGGAATCTGCACGACAGCGCTGCGAACTTCGATCGTCGCCTCGCGCAAGTCTTCGAGATCCTCGTGCAGTTTGTCGAGCTGAGCGGAGACGCGGTCGAGGTTTCCCTTGCCACTCGTCTCGGCGAGATGCTTGACGCGATCGTCCAAAGTGCGCAGCCGATCATCAATTGCGCGAATGCCCGCCAGCTTTTGCAGGTGCTCTTCGAACCGGATCATGCGCAAATGCACGAGCAAGTAGCCCACCAGAAGGGCCGCAAAGAACAGGCTGAACTGCAAGTCGGTCATCGGTGCGTCACTCTAGCACCGTCGGGCCCGACTCACTAGCGATCTACTTGGAAGCTGGGTATGCCCGCTGCCACCAGAGGTAGTAAGGAACGCCCGCACCGACGATGGCAAGGCCGATCAGCGCATTCCAGACCTCCGCCTTGTCTTGCAGAACGGCGACGATGAATCCGACCGCAACCAGGATGAACAGCGCCGGGGTGAATGGGTAGCCAGTGCAGCGGTAGGGCCGCTTGGCATCCGGCCTGCTCTTCCGCAGTCGATACACGGCGGCGACGGTCAGGGCATAGAACAGGAACGCGGCGAAAACTACATAGGCCGTGACGTCGTGGAAGCGCTTGAGCCACAGCACCAGGATGATGCCGACTACGGCTTGCACCCAGATCGATACGACCGGGGTGCCCCAGCGCTTGCTGATCTTCGTCAACGCCTTGGGCGCCAGGCCGTCCTGGCCCATCGCGTAGAAGGCCCGGGGCGACGACAGCATGTTCGGGTTGGCGGCGCCAAAGATCGAGATCGCCATTAGTAGCGTCAGGTAGCCGCCGATTTCCGGGGAGAAGATCCGCGATACGGTCAGCGTCGCAACGTGCGTATTCGGCGTGCCCTCGGGCATCGCGCGCATCTCTTCGAACGGCACGACCCGCATGTAGGTCCAGTTTACGAACAGGTAGACGACGATCAGAATGACCATGCCGCCGACCAGACCAAGCGGCAGGTTGCGTTCGGGCCGCTTCAATTCGGCGGCGTTGAACGGCATCTGGTACCAGCCTTCGTAGGCCCAGAAGATGCCCATGAACGCGGCGACGATGCCGGCCATGCGCCATTCGGGTGCGTCACCGGTAGCCGGGGCAATCACGACCGCGGGGCTGGCATCGCCACCGACCGCGAGGAAGCCACCGATCACGATCAGGCCCAGGGCGCCGACTTTGGCGAACGTGGTCACGTTTTGCACGATGGCGCCGAGCACGACGCCGAAGTGGTTGACCAGCGCCAACACCAGGATCATCGCCACCGCCAGCAGCAGCAACGCCCCCGACGCCTCCTGCTCCCCATTGGGCAGCGTCGTCGTTCCCTCTAGGCCAAACACCGGCAGCAGGTTTTCGGAGAAGCCCAAGGCCAGCGCCGCGATCGTGCCGGCGTTGATGACCCAGAAGAACGTCCAGCCATAAAGAAAACTGATGCAGCGCCCCCAGCCTTCGCGCAGGAACGCATATTGGCCCCCGGCCTCTGGGAACATCGCCCCCAGTTCAGCGTAGGCGAACGCGCCAAACAGGCAGACGAGGCCAAGACCGAGCCACATCATGTAGATCGCGGACTCCGACGGCAGGGCCTGGGCCACGCTGAGCGGCTTCAGGAAGATACCGGACCCGATCACAGCTCCGACAGTGATGGACACCGCCGAAGTAAGACCTAGACGTCGTTGTAGTTGACCGGACTCCATGAGCGGCGAAGCTATCCCAATCGGCGCGCGACTACCGCGCCAAAACGCCTGAGCCCTGAGCTACACATGCGCGGCCGCTTCCGGTTTCTGATTGCCGCTGTCTTCATGGCGGCGTTCGTGGCAGTGCCTTCGCCCGACGAAGAGCACGGCAAGCCCTACCTCAGTTACCTACTGGTGCGCGAATGGCTGCTGAGCCAGGACTCACCATTGCAGCAGTGGCACGACGACCAGGGGCCAGCGCTGCTCAACGTGCGACTGATGCACAGCCCGCCGATCGAAGACCCCGTCGAACAACAACGACGCGTCACGGAGCTGGAACGACTCGGCGAGGAATGGGCGATGGTCAAGTCCGATCCTGCGAAGGCGAAGATTCGACCGCAACTAGGCATGGTCGTCTACGTCGGCAGCAATGGCATCCGCGCCAGCCTGGCGTTGCCGGATGGCAGCGAAAGCCGCCTCGAGCGAACCTTCCCTAGTCGCTGGAGCCTGCTGCCGGCATTGCTCGCGATCATCATCGCCGTGCTCACCCAGCAAGTCTTGCTCGGACTGCTGTGCGGCGGACTCGCTGGCGCCCTGGCATTTGTTGCCACCTCGCAACCCGGAGTCGATCCCGGCGCGGTGACCGTGCTCATCGATGGCACGACGCACTTCTTCCGCGATGCGTTCTGGCGGCGATCTCTGTGCGAAGATTTCTACATCCGCATCACGGCGTTCGTCGTGTTCTTGTTCATGACCGTTGGCGTCATCACCAGAAATGGTGGCGTGCACGGCTTGGTGCTGCGGCTGCAGCGCATCGTGCGCGGCCCAACCTCGGCGCAACTGTGCACGGCCGCATCGGGCACGGCCGTATTCTTCGACGACTACACCAACTGTCTGCTCGTTGGCACGACGATGCGGCCGCTCACCGACAGCGTGCGCGTCGCTCGTGAAAAGCTGGCCTACATCGTCGACTCGACCGCCGCGCCAATCGCGGGCCTATCGGTGTTCTCGACCTGGGTCGTCTACGAGATGTCGCAGTATCGCACGCCATTGACGATGGTGACGAAGCCCGACGGCACGCCCTACGTCGAGACCGATGCGTTCTCGGTCTTCTTAGAGTCGCTGCCGTTCCGCTTCTACTCATGGTTCGCGTTGGCGCTGGTCGTGCTGGTGATCGTTATGCGCCGCGACTTCGGACCGATGTTGCGAGCCGAACAGCGTGCCCGTCACCTCAACCAGCCGCTGGCCCCCGGCCACAAGCCGATGGCCGCTGTGGATGAACGAGTTGCCAACCCTGACGAACACACACCACGACTTGCCCGCAACGCCCTGATCCCGCTCGCCGTGCTGGTGCTCGGCACGGTGTCGTGGATGTTCTGGCAAGGCTACAGCGCCGTGGCCCAAAACGCGGCGACGATGGCGATGCCATTCGGCTCGTGGTTGCGCGAAGTGCTCGCCAACGCACAAAGCGACGTCGCCCTGCTCTACGCCTCCGCCGCCGCCTGGATCACCGCAATCCTACTGACCCAAGCGCAGCGCCTGATGTCTCTGCGCACGACGTTGCTGACGTCGCTGCTATCGACGCGCGCCCTCTACCTGGCGTTCGGCATCCTGTTCTTGGCATGGAGCCTCGGGCACATCTGTCGCGACCTGGGCACCAGCTTCTACCTCACTGCTGCGGCGCGCGAAGCGATGACCGCCGCGGCCCTGCCGCTCCTGTTGTTTGTGGTCGCCGGCGCCATCGCCTTCGCCACCGGCACGAGCTACGGAACGATGGCGATCCTGCTACCGAACGTGGTCGTGCTCGCCCACCAATTGGGCACCGACGCAGCCTTCGGCGGCAGCCCCGCGATCGGCGGCACGGCATTGATGCTCGTCTCAATCGGCGCGGTGCTTGAAGGCGCAATCTTTGGTGATCACTGCTCACCCATCAGCGATACGACCGTGCTGAGTTCGCTAGGTTCTCAGTGCGATCTGTTGGCACACGTCACCACGCAGTTGCCGTACGCGTTGCTGGCGATGACGGCGAGTGCTGTCTGCGGGTATCTGCCAATCCTGTGGTTCGGCCCATCGATCTGGCCGATCAGCATGGCTGCCGGAGTGCTGTTCATGGCCGCGGTGCTGTGGCTAATGGGCCGCAACCCTTCGCATCCCATCAAAGGTGGAGCGGCGCCGAGCGACGGATCAAACGACGGCTCAAACGACGAACCAAACAACGAACCGACGCCAGCACCACAACCGAGCCAGTAGCCTCGCCTAACGCAGCAACGCCAGCAGCTGCTGGCCGCGCGTCGTCAGCTCATCCTTGAGCAAGTGCGCGCGCAACATCCAGAGCCGCGCCAATCGCGGCGCTCCCGCGTGCACCGCCGCAAACCCCATTTCGACAGCTTCGCTCGAAGACGAATCCGCCGGCTCACACGCAATGGCCTTCACGGTCGGGAACGTCTGGCTGCCATCACTCACCAAGCGAACCGTCACTTCCTCGCGATTGCTGCTCGCAACGACGCCAGTTCGCAGCTCATCGTGAAACCGAACGCGCACCTTGCGGTTGCGCATCAAGGGCGACGGCGCTGGCACCGCCGCAACCTCGGAGTCGATCGAGTCCTGCCAATTGCTTGCCAAAGCCAACTTCGGCGCCGCAGCCAGCAGTTCGGTGGCCCGCCACACTCCGCCAACGACCAGCTGCGCCGCCTCACGATCCGCAGCCAACACCTCGCCGCTTTGTACGAACTCCAGGATGCGCGCTTCACAGGCCTTTTGCAGCGGCAGCAGACGCGCCTCGACACCAGCAACGTGTGCTCGCTGCGCGTCTGACAACGGCTGCTTGAGGAGGCGCTGCATCGCCCCGGCAGCATGGCCCAACTCTGACGCGGACAGATGGCTTTCGAGCAACGACATCAAGCTGGCGAAACGGTCTGCGGACACGCGGGCAACGGGCTGCGGCTGCGACGCGGCAGTAGCGGCGGCGGCGGCTGAGGACCTATCCTTGTCACCGCCAGCAATCACATCCGTGCTCGAGAGGCTCGCGGCGCCACTCGTAGACGGACTCGCAGCAGCACCGCGCGCGCCCTTCGCCTGCCCAGCGACCGGCTGGCCAGCTGCAGGCTTGCCCCCATGTGATTGAGTCCCCGCTAGCTGGGTAAGCGTCGGCGGCGGCAACACAACAACGCGCGTCTCAGCGTTCGGCAGACTCGACTTCTCGCCCGACTTGGCCGACAACCCGGAACCTGCAACGGCTGCCGGCACCGCCCCGCGGGCAAGGCCATCGCCAACGCCCTGCTCGCCACTCGGACCAGAACCAAACCAGCCAAACCCTTGACCAACTAGCCACAGGATGCCCGCGGCGATCACCAGCATGAGCGGCCGACGCCTGCGCTTCGCGTGCGGCACGACGGCAGCTGCGGGTGCAGGGATCGCTGCCGTCGGATCTGGCTGAGGCTGGCCACTGGAGGAATCCACCATGTCGCTATTGTTGCACTTCGAGGGCCTTCCGGTGAAGGCGTAAGACGCTCTCCTCATCAGTGAACTCAGCCAGACTCGCAACCGATGCCCACTGCAGCTGGTTGGATTCTTCGGACATCACCAGTTCTTGGCCGGGCGCGGCACGCAGCAAGAAGCGAACGTCCCAGTGCTCGTGCAGCGGTTCCTGCTTGCGGGCAGGGATCTCGTGCACGTCGAGATCGAGCGGCACCAGCTCATCACCGGACCACGGCACGAACGTGAAGTTCTGCATGCCCGACTCTTCCTGTGCCTCGCGCAAACACGCCTGTTCTATTTGTGATTCGCCGTCAACGTGCCCGCCCAGCTGCAACCAGCGACCGAGCTTCTTGTGGTGGGTCATCAACGCGGCATCGCCGTCCGGTGCAAGGATCCAAGCCGAAGACGTGATGTGGCCCGGCACGCAGGTTCGCAACAAGCAGTCTTCGTGCGTGCTCCCAAACGTCTGGAAACGATCAACCAGCTCCCGTTCTTGGGGCCAACGCTTGGCATACCGTGCCAACAAGGTCATCAGGTGTTGTCTATGCATGGATTCGAATAGCAGGCTCTTGCAGCAACGACTCAGTCGAGCATGGCTCGCAAAGCCGCCTCGTCAATTTTGCCGTTCGCGTTATGTGGCAACGTCGGCATCACCCGGAACGTCGTCGGGAGCATGTAGGAAGGCAACCGCGCCCGACACCGCCGTCGCACGGAGGCCAATAGGTCCGCGTCATCAACGTCGCCGGCAAAGCACAACACGATGTGATGGCCGGCGGCCCCACCATCAAGCCCGAACACACAGACTTCGCCGACACCGTCCATGCCGGTGATCGACTGCGATACTTCGTCAGGCGACACCCGATGACCATGCACCTTCAACATGCGATCGCGACGCGACACGAAGTAGTGGCGCCCGGCTTCATCACGCCGCACGAGATCGCCTGAATACACCACGGTCCCCGAGCGATGTTCACGCGGATCAGGCCGAAACCGCACCGCTTCGGCTTCGGGTCGGCGCCAATACCCGGCAGCAACCAAGGCCCCGGCGTGCACCAACTCACCAGTAGCCGGCCCCTGCAAGACACGACCATCGTCCGCGCCAACCAACAGTAGTTCAACGCCATCGATCGCGTAGCCGAACGACTCCGGGTGCTGGTCGTATTCAGCGGGCGGTAAGAAGGCACTGCGGAAAGCTTCCGTCAAACCATACATCGCAAACACTTCGACCTGCGGCCAACGCTCGCGCACCACCGACGCATCGACTGCCCGCAGCGCCCCGCCGCTGTTGGTGATGTAACGCAACGAGCGACCGTGTGCCGCCGTCAACAGACCAGAGGCCAGCCCTTCGGCCACTTCATGCCACAGCGAAGGCACGCCCGCGAGCCCGGTCGGTCGATACGTCTCAAGCAAACTCGCGAGTTCGAACACACTCAGATGGTCCGCCGTCGTCAATTCGCATCCCGCATAGAGCGCGCTCAACAATTGGTTAAGGCCATAGTCGAAGCTGAACGACAGCAACGCCAGCAAGTGGTCCGTCGGCGCAAGCTTGAGGTAGTCCGCGACCACTCTGGCACCGAGCAACAAGTTGGCCTGCGTTTGCACAATGCCTTTCGCTTGGCCAGTGCTGCCACTGGTGTAGAGCAGCACCGCTGGATGCGCCCCATCATCGGCAACCTCCACTCGAGTGGCCGCCGTCTCATGCAGATCCACCGCGGCGGCATCGATCATTTGATGACCACGCAACACGTCTTCGGCGTCGCGCAGTGCAACCGTTCTAGCGGCGCTGGTAATCACGAGCCGAGGCGTGCTGTCTTCGAGCACATGCCTGACCTGGTCGTCTTTCAGCTTGCCGTGAACCGGTACGGCAATGCCACCCACCAGCATCGCGGCCAACAAGAACACGGCCTCATGGCTGCTGCGGGGTAGCAGCACCGCGATGCGATCACCGGGCTGCACCCCGCGCGACAACAGCAGCGCCGCCGCATTTCGGACCTGCTGCACGAACACTTCGAACGTGCAAGAATCGTCACCGACAGACAGGAACGGTCGTGCTCCGAAACGCTGCGATGCGTGATCGAGCAGTTCGGAGACGGTGTGCGGCATCGCGACAGCATGGCGCAAACCATGCTGCCAGGCCATCACTTGGCACGCTCCTGAGCCGGTTCAGTTGCCGACCCAAACGCACGTCGCCTGGGTACCGCCGAAGGCTCCAACCACGTGGTCGTAGTAGCAGTATTGGAAGCAACCAGCATCACCGACCAACGCCGGATCATTAGGGATCGGCAACGGATAGCTATAGAAGCCATCGCGAAATTGGCTGCCGGATGCAATCCGCGCGTAACCGAACTCCTGCGGCCCCAGATGGAACGAGAAGCCGAACAGCGAAAACAGATCGGGGATTGCGCTCGGACTCCACATCAGTCCGACCAAACATCCGCCCTGCACGTTTTGGATCGTGCACGCATAGGAAGCGTTGCCCGGCACGGGCCTGCCACCTTCGAACCCCATGCGCGCTGGCCGCGCAACAACCGCACCGGATGGCCCACCGACCTTCAAGTGACGAGCGTCGCCCAACTGCGGGGCCGTTGTGTTCTTGATCGTGACGACCTCCGGCACGTTGCCGCTAACGCCACCGCGTAGGCCGGTGACCAAGAAATCGACGCACGAGTCACCGCCTAGATCCATGCAGCGCAATTGGTCTGGCTGCGCCATCAACGGCACCAGCTCAAACGTCACCGTGTCCGCAAAGGAACTGCTGGCGGCCAACGGAATCAACTCGACCACTGCCGAGATCACGGCTGGCCCCATCGCCACCAGCACTTCGCTATTGGCGTAGGTCACCTGCGGAGCCGTGCCCTGCACATACCCGCGCAGCATCGCAATGTCGTCGTGACCATCACGGTCAAAGTCACCAACCTGAATCGATGCAATGTGGTCGCCCATGCCACTCGCATTGAACGGCAAGGTAAGCGTTCCCCAAACCGACGTGTTGACGTTGCCCTGACCATCGCCTTGATAGTAGTAGACCGACGCATACGAGCGGCCACCGTTGAACGTCAGCTGGGCAAGTATGTAGTCCGTGTTGCTGTCACCAACAACGTCGCCCAGCTCAAGCGCCAACAGGCGGCTCGGACCGACGGTTTGCATCAGACCCATTGGCACAAGCTGCGACGGGCCGAAGCTCACATGCACTAGGTCGTAGGAGAACACGCCGGTCTGCCCCGTTTCTACCAGCACCACGAGGCCTTCGTTGACGCCATCGTTGTCCAGGTCCGCGATCTCAACATCAATCACGACACCAGGCACGTCGTAACGCAGCGGCGTGAAGCCACCGGTGCCGTCACCTTTGTAGACGCACACGAACCCTGGATGCGAGATGCCGCTCCAGCGATCGACCGGCGAACCGCCGATCAGCACATCCATGAATCCATCGAGGTCGAAGTCGAACACCTCGACAACAGGAAATGAGTAAACGACGAAGGGAGGCGAGATCGGATACCCACTACTGAAGTTATCGAAGATGACGTCCGCGGCCCAATTGGATTGGTTCAGCTGAGTCGAACCCAAGTTGCGGTGGAAGTGCACCGTACCATTCGAACTGACCGTCACGAGGTCTTCGAATTCATCTCCATCAATACAGCCACCGCCCATCGCGACTATCTGGCCAAGACCAAACGCGCCGGGCGGACTGGAAACGCTCGGCCCTAGAACGTTGTTGCTCAAGGAGCAGCCATCCTCGTCGATCGCAGAAAGCCGCGAACCATAGAATATGCCGGGCACGATCACGTCTGAGCAGCCGTCACGGTTGGCGTCAACGAACGCCGCCACCGATGAAAGGCTAAAGAGCGGACTGCTAACAGGCGGCGCAAATGGATGCGCCGATTGAGCCTGTAGCTCCGCTGGGCTCGCGATATATATCGCGAACGAAATCACTACGACCGCACTAACGTGCGGCCGGTCGCCATCGAACATTGCCATGACTACCTCCCGGGTCTTATGGCTGCTGTGTAGGCGACGCGCGTTCTATCTACGGAACGGCGACCAGCGTTGGCAACTGCAAGCAGTGCGGCTACCGCGGCCCAATCGTCCTCCCAACTACGCGGAACGCGTGTCGAACGGACGCGGGCCCTTTTCTGCTACCCGCTAGAGACGCTTCGTCGGATTGCGCAACGAACGTGAAGCAGAAGCCTCTGTACCGGCGCGGATCGCCGGCCCGACGCAACGCCCCCCCTCAGCAGTGCATTTGCAATTGAGGCCCAGGCAACCACTTCCCGCGAAACTTAGGGGAATGACACGCCGCCCGAAAAACCAGCCCAGAATCGATGCACAATCGACCCGCTCAGACGCGCCCACCACACATGAACCCATGCCACACCGACCGCTACCGAACGCCCCCCATTCAGCCGCCGCCAGCACAATAAGCCAACCCACCGATGCCACCGGCCAAGTAGCTCAAGCCACGCCCACAGCATCCGTCACGACAACTGAGACGCGCCAAGATCGCACCTTGCGACGACTCGCGCACGGCAATCAACGCCTTCTCGCAGACGCACTACCGACGCAATCGCTAGCACGTGGGCGGCGCCAATCGAACGCGTCGATCTTTGCCTCTCGCTGCAACAGCCCGCAGACGCGAACAGCTGATTTCGCTCCCAAGCCAGAGCACTGCCCAGATTGGGCATAGCGGGCGACTCCAGAGGACTCTGCCACGTCAGAAGCGCTCGGAGGCCGCGGCCCGCAACCTTGCGAGACTGGTTGCCGTAGGCTCCAGCAGAGTGCCCGGCGATGGGAGATGCGCAAAACTGGGGGCGATAAAAAAAGGGCTCGTCACTTGCGTGACGAGCCCTTTCAAAGCTGGTATCCCGTAGGGGAGTTGAACCCCTGTTACTAGAATGAAAATCTAGGGTCCTAGGCCGGACTAGACGAACGGGACTGACTTTTGTGGCGGGAAGGCTAGGCAATTCGCGAGCGAAAAGCAAGCCGTGACTAACAGCATTTCTCGCTGCTAGGAATCTTATCGAACCACGGCGCTAGCCGAGGTTCTTCCACTCCTTGACGCTCGGCAACTCTTGCAAGGAAGCTAGGCCGAAGCGCTCTAGGAACTGCTCGGTTGTGCCGTATTGCAGCGGACGTCCGGGAACGTCGGCCCGACCGGCAATCTTGACCAGCTTGTGCTGCAGCAAGGTGCGCAGCATTGGGCCGGCCTTGACACCACGGATCGCTTCCACCTCGCTGCGCATGACCGGCTGGCGGTAGGCGATAACGGCGAGCGTTTCGAGGGCGGCGGGCGACAGCTTCTCGAGCTTCTTGACGCCGCGTAGGCGCTGCAGATACGGGAACGCCGAGGCCCCCGACATCCAGCGCACCGTGTCGCCAACCCGCGTGAGCTCAACCGGGAGCCCCATGCCGCGCAGTTGGCTCTGCAGCAGTTCGAGGCCTTCTTCGACGAGCTTCTGGGTCGTGTTGCAGGCGCGCGCGAGGCGGAACACCGTCATGCCTTCACGCGAGGTCATCATCAGCACATACATGATGCGCGACACTTCGGCAGCGTCGGTCAGGTCCGGAACGATCGGCAAACCGTCTTCGCCTAGCTCGCCGTCGACGAGGTCGTCAACGCTCTCCAGATCTACGGTGTTTGATTCGGCCGCAACGGCTGCCTGGGCATCGGCACCGTCGACTTCGTCTTCGCCTTCAGCGAGATCGCGGGCAACGTCTTCGTCGTCTGCAATCTCGCCATCGAGATCGCCGTCGACAGATTCGGCTTCGTCGGCATCGCCGTCTTCGGCTTCGACTTCGTCATCGACGGCCTCGAGAGCTTCGGCTTCGCCGACTTCGATTCCGGCAACTACGGCTGCTTCGCCTAAGGCTCCGTCGAGTTCGGCGTCGGCGCTGTCGACGTCTGCTTCGCCATGATCAGCCAGTTCGGTTGAGACTTCTTCGCCGACCTCTGCCGTGACTTCCTCTTCGTCGGAAGCCTCTTCGTCGGAAGTCAGGTGGTCGTCAAGCTCACCGTCGACCAATTCCGCTTGAGAATCGTCGCTGACAGCTTGTTCGTCGGTCGATTGCTCGTCGGTGGACTCCTCAGAAGTGGTCTCATCAGAAGACGCCTCAGCATCCTCCGGTGATTCCACGGCTGTATCGACAACCGCCTCTTCAACGGCTTCCTCGTCCGACACCAGCGCCTCGGGCGCCTCATCCCCGAGTTCGGCAGAGCTTTGCTCCGCTTCAGGGTCCTGCGAACCCTCTAGAGCTTGCGGCTCTTCTGAATGCTCCGCTGGCCCCATCAGTTCAGCCGACTCAGCAACCTCGGATAGCTCCGCAACTTCAGACGGCTCTGGGAGCGCATCCTCCGCAGGCAACTCGTCCCCAAGGCCATTGGCGGAACTGTCATCCAGCCCAGCATCTTCCGAGGGACTGTCCACCGGGCCGACATCGTCCGCCGGGACACTATCGCCGGGGACACTATCGCCGGGGACACTGTCGCCAGGGGCACTGTCGCCGGGGGCACTGTCGCCGGGGAAACCGTCGTCCGTAGTCGGTGAAGTCACCGCAAGAAACCGTTCGGCCAAGAAGGGTGCGCCGATACCGGCAAGACGGTTCCCAAACTGGGGCGTGTCATCGGTGTCACCACCGATCTGCCCAAGCTCGAACCGTTGCAACTCTTCCGGACCTTTCTGGCGTTCGCTGACCGGAGCCGCGCCGGTTTCATCCGGCGGCAACTCTCGCGAGATCTCGTCCATGAGCCTTTTCTATCGCAACGAAAGCCCGCTGTCACTTACCGGACTCCTTAGCTTCGGGCTCTTCTTCATTCCGCCAGCGCAACGTGTAGGCCGTGGTCTCCAACGGCGTCACCGGAGTGCGTTCCAAATCGGCGTCGATTTCGGCGCGAACCGCCGCAAACGACACATCGCGGCCGGGTCGATGCCCTAAGCAATAGACCACGAACCAACGCTGCTCGCCGCCCCACTGCGCTTCAAATGGTTCGCACACGTTGCCCTTTTTGAGGTCGAACGCGTGGACTGCGGCTGGGTGTTGGAAGCCGCGGCTAAACGCGGGCAGCAAACCGCCGTCGCGGCGGGAGGCATCCTCAGACCAACGCAACGCGAGGGTCGCGAAATCGGCGCCAACGCGGACCTTGTCGACGACTTCCTGCGCGATCTTGCGATCCTTGTGGACCAGGAAGCGCACCTGCACGCGATCTTCGCGCAGCGCCAGGTAGCGCAGCACGTAGCCCTGGTAGAGCCGTTGCGCGGTGCGCAGCTGCAGCGCCGATTGCCAGTCCTGCTCGCGCATGCCAAACAGTCGCGAAACGTAGTCGGCGAACGAGACCCCGGCCAGCTCGGCCGTGACCTGACGGCGCAGTTCGCGCTCTTCGCCGGCCGCTAGCTCCAGCACGCGAGCCTCGGACACGCGAACGCCATACTGCTCTGCGTGGCGGGCGACCAGCACGTCAAAGATCAGCAGGTCGACGGCAGACAGGGCCAGCTTCGGATAGGCGCTCAGCAAGCGCTTGAAGGCGTGGCTCTGGCGCAGGACCAAGTCCCCCACTCGGGCGACTTCGTCGTCATTGGCGTCCTCGAGCGGCAGCAAGATCTCCGGTCCTAGACCTTTGGCCATTGCCGGGACGACGGGCGGTGTGACCTTCGGCGGCGATGGGTCCTGGCCTTTGCTAACCGACAGGGTCGATCCTGGCGACGCGCCCGGGACGGTGCCCGGCGGGCCGCTTGGTCCGCCGGCGCAACCCGTCAGCAGCAACGCGACTTGGGCGGCGAAGATGGTGACGTAGGTTCGCCGTCGCGCCTCCGGCATCAGTATGCCTTAAAGCTGCGCAACCACTTCGTGCCTTGGCACAGGAAGCACTTCGAACGCACTGGCTTGCCGTCGCCGCCAACTTCGGGCGTGGTACCTTCGCCGTAGCACGAGATGCATTGCTGCACCGACGCGTAGGTAACGACCAGCTGGCCACTGTATTCGGCGTAGTAGGCCCGCAACCACCCAACGCGTTCTTGCTTGGAAGCATCGAGCCACCAACCTTCGTCGGTCTGTGCCTTCTTCTCGGTGCCGGCTTGGGTCGCACTGCGACGTCGTTCCATCGCTTGGCGCAGCAGCTTGGCGAAGCGCTCAATGTCGCGGTCCTGGCCGGCGGGTTCCTTCTTCTGCGAACCCTGGTTGTCCAACGACTTTTGCACCGCCGTGTCCTTCAGGATTTCCTTGTCGCCGAGCACCCACGAACCAATGCCGTAGTTGAAGTTCTCGGTGCGCTTGCCGGTGGAGTAGCTGGCCCGCTTCGACCACATGGCCTCGATCTCGGGACCTTCCAACGACAGCGTCTTCGCGAGCTTAACAACGATCGCGTCGCCCATATCGTTTTCGGCGAAGTTGCGAGCAGCCTGCAGAGTGAAGCCTTCGGACCCGACCTGCTTCTCGGCAACAGTACGGATGTTGCGGCGCCATAGGTCGGCGACGCGCTGAGTGTAAAAGCGGGTGCGCGCCAGCTCGAAGCGCGACTTCTCGCGATCGAACTCCGTCTTTAGCTTGGTCTTGGGGAAGTCCGTTTCGAACTTCGTGATCAACTCAACGCCCTTGACGAACTCCTTCTGCGTACCGCGGCTGCGCGCGATCTGGATCTGCTCAATAATGCCCAGCTCCTTGGCTGCCGCCTTAAACCGCTGCAAGCGATCAATCAGCGTGACGAGCTTTGGCTTGTCGGAGGCGTTGTCTAGTTCTTTAGCCTTGTCCAGGTGAATGGAGGCGCGGTCGTAATCGCGGAACTTGATCAGGTCCTCGGCAAGCAGCATGTGCTTGTTGGCGTTATCACCAGGCGCGTGCTCACCCAGGTAGACCGAGTAGAACTCTTCCTTGGTGTAGACCTGCGTCGCCGGCACTTCGACCTTGTGCACGCGCTGCAGATTGTTGCGCGGCACGCGGTAGGGAACACCCTTGGACTGCACGACCAACGGGTCACCAGTGGCGTCGGTGATACGACCAATGATCGACTGACGCGTGCCGTTGTTCAGGTAGATGACTTCGTCCGCGCGAACGAGAATCTCGTCCTGCGACTCGCCCATCAGGTCGAACTTGCGCTTCCACTTGGTCGCGCTGGCGGTGCTCAAATGATCCCAGCGAAGCTCAAGCACGCCGCCGTTATCGAGACGCCGCACCCGCAGACCTTCGCCATCAGCTTCCTCGACACTAGCAAGAAGCATACGGCCGTCGGACAACTGCACGGATTGAGCCGTGAGCGAGACGCAGGCAAGAGAGGCCAAGGTGGCCAGGACGGTTGTTAGGAAACGTTTCATTAGATCACCATGGGGGCGCATCTAGGTTTGCACGGGTTGCGATCGCTGGCCCTTAGGGACTGGATCCCTTAGGCACTTGATCACTATAGAACTGGATCGATTAGCGCGGGAGTGGCGCACCGCCGTTACGAAAGGACAAGACCCGATCTCGCAGCGGCAGTTGCCGCGGCACGACCCGGAGAAACTCTGCGACAACCGGTTCGCCTTCATCGAGCCAGGTGGCTTCGAGCTTGACCAACCACAGTTGCGGTCGGTCTTCATCGGCAATGGCAGTCGCGGTCCAAGTCATGCCGGGAAATCCGGGCACGTCCTGGTCGACCAGCGGCACGAACTCGAGATCGAACGGCGAGCTATCGCCATTGGTCGATCGAATCGCTTCGTTCTGGATGCGGTGCATGGCGAGGTCGCACATGGTCACGAGCGCATGGCGCGCATCGGTTGTGCGACGTTGGTTGATGCTCGACGACAAGGCGCCCAGCACGGCAGTGACGCCGAACAACAAGATGGCCAAAGCCGCCATCATCTCGATCAGCGTGAAGCCACCTTGCTGGCGAATGCTCGCAGTGTTGAAGAGTTGCTTAACCATTCCAATCATCCTTAGCGTGCAAGATCGGCACGACGAACTCGATGGTGCGACCAACATGAACCTGAGTGCCCGACTCGTGTGAGATCGCCTTGGTCCCGCGCTCGCCACGCCGCAGGCCAATCAAGCGGTCGCCGGATAGCTCGTTGTATCGCATCCACTCACCATCAATCTTGATGAAGCCGCCGTCGAACGCGCCGGGGAACGACGTGCCGTCGTATAGCTCCAGCGACGTGGAATCGCTTGCGATGAAGCCACTGAGCAAACCTTCCGGCGTTGCATCCGCCGGCTGCGCGACGGCACAGCGCACCATGATCGCGTGTGGGTGGATGTCGTCGCTGGTGTCGTTCTCGCTAAACGGGCCGACATCATAGGCGAAGGCACCGCCGCTGATCTCATCGACCAGCCAACCACCGCGCGCGCTATCCCAGATGCCTTGAGGCGCCTGCAGGTTGCCTCCGGCACTGGAGCGACTTAGCACCGCTCCGAGCACACCCGACTTGTTGGCCCAAGCGGTGGTGCCCTGCGCCCAGAACGAGAACTCGACGTGCAGTAGGTTTTGTAGAACCGGCTCCGTGATTTCGCGCAGCAGACTGCCAGGCAGTTCTTCCGAGCCAGGGATGATCGCTTCGAACGGGTCAACCAAGCGGTTGGGACCAGCCGGAAACTTCTGCCCAGGCAAGAACCAACCGGCACGCAGTTCGATCAACGCGTCATCGGCACCTTCTTGGCGAGCGACCATCAGCATCACGTTGCCAACGCCACGCAGCGGTTCATTGATGCGCCGTTGCTCGACTTCGGCGCGCACCTTCTCAGGTGGCATGGTCGGATCCTCTGCCAGGATCTTTCCGACCAGTTCCATGTCGATGATGCGCAACTCGCGGTCGGGCAACAGGTGCACCGCGGCGCGCAAGATTTGCGAACGGCTGGCGCCCTGCTCTGGCGCGACCGGCAAACCAATCGGCAACAGCTGCACCACCAGACGATCTTCGACGCGTTGGCTGTCGCGCGTGGTCGCGCTGCCGCGCAGCTGGGTCAGTTCTTCGGTGATGACGCGTTGCGCGTGGCTGCTGCGATCCGCCAGGATCTGACTGGTCTCACCATCGCGGAACGTGCGCAGGCCACTGTCGACAAGCTGCACCAGCATCAGCAAGAAGCCGGACAGGATGCCCATGACGATCAGCAGTTCAATCAGCGTGAAGCCGTGCTGCTGGGAACGTTCGAAGTCACTCATCGCGCCGTCACCTGTTCGTCAAAGATGCGGCCTTGGCCCTCGTATTGGACCCGCACGTCTTCGACTCGTGCTGACGTTTTCCAGCCATGCTGGGTGAACGCCTGCAGGTCAACGCAGCCAGGCTGGTAGACAGTCTGGAAGCGAATCTCGATGCGCGACGCGCCGCGATTGAGTTTGTGCGCCATGCCATCCGCAGGCTTGCCAACAAACTCCCACAGGCCGGGGTATGCCGAAGCCTCTGCCGTCCATGGGGCAAGCGAATCAGTGCGCACCCGACAGATAACCTGCACGCGCGCATCCGTGGTCTCTTCGCGCCATCTGACGTCGCGGAAGAACACCGGCGCTTCGTTGGTCGTCAGTTGCGAGTAGGCAAGTTCTGGATCGTCGCTGAACTCGGCGAAGCGATCCCAATAACGGAACGGCCACGAGATCACGACTTCGCCAGAACTGGCTCCCTGCGGCGCGGTGCCATAACGACCGCGAAACAGACCGCGCGCCGCACTTGTGCCGGTGTCGACGGTGCCGTCTGCGTTCGGCGGATACCAGTTCGGCATCTCGAGCGTGTTGACGCTGTTGCGACTCCACGTGTAGTGCAGCAGCTCTTGGCCCATCAGCAGCGTGCCGGCAATGGGCATCGGCGTGACGTCCTGCACCGCGATCACCGATTCGCTGCCGCCGACTCCGCCAGTGAGGATGGCGCAGGCACGATGCGTCAAGAACTTGACGCGGGCGCCGCGGTCGTGAC
>JBNMNW010000033.1:0-31848 GCA_051278165.1 Planctomycetota bacterium | reverse complement strand
TGCAGCAAGAACGGACCGCCGCGCGGTTCCATGTAGGCGCGATGTTCTTCTGGCAGTTCATCGTCGACAGCGATGACCACGTCGTAGCTGCCGTCACCGCCGGTGCTGATCCCGAACAGGCGCGCCGCATCGACCTCTTTTCGAAGACCGTCGACCGACACGCGCGTCATGACTGGCTCGAGACCAACGTCCCAGAGCCCCATCATCGCGATGCCCGTTTCACCGTTCACCGTATGCACTGCCATGGGCGCAAGTGTAGGCAGCATTGCAAGGGGATGTCCAACCGCCAGAACGCGACAACCTGCACCAACTGCTTCATCCTTCGGCGACAACCGATTTTGCGGGGGCAAGCGACCGCTAGCGAAGCTCGAACGAAGCGCCGTCCATGTCAACGAGGCTCGACTTGTCGCCACGCACAAGCAACCCGCGAACGTTCACCGGATCCGTCCACGGCACATCGATCGGGATCAAACCGCCTTCATACATCGTCGCCACACGCGCGACCTTGGTGTGCCCCACAACGATGTGCTTGGCCTCGCAAGCCTTCAAGATCATCCCGAATTGGTTGTTTCCAGGCGTCGGCCCAAACTCCATTGCGTGTTGGGGCAAGTAGCCTCGGTACCACAACGGCCCCGCGCGCCCCCAACTGAGTTGTGCCGTCGCGACATCGGTCAAGGTCTCCGGACGCACGCCCAACACCGAACGAACCTTGGCATTGATGCCGTCGTAGTCGAGCGCCTTGCGGACCACCTGTGGCGACAGTCCTGCGTGCACGAACACGTAGTCGCCGACGCCGACCAGATGCCCCTTGCCGAACGCCCAGTGGCCGTTGTCGTCGACCACCTGATTGCTGGTCAAGAACTTCAGCAGCGAGTCGTATTCGCCTTCGACATCACTCAACGCCAGCATCTTGGTCGGCGCATCCCACTTGCACTTGGGCGGCGTCGGAACCCCGATCTGCAACGAGTCGCCGAGCAAGTGCGCCCAGCCCTTCAAGACGATCGGCTCGCCCTTTGCGAACTGACGAGTCTGCACCGTGCCATCGGTCACCCAACGCGCCTGCACAGAGCCATCGAGCTGCAAGAAGCAGGTGCGGCGCATCTTGCAGATGCGCGTTCGTTGGCGTCGGCTTGGCAACCGGTGCTAGCTTTGGATCCTGATTCTTGGTCTGGACCTGCGCGGGTTCGGGCGCCGTTCTGACGGTGCTAGGAACATTCAAGCCGCACGAAGCAATCACCAGGAACAGAGGAATCGTGAGCGCTAGAACCGCGCGCCGAAGAAGGTCGTTCATGGCGTCCAGATGCAGTGGGTTGGAACAACATTGGGCTGGAACAACTCGTTGCAGCCAGGACAGGCGTTCGGTCACGACGACTTCGCACGCGACTCGACTGTGTATTCGGGCATGTCCTCGAGCTCCGACTCATCAAGCCGATACTGTTCGCAGACAAGGCTCAGCCGCAATCCGGGCGTATCAACCTTGTCGACCCCGTGCTGGAGATCTCCGTGGAACTGCAGCAGCAAGCCCTCTTGAGGCGTGACACGGCCGAGGAACTTCTTGCCACGTCGCAGCACGAGACCGCCACCGCGCAGCCCCTTCGGCACTTCGATATAGAGCACGCTGACCTGCAGCGGCGGCAACACATCGACGACGTAGGCATGCAGACTGCGATCGATGTGCGGCGAGACGTGCGAACCTTCGGTCAGCTGCAGCGGATTGAGGTAGAACGCATTGCAGTCATCACGCAGCGCCAACTTCAGATATGGCTCCGTCCATGGAAACTGCCCGATGACGCGCGCTAGCGCCGAACGGCGAAACACCACCGAGAACCCACGCGTGCCAACGAAGTCGCGGTTCAGGTTGTTGACGGCAAAGAAGCGACTGCTGCGAATCTGCTTCTGCAGCTCGAACAGGTAGTCCGCGCCAAAGGCATTCGCCTGCAGTGTGTGGCCAAGTTTCGAAACGAGCATCAAACGTCACCTTGCAGAAAGCCCGCGTCATCAGCGAGCCACAAACCCGGCCAATTGCGTCAACGTGCAAACCAACCCTGCGTACTGTACCCGGTACAAACCACAGATTCGGAGTCATCCGTGCGCGCCACCTGTGGTTTGTACCGGGTACAGTACGCAGGGTTGGCAAGGTCGTGACGTGAATCCGTGTAGCTCACGCGTGTTCCGGTGTCACCGGGTGGCTAGGGTGGCGCGCCGTGCAAAGCTTCGTCGGTGATCTCGCAGAACGTGTTCTCGGTGGCATGTCCCCGATCGTTATTGGCCTCGACCCACGGTTGTCCGCGTTCCCGGCGAAGTTGATGGCTGGGGCGGCGCCGGCGGCGCGCATCGTTGCGTTCTACGGTGAGGCACTGCCGGTCATCGCGAAGCATGCGCCGGCGGTCAAACCCAACATCGCCTTCTTTGAGAGCTATGGCTCGGATGGCTATCGCGCCTACGAAGAGGTCTGCCGGATGGCGCACCAGGAAGGGTTGCTGATTGTTGGCGACGTCAAGCGCGGCGACATTGGTAGCACGGCGGAAGCCTATGCCGAGGGTCACTTCCGCATCGCTGACTCGCTAACCCTTCACCCCTACTTGGGTAATGACTCGGTGGCACCGTTCTTGAAGTGGTGCCTACCAACAGGGGGCGGCCGCGGCGTGTTCATACTGGTCCGCACCAGCAACCCCGGCGCGAAGGACTTCCAGGATTTGCGAATCGGTGACGAGCCGCTTTGTGACGTGGTTGCCAAGGCCGTGAACAAGTGGGGCAGTGAGCTTCCCCTGGAGCACGGTTACCACGCGGTCGGCGCGGTCGTCGGTGCGACCTGGCCCGAAGAGTTGGCGCGCTTGCGCAAGCTAATGCCCAACTCCTGGCTGTTGTTGCCAGGTGTTGGAGCCCAAGGTGGCAAGGTCGAAGACCTCGCCGCCGCCTTCGACGAACGAGGCCTCGGCGCACTGGTTAACCAGAGCCGCGGCGTCATGCAGTGTTTTGCCCCGGCACAAAATGACTGGCTCGATCGTATCGACCAGGCGTGTGCCACCTTTGCCGCCGAATGTCGGGCAGTGGCCGTTCCCAATCGGTGATTCCGAGTAGAGCTGAAACTTTGACCTCGACCCTGCGCCACATCTCGTTTCGCCGCCTTGGCACGTCTGCCGTTCACCAGCGATACCTGGAGGACGACCGCGATCTCGGCAACTACCTTGGCATGCGTTCGCATTCCGTAGCAGAACTGCTGAAGCGTGCGCCGACCGGTGCGCCGCGAGTCATTCCGCGCGACCAATTGGTCGAGTCGCTGAGTGCCTACGCCAAGCGCCACGACGCGCCACCCCAGGTGTTAGCCAACGCCGAAGCACTTCTCGATCCGGAGACGCATGTCATCGTCACCGGCCAGCAACCGGGCTTGTTTGGTGGGCCGCTGTTCTGCCTGCACAAAGCTGCGACGGCGATTCGGCTGTGCAAGGAGATCAAAGAACAAGGTGGGCCGCGCTGCGTGCCGCTGTTCTGGAACCACTCGGACGATCACGATCTCGAAGAAGGCAACCGCGCGTTCTTCGTCAACCAACAACAGGAAGTGCAGCGCTTCCGACTCGACATCACGCGGCACAACGAATCACTGCGCAAGATCCACGTCGGCCGCGACGTCGAACGCTTGCTCGAAGAGATTGCCCCGCTGCTGCCGGATACCGAATTCCACGAGCACTTGATGAGTGTGCTCAAGCCGAAGCATCCCGACGAAGCGATGGGCGATCTGCAGGCGCGCTTGATGTTCGAAGTGTTCGGCAAGCACGGCTTGCTGGTCATCGAACCGCGTGACCTGCCGGAGTGCGCGTTCGAACCACTGAAGAAATGGTGGAGCAGGTCCGACGAGATCCGCACCAAGGTCACGCAAACCTGCGATGACCTGACCGACCTCGGCGTCGACATCACGCTTGATCCGAGCGCGACGATGATGTTCGCGATGAGTGGCGATCGCCGCGAGCCGCTTGCCGACGGCGAAGAAATCGCCGACCACCGCAACATGTCGCCAGGTGTGTTGCTACGACCGCTGTGGCAAGACGCGTGCTTGCCGACGATTGGCTTCGTGGTTGGTCCGGGCGAACTCGGCTACCTTGCCGCGGTCGCGCCGCTGTATCGATTCTTAGGTGTGCCGCAGCCGGTGTTCGTGCCGCGCTCGTCGCTGACGCTGGTCGAACCATCGATGCAGCGGTTGATGACACGGTTCTCGCTCGACCTGCCCGAACTCGACGACACGCCGGAGAAGCTCGCCGAGCGTTTGCTACAAGACGACAACGGCGAAGGCGATATCGAAGACAAGGTCGAGAGCATCAAGACGCGCTTGCGGGCCGATCTCGATGCCGTCGAGAAAACTTTGAAGACGATCGACTCCTCGATGGTGGGGGCACTCGACCGTGCGCGCACCAAGACCAGTGAAGAACTCGAACGCCTACAGACCAAGGTCCGCAACGCTCGCCAAAACCGCGAAGGCACCGGCATCAAGCAATTGCGCCGTCTGTGCAATTCGCTACGACCGCGTAGCCGCGTGCAAGAGCGTGTGTTTGGCCCAATCAGCTTCCTCAATTCGTATGGCCCGCGCCTGGCCGAAGAGTTGATCGGTGCCGCAGACCCGTTCGTCATCGAACACGGAGTGCTCGAGCTATGATGACCGTCGCAGAGCCGGCGAAGCTGCCCGCATGCGACGTCTTGGCGTTCGGGCCGCACCCCGACGACATTGAGATCGCCTGCGGCGGCACGTTGCTGTTGTTGCAGCAGAAGGGAGCGACTGTCGCGCTGGTGGACTGCACGCGTGGCGAGATGGGATCGCGCGGCACAGTCGAGGATCGCGATCGCGAAGCCTTAGCTGCCGCCAACGCTCTGGGCGTCGCCGTGCGCTGTAACCTGGGCTTGCCGGATACCGGCATCCGCACCGATGACGAAGCGACCAACCGTGTCGTCGCCGCGATCCGCGCCGTGCAACCCAAGCTGATCTTCGCGCCACACCCGCGTGATGTGCATCCCGACCACAGCAACGCTGCCGAACTGATCGGTCGCGCGCACTTCTTGGCGGGACTGCGCAACTACCAGCCGAGTCTTGGCGCGCCTCACCGCGCGCGCACACTGCTGCGTTACCCCGGCAACCAACCGATCGAACCAACGTTCGTTATCGACATCAGTGACGTCGCCGACCAAAAAGCTGACGCCGTGCGTTGCTACGCGTCGCAACTGAGCCCGCCAAACATCGATCACCTGGTGCAAGGACGCGACTTGCTCGAGCGCACGATCGTGCGCGAGCAAGCGACCGGCATCATGATCGCGGTGCGCTCAGGCGAAGGCTTCTGGCACGACGGGCCAATTGCCATGCGCGAGTTTGGCTGGTTGTTAGGCTAAGCAGTCGCGAGCGGGCACGATCCCGACGCCAAACACAGTGGGTGGACTCGCGGTGTTCACCAGCAGCAATACAGTGCGCGCCACCGTCGACTCATTCTGAACTGGCGCGCCGCATGCGATAACGGTGCAGGGAAACACCGTGCGCTGCGACCACCTCGCGCCGTTCGACCTGATAGCCCTGCCGCGCAAAGAACGGCAGCGCCACTTCACTTGACTCGGTGAACAGTTCGTGCACCCCAATCTCACCCAGCCGCCGCACGGCTTCGGTGTGCAGCTTGGCCGCGATTCCCTTGCGCGCATGGTCCGGGTGCGTGAACAGCACATCGACGTGTCCGTTGTGCTCGTAGCCGACCATGCCAAGCAGTTCGCCCTCCAACTCTGCCAGCAACAGGTTCTGACCAGCGATCTTGCGGCGCCAGTGCTCGAGATCGGGAGGGTCCGGGGCCCAAGCCTGGAGCTGCTGCTCTCCGTATGCGTTGCCGGCGAGCCCGCGAACGGAGGCGGTGAACAGCGCAACCACCGCTTCGAGATCGGTTGGGCGAAACTCGCGGATCTGCATGGCCGTGATCTTGCCACAATGGCCCCCAATTGAAGGCAACCGCAGGATTGGCCTCGCGCCATTGGCACCACTGGGCGAACATGCCGGCTCGGAGCACCATATGAAGCGCATCGCGGTCATTAATCAGAAGGGTGGTGTCGGCAAGACGACCACCACGGTCAATTTGGGCGCAGCCCTGGCCCATCACGGACAACGGGCACTGCTACTCGACCTGGATCCCCAGGCGAACATGACCGTGCATGTCGACAAGCGGCCGGACATGGAAAGCCACACGCTGACCAACCTGCTCATCGACGACACGCCTTTAGCTGACCTGGTGCAGGAGACCGCGCTGCCCAACCTGTTTGTCGTTCCTAGTGACACGTCGCTCGCTGGCGTCGAACAGGTGCTGGCCAACCGCATTGGCCGCGAGACGATCCTTCGCCGCGCGCTCGACAAGGCCAAGGCGGAAGAGCTTTACGACTTCGTGCTGTTCGACTGCCCGCCGTCGCTCGGTGTGCTCAGTGCCAACGCGCTGGTCGCCGCCGACTACGTCGTGATCCCCATGCAGGCGGAGTATTTGTCGCTGCAGGGCATGGCCAAGCTGCTTGAGGTCATTGACCTCGTGCAAAGCCAGCTCAACCCCAACCTGAAGATCGCGTGCGTGCTGCCCTGCATGCTCGATTCGCGCACCAACCTGTCGATGGAAGTGCTCGCTGAGATCAAAGAGCACTTCGGCGACTTACTGACCACCGCGCGCATCCGCAACAACGTCAAGCTGGCCGAAGCGCCGAGCTTTGGCCGCACGATCTTTGAGCACGCTCCGGACAGCAACGGTGCCAAGGACTACGCGGCCTTCGCCATCGAGTTCATGCAGAAGATCGGCATGAACGACATTGCAGCGGCGGCTATTGCTGAGCTGGAAGAAGACGAAGAGGAGGAGTTCGAAGAAGAGGTTGAGGAACTCGAGGACGACGAGGACGAGGCGGAACTCGAGGACGACGAAGACGTGGAACTCGAGGAAACCACTGCGGTTGCAGCGGACGAACCGGTTGCTGAAAAAGCCGTAGCAACAGCAGCAGACGTAGCATTAGACGATGCACCAAACGCTGCAGCAAACGCTGCAGCCGAAGAAGAACCCGGCGATGCGCCGCTCGACGATCCCGAACTCGTCGAGCGTTCGGACGAGCCACCAGCAGCAGCAGAAGCCTCTGCCGACAGGTAGGCTTTCAACACCTCACTCGTTCGACAGCGTGCGCTCGATCTTGACGAGATCCGAGCCAGCTACCAGAGCCAGCGGTCCGCAGCGACTCGCGGGCCGGCCGCCAGCCAGATCGCATCGCACCGGCTGAGGGCGCTGCCAGCGGCAAGCACCACTAGTAGCGAGGCTGATCACGGCCAGGTGAAGGCGGCTTGATACGTTCGCAGGGTTGCCCCTTATGTCAGGTCGATGCACTGCCGATAGCACCGGAGCTATGGCACCCAACGACGACCTCGACAAGCTGACCTCACTGCTGGGCCAGTGCCTGGGCCGCATCGACGATGAAGCCCTCCACCTACAAGAGAAGGGTGAAGACGTCGACTTCGGCACCGGAGATCGTCTCGAAGACGAGACTGGCATACTGCAGGAACTGGTCGAGTCGATGTTGGTCGTCGAGATGGAATCGGATGAGACCAACATCAACCAGGTCGTGGCGCGTGTCGCCGAGTCCTGCCTGCAGGAACTGACGGTGCCGATCGTGATGCGCCAAATACTGACGACCGAGTCTGCCCTGGTCGCCGCGCCAGCTGCACTGGTAAACGTTGCCGTGCAACGTGCCATGGTATTGGCCGTGGCACCGCTCGGACCTGGCGATGAACTGCGCCTGAGCACCCGAGTAGATAGCGGCTCAGTGCTGTTCGAGATCGAGAGCCTCGGTAGCCAACCCAACGGCGGCATCGCCAGTGATCGCGGCGAGACGTTGCGCGAGTTCGTTGAGGAGCTCGGTGGCACCTGCCAAATGCGCCGAGACGGCCAAGACCTGTTCTTGATGATCGAACTGCCACAAGTGATGGCGACGGATCGAAGCGAATTGATGTGATTCGCGTAAGATCCGCACCATGCGGATCGGCATCGTCTGTTACCCAACCGTCGGCGGAAGTGGCGTCGTCGCTACCGAGATGGCCATGGCCCTCGCAGCGCGCGGCCACGAACTCCATCTCCTGAGCTATGACCGCCCTAGTCGTTTGCGCGGCGGCATTCCGGGCCTGCGATTCCATGAAGTCGCAGTGACCGCTTACCCGCTATTTCGCTACCCTCCATACGATTTAGCATTAGCGACACGCATGCTCGAAGTGCGCGAAGAGGCGAAGGTCGACCTCTTCCATGTTCATTACGCTATTCCGCATGCTGTAAGTGCCTTCCTGGCGCGAAGCATGTGCGGCGGCAGCTTGAAGTTCGTGACCACACTGCACGGCACCGACATCACCGTCGTCGGCAGCGACCGCGCCTACTTGCGGCCAACCAGATTCGCACTAGAGCAATCGGATGCCGTCACGGCGGTCAGTCAGTATCTCGCTGACGAAACCCACCTGATGTTCGGGGTGAAGAAGGACATCGACGTGGTGCACAACTTCGTCGACACGGAGCGTTTCAAGCCCACCGACCACAAGCCATGGCACCAACGTGAGGACGGCGAGCGGATTATCGTGCACGCGTCCAACTTCCGACCGGTCAAGCGCGTCGCCGACGTGGTGCGCGCCTTTGCCTCGATCCAGAAGCAGATGCCCGCGCGCCTGCTACTGCTGGGCGACGGTCCCGACCGGGAGCACGCCCTCGCAGTCGCCGCAGACCTTGGCTGCCGTCACCGGGTCGATCACCTCGGCATGCGTGATGACCTCGAGCAAGTGCTGCCAACGGCAGACCTGTTCTTGTCGGCATCGCAAACCGAGAGTTTCGGCTTATCTATGTTAGAGGCAATGAGTTGTGGTGTGCCGTGCGTCAGCACCGCAGTCGGCGGTGTCAGCGAGGTCATCGGCAACACCGGCAGCCTGGTTCCGTTCTCGGAGCCGGAGTTGATGGCCCACGCGGCGATCGAACTGCTGAGCAACCCCGAGCTGCACACGAGCCAGTCGATCGCGGCCCGCAAGCGCGCCATCGAGTGCTTCTCAACTGACCGAATCGTCGCCCAATACGAGTCTATCTACGAACGTGTGCTTAGTTGAGCGACACTCCTAAAGGTCCCTGGTTTTGCGATTTCAACGCGGGTGCGCCCGCGCTACCGGAAGTCTTAGCTGAGTTCATTGCGACTGAAGAACGTTGCCCAGCCAATCCAGCGAGCACGCATACGGCCGGCCGGCGTGCGCGCGGCGTCCTGGAACAAGCCCGCCAACGCATTGCGGACTTGTTCGAATTGCCCGCCGAAGATGTCGTGTTCACCAGTGGTGGAACCGAAGCCGCCAACATGGCAATGCGCGGTTTGGGCGATCCAAAACTGCCGGTGCTAGTCAGCGATGTGGAGCACCCAGCCATGCGTGAGTCTGCCGAGTGGCGCGGCGTTTGCAAGTGGGACATCGATGCTCATGGCGCAGCAGTTGTCACCGCTCCAACGGAAGCAATCGGACTTGTTTGTCTCGTTCATGCTCAGAGCGAACTTGGCACTCTGCAAGACACCGAAGCAGCAATCCGAGTTGCGCGTAATTGTGATGTCCCAATCGTCATTGACGCTGCCCAAACTCTCGGACGAGTTTGCATCCGTGAGCTCATCACCAGTGATGCCGTAGTCGCTCTGTCGCCTCACAAAGCTGGCGGCCTACGTGGACACGGCGTGCTGCTCGGTCGCGGCTTAGAAGGCAAGCTGAAGCCTCTCATGCTTGGTGGCGGACAAGAGTTTGGTCTTCGACCTGGCACGCAGAGCCCGTCGCTTGCCGCTGCGAATTCTTTAGCGATCGAACTTGCAATCACCGAACAACCGCAACGCGCGCTGGCTATGGCACGCAATCGCAAAGCGTTCTTAGATGGTCTAGAAGGCCGTTCATGCCCACATAGAGTTTTGACGCCTCTAGCCAACAGTGTCTCGAACACCGTGATGTTGTGCTTCGAAGACGTTGAGGGCCGCAACTTGCTGCCGGCCTTGGATCTCGCCGGCGTCGAGGCATCGCATGGATCTGCTTGCTCTTCTGGGTCGATGACTGCACCAAAAATCTTGACAGCGATCGGCGTTCATGAAGCACGCGCCCGGGCATGTGTTCGGTTCAGCTTCGACTGGCAAAACCGCGCTGAAGAGTGCGCGCATGTCGGCGCACTCGTCGGTGACCTGATGCTTCGCTTGGGCAAAAAAAACTAGCCCGAATTGAGGCCCGCAAACGTGATCGCAGCGACGTCTCCAAGTCGTTGTTTTCCCCAGGAGAGACGTTCACAACTCGTCAAGATCGTGTTGGCAACGATGAAGGTTTCGCTGGGCAAAGTTGCTTGAGCAGACTTGCAACACTCGGGGTGCCAGATAGAAAAGCCCAGGTCAGTTGCGAGCCGAACACGATGGTCGCCTAACCATCGTCCAAGCTCCAAACCCGCGCCTCCCCATGGCACGGGTTTCCGTCAGAGTCACCCGTCTCAACAACCCAGGGACCATCCCATACGGTTGGGGCCACAGAGCTTCCAATCGACCTGTTGTGAACGATAAACAACACCTCCTGCCACCGGTCTGTACTCAGGATCCTGCCTAGATTCTGACGCGCTCATGCCTGGAGCGCGCCCTCTCCTCTCAGACCGCTCACTTGACCCACCGCACCAGTAAGCCCTCGACCCGACACATATGGTGGTCCACAACCCCAACGCCTCTAGTTCCTCTAGTTCCTCCAGTTCCTCACGAGGGAACCCCTCCGCTAGCCCAGCCGGATCCTCACAGTCCGATGCTGCTCGCGACGATGCTGCAAGCGACAATGCTGCCAGCGACGATGCTGCTCGCTACACTGAAACCTTGGCAGACGCCGAGTTGTCCGTAGAGAAGCAGTCCGAAGAGAATCTGGCCAATACTGCGAGTCATGCAGTTGCGGTCGACACGAGCAGTCGCAATGACGAGTTGCTCCAGCACCTTCTCAACCACCTAGTCTCCCGCGTTCGTCGCGAGCAACTAGAGACATGGTTCCGCTCCTTGATCGTGGCCCGCGCCGATGAAACCGAAGTCGAGTTGTCGGTGACGAGTCAGTTCGTCCGCGATTGGCTCGCCAAGAACTTCTTGTCCGAGATGCAAGCCGCTGTCGACTCGCTAGGCAAACCGAACGGTCGTCGTCGCCTGGTGATGACCCACCGTGCAGAAGATGGTCAAGACAGCCTGCGCTTGGTGCAAACCACGCCCGCTGATGAGATCGAGCGCGTGATGCGCAACACGGCCGAAGCTCGCACCCGGAACATTGATGGATTGCCGGTGCCGCCTCAGACTCGTACGACGCAGACTCGCAATGCGATGCCTACGAACAACGCAGCCCCGCAGGTTGCGAACCAGATGGGCTCTGTTCCTGCGCAGCCTCATCAGGTTCAACCCCATGCCTACCAGCACCAGGCTCCTCAGCACCAGGCTCCTCAGCACCGGGCTCCTCAACATCACGGCAACCAATACCAAGCAGGTCAGCAGTATCAGGGCCAAGCCAACCGATCTGGTCAGGGTCGCCGCGTTGGGCACCCACTCAACCCGAACTACACGTTCGATCGCTTCGTTGTTGGTCCATGCAACCGCCTCGCACACGCCTCGGCACTAGCGATTGGTGAGAACCCCGGCCACGCATACAACCCGTTGTTTGTGCACGGCAATGTTGGACTCGGCAAGACCCACTTGCTGCAAGCCATCTGCCACACGGTTCTGCGCCGTGATCCGAACGCTCGCGTGCTCTACATGAGCTGCGAAGACTTCACCAACTCCTACATCCAAGCGATCCAAGCTCACCAGATCGACAATTTCCGCGACTACCACCGTGGTGCCGACGTGCTTGTCATCGATGACGTGCAGTTCCTGGCCAACAAGGAGAAGACGCAGGACGAGTTCTTCCACACGTTCAACGCACTGTTCGATGGACAGCGTCAGATCGTGCTGTCGTCAGATCGTCCGCCAGTCGAAATCCCCACTATCGAAGAACGACTCGTTTCGCGCTTCAAATGGGGTCTAGTCGCCGAAGTGGAAGCCCCGTGTGTCGACACACGTAAGGCCATCGTCAGCAGCAAGGCCGCTGGCCGTGGTGTCGAGCTGCCGGACGAAGTGGCGCAGTTCCTTGCCGAACGCGTGACGTCGAACATCCGCGAACTCGAAGGTGCAGTCATCAAGGTCGTCGGCTTCGCAGCGATCACCGACCAACCGATCTCGCTCTCTCTCGCTGAGAGTTGCTTGCGCGGTATGCCGATGCGGCGCGCCCAAGTGACGTCAGAAGAAGTGATGGCGCTGATCACTGGTGAATTCGCCATCACGGCGCGCGAACTGATCGGCAAGAGCCGCACCCAAGCGGTCAGTATGCCACGTCAGATCGCAATGTTCCTGCTGCGTGAGCACACCGAGAGCTCCCTCGAAGACATCGGTAAGATCTTCGGCAACCGCGACCACACGACCGTCATCTACGCAGTCAACAAGGTGCGTGACCGTTCGACCAAGGACCGCATGTTCAAGGAACTGCTCGACGGTCTTAGCAGTCGCTTGATGACGCGTTCGTTCCGCACGTAAGCCTGAGGTATGAACCAACTGCTGACCTAGCTCGGCAGTTGGCCAGGCAGGTCAGCTGGTCCAGCCAGCAGTTGGTCTGAACCAGCATCCGCACGAATGCGACATCGTGCTCGGGCCTCGAGGCCCGCCAGGACGTTGGCTCACAGCAACGTCCTCGGCCGCGTCCCTCCCGGTGTGCCATGCACCTGGTGGCCCTACACCCTACCCCTAGCGATTGAGGCGAAGCTTCAGATCGTGACGGCTCTGTTGTAGGCTGACGGCTGCCACACTCGAAGTCGCCCGGATGACCCTCTACGCACCCCGCAACAGCCGTTTACGCAACCGCAACTGTCGGCCTGAACGCCCTTCTTTTGACGCCCAATCTCTTGACGAATTGAGGCCATCGACAAGCTCAGGTAGCAGCAGAAGGCGCTCAAACGTCACGAAACCCGTGAAAACCCTAGGGACATGGTTTGGAGCATCCGCGGACAAGCGTGGATGGTTCTCCCGGCGATCGATGCCTAGATCTTTGCAGGCCTCGATTGGGGGAAACTCCGGGGAAGCCAAAGTACGGTTTCCAAGCAGTTATCAAGAACACAGGATGGCCCGGAAGGTGGGTTTCTACATCGATATGGCGGGGTTCAGCGAGTAATCTCCAGACTCGTGACACCACGGTTGATGATGGAAGAGAGAGAATTTCTCTCTCTAACACACTCACCCCGTGCTGCTGCAAAACCTGACCGCTCGAACGCTGCACCAGTTGCTTAGCAAACCGGTGCTTCTTTTGAGTCGAGTCCCACTGCTTCTGAGTTCTCTGTTCAGCCTCCTACCTGTGGCCCGTCTCTCACTGGCCTGCCAACGATGAAGATTCTCTGCGATCGAGCAGCCTTACTGGAAGCTGTCAGTGTTGTGTCGTCCGTGGTTCCTTCGAAGACCACCAAGCCGATCCTTCAGAACGTGTTGTTGCGTGCAGACAGCGATGGCATCGGACTTTTCGCCACAGACCTTGAGATGGCTGCAAAAGTTCGCCTCGACTCAGTCAAGGTCTTCAAGGAGGGCACCGTGCTTCTGCCAGGCAAAGAGACCGCGGCACTGCTGCGAGAACTCAGCGACCCTACGGTGACACTTGAGAGCACGGACCTGCGTTGCCGCATCGAGAGTGGCGGAGGATCGTTTGTGTTGCTCGGCGAAGACCCTGAGCAGTTCCCGGCCGAAGCGACCTTGGCATCTGGCAAGCGCCTCGAGATGCCAAGCGGTGTGTTCCACAGGATGATCCAGGAGACGATGTTTGCCGCAGCGAGGGAAGAAACCCGCTACGCAATTAACGGCGTCCTGGTGGATGCTGGGGCCGGCTGTGTGCGTCTGGTGGCGACTGATGGTCGACGACTCGCGATCAGCTACGAAAACCTCCAGACCGAAGACGACGTGCAGTTCAAAGCGGTCGTGCCGTTGCGTGCTCTGAGCACGTTGGCGCGCGCTCTGAACGAAGGCAGCAAGGAGAACCTTGTGATCGAAGTCGGCGAAAAGCAGGTGGTCTTCACGACCGGTCAGACGCAGCTGGTCAGTCAGTTGCTCGACACGCGCTTCCCCGATTACGAAGGCGTCATGCCTAAGTCGGCCGACACCACGGTCGAGATCCAGAAGGCCGTGCTCGAGAGTGCTTTGCGTCGCGCGGCCATCCTGTGTGCCGCTGAGATGCGCATGGTTAAGTTCGATGTCGGCGAAAACACATTGCGAATGACTGCTGAAAGCTCTTCGCGCGGGCGTGCTGACGTATCAATTGACGCAGTCGTTAAGGGCGCTGGTGGTAGCATCAACTTTAATCCGGACTACATCTTGGAAGCACTGCGTCAGTGCGCTCTCGATCAGATCCGGCTCGATATGTCCGACGACTCGATGCCGGCGAAGTTCACTCTTGGTGAGTCGTTCACTTACGTCGTCATGCCGATCAGTGGTGCTTAAGACGTGGTGCCTAAGAGTGGTGCTTAAGACGTGGTGCTTAAGACGTGGTGCTCAAGACCTAGTGCATAACGAGTAGCGCCTAAATAGCGGTGCTTAACCAGTGGCCCCCAACCAGTGGTAGAAAACCAAGTTGGTTGGCACCTAGCTGACTTGGCTCGCAAGTAACTCAACGTGGAACCAAAGCCAGCTAGCGACTTCCTGCGCGAGATCCTCAAGCAGGCAGGTTCTGGCAAATCTAGACGGGTCTACGTTGACGCACTCGAACAGATACTTGGTGCCAAACTGGCACCTCACTTTCAGATACTCAGCTGCCGTAAGGGTCGACTCGTCGTCGAACTCAACTCGGCGCCGCTGTTTGCAGAACTCTCAGGTTTCCGTCGCGAAGAGATCCGAACTCGTATTAACGAACTCGTCCCAGACGAACCGATCGCCCAGTTGACGTTTCGACTTGGCGGCACCGGTCGGATGTGACCGAAACACCGGTCGTCGAGATGACGGCCAACCAACTCCATTTGTCGGGCATGAAGACGCCCGCGATTGCTCTCCTACGTATGGCTCAAGATCCAAGTTACGACGCCAGTTCGATTAAGGTCCTCGAAGGACTCGACGCGGTGCGCAAACGCCCCGCGATGTATATCGGCGACACCGGCATGAAGGGGTTGCACCATCTCGTTTGGGAGATCGTGGACAACTCGATCGACGAAGCACTTGCTGGACTTGCGGATCGCATCGACGTGCGCGTGCACAAGGATGGTTCGATCTCGGTCAAGGACAACGGTCGCGGCATCCCGATCGACATGCACGAGAGTGGCAAGCCTGCCCTCGAAGTCATTCTGACCAAGTTGCACTCGGGCGGTAAGTTCGACAAAGGCAGCTACAAGGTTTCGGGTGGTCTGCACGGCGTCGGCATCAGCTGTGTCTGTGCGTTGGCCGAAATACTCGACGTCGAAGTCTCGCGCAACGGCAACCTGTATCGCCAGAGCTACAGCCGCGGTGTGCCGCTCAGCGATCTGAAGATCATTGGCAAGGCGGAAGGCACCGGCACGACGATGCGGTTTAAGGCGGACCCGTCGATCATGGAGAGCACCGAGTTCTCCTACGACATCCTGCGCAAGCGTCTGCGTGAGATGGCCTACTTGATGGGTTCCTCCAACCTGATCATCACGCTATTCGACGAACGCACCGACGAAGGTGAAGAGTTCAACTTCCCGCTCGGCCTCGTTGAGTTCATCAAGGATCTCAACCACGGCAAGAACGCGATCCACAAGGAAGTGGTCTACCTCTGTCAGCAGATGCCGATGGCGTCCGATCCGGAGAAGATCTACGAGGTCGAAATCGCGCTGCAATACAGCGATGCCTACCACGAGAACGTGTTCTCGTTCGTCAACAACATCAACACGATCCAGGGTGGCACGCACCTGGTTGGGTTCCGGACAGCATTGACGCGCACGCTCAACAACTGGGCGCGCAATGCTAAGTTCTTGAAGGAGAAGGATCCGGTTCCGGCCGGTGATGACTTCAAGGAAGGGCTCGCTGCGATCGTGTCGGTCAAGGTGCCGGACCCGCAGTTCGAGTCCCAGACCAAGATCAAGCTGGGTAACCGTGAAGTGCAATCCGTGGTCGAGACAATCGTCGGCGAAGGCCTGCGAACCTACTTCGAAGAGAACCCGACGGTCCCCAAGGCGATCTTCAGCAAGGCACTCGATGCACTAAAGGCTCGCGAAGCTGCGCGTAAGGCTCGCGACCTAGTGCGTCGCAAGTCCGCCATCGATGGTGGTGGTCTGCCAGCCAAGCTTTCGGATTGTCACAAGGGCACCCGCCGCGAAGACGCCGAACTGTTCCTGGTTGAGGGTGACTCTGCAGGTGGCACGGCCAAGCAAGGTCGCATGAGCCACCAAGCGATCCTGCCGTTGCGCGGTAAGATCCTCAACGTCGAGAAGGCGACCATCGAGAACATCCTCAACCACGAGGAAGTGCAGACCATCATCAGTGCGGTTGGCACGGGCTTCGTTGACGAACCGTTCGAAACCGAGAGGCTGCGCTACGGCAAGATCATCGTGATGACGGACGCCGATATTGACGGCTCCCATATCCGCACGCTGTTGCTGACGCTCTTCTATCGCAAGATGCCAGAGCTCGTGAACCGCGGTCACATCTACGTGGCGCAACCCCCGCTCTACAAGATCAAGAAGGGTAAGATCGAGCGTTACGCGATCGAAGAACCCGAGAAGGCCGCGATCCTCGCGGACCTAGGCCTCGGTCAACTCAAGTTGCAGCAGGTCAACGGCAAGCTGTTCGAAGGCACCGAGCTGCGCAAGATCATGGAGACGGTCGGCAAGATCGTCACCAAGAAGCGACGCATGCCGGCTGGTGATGCGGTGCCGTTCGTCGACTACCTGGCCGAAGCGACTGTGCCCGACTGTGTGCTGCCGCACTACTACGTGGTGCACGATGGCGAAGGCACGTTCTTGGACAACGATGATCAGATGCAGGCCAAGATCGAGTCGCTAACAGCGGCCAAGGGCAGTGCGTTGGTCGTCTACGAAGGACTGGATTCGCCGTGCAAGCGCGAAGACGCCGATGTCGAGGTCTATGCCTTGCTCCTCGGTGGCGAACTCAAGCCTCTGCTGAACGAGTTGCTTAAGCTTGGCATCACTGCCGACTCCTTGCGCAACAGCGAGGAACCCAGCTGGGAAGTGGTCGCGAAGGACAAGAACACCCCCGTCTCAAACTTGATGGAAGCAGTCGAGGAGGTCACCGAGGAGTGCAGCAGCGGCGTTGAGATTCAGCGCTACAAGGGTCTCGGTGAAATGAACCCGCAGCAGTTGTTTGAATCGACGATGGATCCATCGCGACGCATCCTTCGCCGTATCACTGTCAGTGACGCGCTCGAAGCGGACCGCATCTTCACGGTCTTGATGGGACCAGAGGTTGAGCCTCGCCGAGCGTTCATCGAGAAGCACGCGCTCGAAGCCACCAACATTGATATCTAGTCCGGGACATCTAGTCCGGAACATCTAGTCCGGGACATCTAGCGCGGAACATCTAGCCCGGGACATCTAGCCCGGAACATCTAGCCCGGGATATCTAGCTCGGGACACGTAGCTCGGGACATCTAGTTCAAACCTTCTAGCCCGGCATATCTGTCCGGGACATCCAGCAAAGGTTCCAAGTCGGGCCAGGATCTCGACGGAATTGGAGCTCGCTCGGCTACCTGCAGCTACCGATGCATCGCCTACGCTACTTCATCGGCTTGCTGACCTTGGTCGGCGCCATCATTGCCGCCATTTGGATCGTGCGCTTGCTGCGCAGTCTTGATGACCGGCCAGGACTCTCGCTGAGTGTTGAGTTCCGAAACGCGCGTGGATTGCGTGCCGGAACAGATGTTCGTTATCGCGGTGTTACCGTCGGAACCGTGCGTTCGGTTGCGATATCGGGTGATGGCAACAAGGCCGTTGCGCAACTTTTGCTCGAGCCAAAAGGCGCTGCCCACGCCTGCGTCAATTCGAGTTTCTGGGTTGTTACTCCACGCTTCGGTGGCTTGACGGGCGGAGCTTCCGGCCTCGACACGTTGGTTCGTGATTCCTACATCGCGTTCTACACGCCACCTGGCAGTGAGTCCGAACTGTCGCCCGGCAGCCTGATTGGCGGCCGCGAGCGTCCACCGCTCGACGCCGAGCCGGAAGCTCTCGATGATGTTGAGCACGGCGATCTGTTGATGACGTTGCTGGTGCCTGAGAACTACGCGCTTAAACCAGGCAGCGCCGTGATCTTCCGTGGCGTGCCGACGGGCGATGTGCGTTCGGTTTTGTTGGCACCATCGGGCACGCACGTCGAAGTGCAGTTGCGCATCCAACGCGAGCATCGCCAAACAGTGACCGACAAGACCAAGTTCTGGGTCGGTCGCCCGAACGTCAGTGGTGCGTTGCTCAGTGGCTTCACGGTCACCGACATCAGCGCGTTGTTGACGCCATACATCAGCTACTACGGCCAACCTGGTGAAGGCGTGTTGGTGCAAGACGGCTACCGCGCGGCCGCCGAGTTATCGCGACCAGCATTTGAGATCTCGCCCGTGCCAGGTAAGGCTGTGCAGCAAGACAGCACCGGCAAGCCCGCGATCCCAGATGATGTCGTGTTGGTCCGCGTTACCTACGCAGCCGTGGAGCGCGACATGCTCAGTGCCGACGACCAGATCTTGCGGCACGGATCGGGTGTGTTGTTCCTCGATCGTTCGGGTCGCAGCGTCGTGGTGACCGCGCGCTCACTGGTCGACGCATCGTTCACCGAAAGCGACGCTTGGGGCGATCCAGAGATCGACGACGAAGTGACTAAGGTGCATCTCGGCAATGGCACCGTCATGCGAGCGCACCGCGTTTGGGTCGATGCAACGGGTCATGACCTGGCGGCATTGGTGCTCGAAGATGCGCCACCAGACTTACTGGGCACGCCGAGTGATCATCTAGTTTTCGAAGGCAAGGTCGAAGGAGTGCCGCTGCAGATTCGCGCAGCTGGTCCCAATGGCGCCGAACTGCCCATGCAACCCATGGCAAGCGACCTTGTGCTCAGCGAAGGCAACCTCGGTGGTTGTGTGGCAGCTGACGGCAAAGTCATCGGGGTCTTCGGCAGAAAGGTCGGCGACGTTGTGTCTGCGATCGTGTCGCTCAAATACCTGCCCGCGGACCTCAGGCCGCAATAACCCAACTAGGGCTCTAAGACTCGTGATGAGTGAAGCGCTGGTATTCCGCAACTTCGGGCTAGCTCATCGTCGCCCAGGCGGCGAAGAGGTGCTGCTTGAAGGCGTCAATTTGACGTTGCCAAAGAACGGCTTCTTCGTGTTCATAGGAACGAGTGGCGGCGGTAAGTCGTCGCTGCTGCGCATCCTCGCGGGCTTGATCGAATCGCGCGAACCCGCGCCGCGCATGTCGGGCGAGTTGATTGCGTTCGGTAAGTCGTTGACCGGCGATCGACCCGATTCAGTTAACAATGACGTCGCCGCGATCCTGCAAGACGAAGGCCTGCTCGATGAGTTGAGCCCGCGCCAAAACGTCGAGATGGCGCTGGTGGCAGCTGGTCGCTCGCGCAAATTGGCGCCAGCGTTGTTGGCACAAGCAGGATTGCCAGACCCGCCCGATCGGGTTGCGCAACTGTCTGGTGGCATGCGTAAGCGGGTGGCCGTAGCACGAGCACTCGCGTCGTCGCCCCAGTTGCTACTCTGCGACGAACCAACGGCTGGTCTCGATCCAGAAGCGGCGCACACCATCGCCAAGTTGTTGCGCGAAGCTCACGATCATGACGAAGGTCGTACGACGATCGTCATCACGCACGACATCGAAGCCTTCAAAGAGTTCGCGGACGGCGTGTTGGTGCTCGATCGGCCGGCGCGGTCGTTGCGTCTGGAACCACCAGAGTTCCGGTTGAAGTCTCGAGACGCGGTCGTGAAGACAACCGATGCTGTCGAAGGCGAACCTGCTGCGGTGCACTGGCTGCGCCGCATGTTGCTACAGCTCGCGGCGATTGGTGAGACGGTTGTCGATTCTGTGCGTCGTCTGCCACCTGTCGAGATGGGCCAGGTGGTTCGCACCACGGTGCGCTTCACGCTGGAACCTGCGTTGTTCGTGGCGGTCGCCGGCGCCGTCATCGGTGGTCTGGCAACGTTCTTTGCCTTGCGCAACAACCCGATCGACGGCGGCTTCGAAACCGCATTGCTGACCGGTACTGGCAAGGTCGCAACCGCGGTCTTGGTGCCGATGTTGAGTGGCTTCTTCTTCACCGCTCGCATTGCCGCAGGCGCATCTGCGCGCATCGGCACAATGAAGCGCAGCAACCAGATCGCTGCCTTGCGCATGATGGGCGTCAATCCGGCCGACTACCTGCTAACGCCGCTGGTCTGGGCCATGGTGATCGCGATGCCGTTGGTCACCCTCGGCGGTGTGGTTGCGGCGGCTTTGGCTGCGGCGCTGGCGACAAGTGCTGCATCCGGAATCACCATGGTGGGCTGGGCGACGGCCTACTTCATGACCGTTAGCGCCCATGATGTGCTGGTCATCCTCGCCAAATCCACGCTGTCCGGCTACCTGGTTGCGGTGGCCTGCTACCACCTCGGCACGGGTCCGAAGCGTTCTGGCGCAGACGTTGGCGAATCGGTCAACTCGGCAATCGTCGTGGGCATGGCGCTGGTGCTCACTGTGCACGCGGGCCTGACGTTCTTGGTCTACGCCTGACACCATCGAGCCCACCGCTGATGGCGGTGGACTCAATGAACATGGCAGCTAGTTGCCGAGCGTGATGTCGATGCCGTTCAACATCACGAAGCTGCCTGCATCAATGCGCATGCCTTGCGTGTGGAACATCGCGCCACTCAACGCGACGGTCGATGGAATGGCGACGTTGATGTCGCCACTGCCAACCACCACGGTTAGCGCGGTGGGGGATAGCAACAACTCACCGCCAAGTGCTGGCACGAACAGGGGCGTGCCTTGGTCGACAGTCAAACCGAGCGCGGTTAGCCAGGTCGTTGCGTTGTGCTCTAGCGATGTGGTCCATGTTGAACCGAGCGCGGGAAGCGTCACGCACGAGTAATCGACCGGGTTGACGCCCGAACCGTTGGTTACGGCACATGCCGCGGTCGGCGATGGATCGAGTCGATAGACAATGCCGGTGCCACCAGATGGTGTGCCGGTGGAGTTGACCATCAGGTAGATCTCGCCATCGTTGTCGAGACCGAAGCCTAGGGGCGACATGTCGACTGGGTTCTGCAGGTTGAACTCGCGCATCTGGCCCGCTGCGACCAAGTGGAACAGGCGACCGTTGTTGCCGAAGAACTCGCGCGACCAGTCAGCAAAGATGTAGCGGCCGCTCAAGCCAGGAAGGTTGCTACCGCGATAGACAAAGCCGCCAATGATCGAAACACCTTCGTCATGGTCGAACTCGGCAATCGGATCGATGACGTTGGTTGGACCGCCCGAATTGTTGATCGATACGAACCCGTCTTCGTTGCCATTGTGATCAAAGAAGAAGGAGCCCTCCATGAAGGGCCACCCGTAGTTGCCGCCGGCAGTGACCAGATCGATTTCTTCGACGTCATTCTGGCCAACGTCGGCGACGTAGAGATTGCCGTTGAATGAGTCAAACGAGAAGCGCCACGGGTTGCGGAAGCCGTAAGCGTAGATCTCGTCGAGGTAGGGGTTCGTGCCCAAGAACGGGTTGCTCGGCGGGATGCCGTAGGAGCCGTTCGCTGCATTCGTGCCTTGCGGATCAATGCGCAGAATGGAGCCGAGGATGTTGCACGCGTTCTGCGCGTTGCCAGCCAAGGAGTGACCGATGATTGGGCCGCCCAGGAACTCTTGGCCGTCACGGTCATCAGCACCACCGCCGTCACCAAGGCCGATGTAAAGGTAGCCGTCTGGCCCAAACGCAATGCAGCCACCGTCGTGATTGAACTGTGGCTCGTCAACACGAAGGACTTCTCGGGCACTACTTGGGTCGACGACCGCACCAACTGTTTGCGGGGACGTGACGGTCCACTCAAGGATGACGGTTTGGTGATTGGCCGTCGTTCCCAGAGGCATCGTGGTGAAGTCGGCAGCACCGCTCACTGGCTCTGACGTGTAGGTGTAGAACAAGCCGTTGGTCGCATAGTCGGGATGGAATGCAATCCCGAGCAGGCCACGTTCATCGAATGACCCTGGTCCAAAGACACCAAGCGATACCAGCCGCGACGACACATCGAGGAACGGCGTGCGGTCACCATTTGCGAGGTTGAGGTTCCAGACGATGCCGATTTGGTCGGAAACGTAGAGCCTGTTGCCACCGAGTGGGTCGGCCGCGCCGTAGTTGGGAGCTTCGAGTCCGGTCGCGACGGGCGTCAGGTGAACACTGAATGGGCTCATCGGGATGCCAGCAGGAATGGGGTCTGCAATCCGGCCCGTTGAGCTACCGCCGACGGCGTAGTAGTTGAAGTCGTCGATCACGGTCCAGCCTTGCGGGCCGTTGTGTTGCAGCGTGATGCGGTTGTAGTAAGGACCACCAACCGGCGCTGTCAGGCTGACATGAGTCCAGTCAACTTCGGAGATGTTGAACGAAGCGACTTCGAGATTGTTGGTGTCGAAGACCTTGCAGACTCCATTGACGTCGGAGAACTGGTCGCGCACGAAGAAGTCGAGTTGCTCGGCCGGCGTGCCAAACGTCACTTCACCCGTTTGCGCGACGTCGATCATCCATGCGTGGCTGCCCGACGTGTAGAGCCAGGAGATGCCGATGACTTGGGCAAGGCCGTTGTCGAAGGTCGCATCGAAAGGCGCGGTGCCAAGGGTGAAGTTGCCAGAGAAGTCATCGAACTCGAAGCTTGTGAACACGTCTTGCGCGGATAGCGAAGAGCAGAGACAGATGGCTGCTAGAAGGGGGCGATTCAAGGCGGGAGCGAGGGTTTGGGAGGCGAGGAAATCCGGCAATATGTTCTTACCATACTCCATTTCTTGCCCCCGCCGGTTTGGCTAAGTGTCGATTGCGGTTTGCGGTGCGCACGAATCGCGGGGCGTAGTCGCCGCCTTCCGAACCTTGGTTTCCTCCGTTGCGCCTATGCCATGGGCCTTGTGAGGAACCCAAATCCAAACCCCCCGTAACTCCGTCCGCCTTAAGAGACTTGCGCTCTATGCCGATAGGACTGTCGTGAAGGGTATCGAAAAGATCACCTCTGTCAGACTCGCCGAGATCCTGACCGAACGCGACGTAGTGTCGTCCGAAGTCATTACGGACGCGCTCTACTCACAGGACAAGAACGGCGAGCCGTTCGTGCAAGTGCTCGTGAGCGGTGGCCACATCACCGAATGGGACCTGGCCAAGATCGTCACCGAGAACTTCAACCTGCCGTTCTTGATGGCTGGCAACTACTCGATCAGCGACGAAGCGAAGGAACGCTTCCCGAAGGAAACGCTGTTCAAGTACACGATGGTGCCGCTCGACACGTTCGGCGACATCGTCACGGTTGCGATGCCGGTGATGCTCTCCTTTGAGGACATCTCGAAGATCCAGAAGGAGCACAACTGCGACCTGTTCCCGTATGTCGGTTTGATCACTGAGAACCAGAAGGTGCTCACAGACCTGTACAAGGACTATCCTCAGTGGGTCAAGGCAGACCAGCAGCGTCGTAACGAAGAGACGATTAAGCGAAAAGCCGCTCCTAAGAAGGAAGCTGGCGACTGGATGAGCATTTTCGACGCGGGCGACGAAGCCATTCAACAGTCGAAGAAGTAGCGGCTCGAGCGGCTTGGTTGTTCTAGCCGCGATCCGCTTGGCAGCGACAAATCCTGTCGCGCCACACCACTGATCAGTCGCTATCGCTGCCGATCGGAGGGCCATCGGGGTTGTTAGCCTCCATCGCTTGGCGCGTCAGTTCGTCAAGATCGACTTCATCGTGCTCCGAGAGGATCTCCCTGGCTCGATCCGCAGCGTCTGTTGGCACTATGACCTTGCAGCCGCTGAGGTTCATCAGCCGCTGGCTCATCGAGAACTCATCCGGCGGAGAGCTGTCGGTAGATGCCGGGATTCCTGCGGCCGCGAGCTGCGCCACGAACATCTTAGCTTGCTCGGGATTGGCGGCGGTCTTGACGACGGTGCTGATGGGTTTGCTCATGGTTGTCTCCTAGAGGTTACGCGCCGGGATTGCCGGTGGCGGGAGTCGACGTTTCGTCGCGTTCGACGCCCTTGTCACTCGACGGTTTAGGCTCGTCGGCTGATTCGGCGACCGAACGTTTGTCTCCTTCGGGAGCTACTTCGGGAGCTACTTCGGGATTTACCACCACTGGCTCATCCGACGCGTCGCCGACTGGCCCGATGACCGCTTCGTCAACGGGATCGTCAGAGAGTTCGACCACCGCATCTTCAACGGCATCGACAACGGGCTCGTCAACTGGCGATGTCATGGCCTCGTGGGTGAGATCGCGCAAGGCGTCGCCCGGCTTGGAAAACGCACGTGGCACGTTGGCGACGTTCTTCACCTCACGCGCCGTGTCCTTCAGCGCCTTCTTGACGTCGCTGAGCTGACCATCGCGATCGAGCTGATCTTTGAAGTCGTGGAAGCTACGCTTCAACTGGGCGAGGACGCGACCGAGGCTGCGGCCAGCGTCGGGCAAGTTGCGGCCATAGAGCAGAAGCCCGATGACAAGCAGCAGGAACATCTCTTGCCAGCCGATGTTTGGGATGAGCGCAATCACGGATCGAGGAGCATAACGAGAACGGAATCAGATGGCCTCCCGCTACAACGTCGAGCACATGATTCGTCTTTCAGTTCGGTCAATTGCTACCGTCCTGGTTGCCGGGTGTGTTCTTGGTGGCGGCTGCACGACCCCAGAACCGGAACCCCTACCGGCGCCTGATTCAGCCGTGAAACCGGCCCTTAGTTACCTGCAAAAGCAGTTTGAGGACCAGACGCCGCCATTCGTGGCTTCTGGGTCCTTGGATTCGGTGGTGCTGATCCACGACGACCAGACCCGCACGATTGGCAGCGGGACGGTTATTGCGCCAGACAGAGTTCTTACGGCAGCGCACGTAGTTTCTGGCCTGACGCGCGACGAACGGGGTCGGCTGTCGATTCGCATCGATGGTCAGCCGGTGACCGCGGTGGTGGAGTCAGCCGGGGATCCGGAGCTGCCGCACGGCGATTGGGCGATTCTGGCGTTTGAGCGGCCGTATTGGGTTCGAGTCGCGGCCGTTTACGGAGCGACGCGCGATCATCGCTGGGCCCCCGAAATCGATACCGAAGTGCTGCTTGTTGGCTTTGCGGCTGGGTTCTACCCAAGCATGAAGATCGATGTGACGGCGCCAACTCCGTGCGTTCGGGTGCGCATTCGGGAGACCGGCGACCGTCAGCCGGCTTGGTATGCGATCGGCGATGCGCTCGACCTCAGCGGCATGTCTGGCGGTGCGGCGATGATCTGGAACTACGAGTCTGGGCGGCCGGAGCTGATCGGCATCTTTCGCGGCTACGTGCAAATGGAGACCGTTACGACGGAGCAGACCCGGATTGATGGTGTTTCTACCCCGGTCCGCGAAACCAAGAAGCCGGGCATCGCATTCATGATCCATCGGCTGCCAGCGATCATTCGCAACCCCGAAGCGGCCGGTCAGTCCAGGTAGATTGCGTCGCTGGATGCAGATGGTGACTGACGCGCCTAGCAACCAATTTCTGCATCGGTAAGCTGCTTGCCTCCATGAGCGACAAGCCCATCTTTGCCGTTGAGCAACTCACTAAGAGCTACGATAACAAGAAGCCCGTCCTGAACGACGTCAGCCTCGTCTTCAACTATGGCGCCAAAATTGGCGTCATTGGTCAGAACGGTGCCGGCAAATCGACCCTGATGCGGATCATGTCCGGTCAGGACACCGAGTTTGAAGGCGTCGCGCGCCTCGCCGACGGCATGACTGTTGGCTACGTGCCGCAGGAGCCGACGCTGCTCGAAACCCTGTCCGTTCGCGACAACGTCGAGAAGGCTGTTGAGCCGATTCGTAACCTGCTGAAGGCGCACGAAGACGTCAGCATGAAGCTCGGCGAAGATCTCCCGGAGAAGGAGATGAGCAAGGTCATGGCCGAGTTCGAGCGACTGCAAGGCGAGATCGAAGCCAAGGACGCGTGGGAGCTCGACCGTCATGTCGAGACCGCGATGACCAAGTTGCACCTGCCGGCCGGCGACAAGATGGTGTCGGAATGTAGTGGTGGCGAACGACGTCGTGTCGCGCTTTGTCGCACGCTGCTTGAGCAGCCCGACCTGCTACTGCTCGACGAACCGACCAACCACTTGGATGTCGACACCGTTCGCTGGTTGGAAGAGACGCTTGCCGAATACAAGGGCACCGTCGTCGTCATCACGCACGATCGCTTCTTCCTCGACAACGTCGTCGGTTGGATGCTCGAAGTGTGGCACGGCCGCGCGATTCCTTACGAGGGCAACTACTCTCAGTACCTGATCCAGCGCAGTAAGCGCATGGCGCAGCAAGAGCAGTCGCAGCAGAAGCGCGCCAAGTTCCTCGATCGCGAGCTCGAGTGGATTCGCATGAATCCAAAGGCGCGTGCGACCAAGAACAAATCGCGTCTGAAGAACTACGACAAGATGATCTCAACTGAGGTCGAGCAGTCCGAAGATAGTGTCGAACTGCATATCCCGGCTGGCAAGCGTCTGGGCGACACCATCATCCGTTTTGAGCGGGTGCACTTCTCCTACGACGGCGACCGCAATGTGCTGGAGAACATGTCGTTCGACATGCAGCCCGGCGACATCCTCGGCATCGTTGGTCCGAATGGCACAGGCAAGACCACGTGTCTGAAGCTGATCACCGGCAAGCTCGAGGCTCAGGACGGCAAGGTTACGGTTGGCAAGACCGTCGAGCTCTGCCATGTCGACCAGGAACGTGAAACGCTCGATCCCGATCGCACCGTTTGGGAAGAGATCGCCGACAGCCAGGACATCATCCGGCTTGGCAAGCAGGAGATGAACAGCCGCAGCTATGTGGCCAAGTTCAACTTCACCGGCCCGGACCAACAGCAGAAGGTTGGTTCGCTATCCGGTGGTCAACGAAACCGCGTCCAGCTCGCCAAGATGCTGCGCCGCGGCGGCAACGTCATCTTGCTCGACGAACCGACCAACGACCTCGACCTTGACACGCTCCGCGTCCTCGAAGAAGGCATCAACAACTTCCCCGGCTGCATGGTGATCGTCTCCCACGACCGCTACTTCCTCGACCGCGTCTGCACCAAAATCCTAGACCTAGGCAACTACGAGCCCGGCAAATACCTCGACAGCCTCTAACTGTCGGTACGGTGCCTGGACAACAAACAACATTGTCGCCGCCTAGCGGTGACACCTTAGTTTGGGTCTCGATTGCTCCGGTGCGCCGCTCCCGTCAATACTCGTTCCGGGTGTTGCACCGAGTCTCTTGTTGGCGAGGCCAGGCTCGATGGCGGCGACCCAGCGCTGGTCGGCGGGTGCTAGCGACTAGTGCCGCTTGAGTCCGATCGCGAGCCCGGTCACGGCCAAGCCGGTCGCTGGCAAGCTGCCGAGCATGAACGCTTGGAAGTCGCCCCACTCGCTTTCGATCGAGCCGATGAACTGGTTCCACAGCCCATCGATCTGATCCCACTCGACGGTCACAAGTCCTGCGTAGACAAGTAGGAACGTCACAACGAGCCAGAAGCCGAGCACGATTGCGGCGAGCTTGAGCACGGCGCGCAAGAACGTGCCGATGCTGAAGCCCGCGATGAAGCTGAAGCCGAGCCGGAAGATTCCCCTTGATGCGGGCTCACCAGCGGCAGCGCCCGAACCGCTCCCGTTGCCACCCTGCTCTGGCATCAAGTTGGCGTTGAGGCCCGACAGGTTGCCGGCGGCCACATCGGCGGGAGCCGGATCGCCGGTGACCAACGACATGATCCCGCCCGTCACCGCAGCTGTTAGGGCGATTCCGGTCGTGATCTTCTTCCAGCGGGGCATTTCTCGCAGCCAGGTGCCGAAGCTGCGGCGCGTGTTGGGTGCCTCTGATGGTGCTTCGATCGGGTGGCTGTCGGTGCTGGTCATGACGTCAAGACTATCCCGCCTAAGCCAAGCCCTCGCCACCCCGGGAAACTATGAACTTGCACTCAGTAGTTTTTCTGCTTGCCGTTTGAAGAGGCGTCAACAAGATCCACTTTTGTAAAACCGAAGCCATGAGAAACCTCCTCCTCTCCGTTGCCGCGATCGCGGCTTTCTCTGTCGGGGCGCTCGCCCAAGACAAGGTCACTCTTTCCAACGGTGATGTCATCACCGGCAAGATCACGTCAATGGCCGATGGCAAGGTGACGATCAAGTCACCGTTGCTCGCCGACATCGTTGTTCCGATCGCCATCGTCAGCGACCTCGTCACCGGCGAGTCCGTCACACTCAAGACCAAGAGCGGTGATGTGTGGCAACGCCGCATCGTTGGCATCGAAGGCGGCAGCTTGCGCCTCGAAGGTGGTGCGACGTCGTCTTTGTCGCTCGACAACCTCGGCATGATCAACCCGCCAGACAGGGAAGTTCCGGCCTGGACAGGCTCTTTGAAGTTCAACGGTCTGCAAACGTTCGGCAACACGCAGGTGCGCTCCGCCGGCCTGTTCTTCGAGGCTGTTCGTGCATCGGACATCGACCGTATTTCGGTAGATGGTCAGTGGGACTACTCGGAAGCCAAGGCTCCGAACACCCCATCGGGTTCGCCGTATGTTCTCAACCAGCGTCGCGCTGGTGCCGGACTGAAATACGACTACTTCCTGACGGATCGCTCATACCTGCTGGCTCAGACCCGCGTTTTGGGTGACACCATCGCCAACCTAGACCTTCGATTCACGGGCGGTCTCGGCCTCGGCTACACGCTCATCGACGACGGTGCCGCGCTGTTCCTGTTCGAAGTGGGCCTGTCGTACTTCAACGAAAACTACCGCGTCGTGACAACGGGCCCTGCCGAGACTGACTTCTTGGCGGCGCGCATTGCCTACCGCTACGAGCGCAAGCTCTCGGACACGACCAAGCTAGTGCATCGCGCTGAGGTCTTCCCGTCTCTCGAGAACTCAGACGACATCTACTGCCAGGTCGTCACCGAGCTGACCACGTCGCTGACCAAAAGCATGATTGCCTCGTTGTCGCACGTGCTCGACTACGACAACACCCCTGCTACCAGCCCGGTCACCGGTGGTAGCCTGAAGCGCGCTGACCAGCGCGTCGTGCTGTCCGTTGGCTGGACCTTCTAACAAGAAGTAACTTGGCGGGAGGTTGGCCTCCCGCTTGACCCGACCGCGGCGCGACTAATACGCGTATCGCGACGAGCCGTCGATGTCCGCACCGCCAAAGCGGTCGACACGCCGTCGTTTCTTTCCGCCCAAGCGCGGCTCAAACTCAATCCGGAACGTCGTCTCGTCGGCGAACGGGTTGTAGATCGTTGTCAGACCAATCGACCAATCGTGGTCGTTGCGGCGCAGCCCAAAGACGTAGGCCAGCCACTCGTCGCGTTCGAGGTCTCGTTGGGCGCGCCCAAACACCGCCCAGCGATCGAATAGTTTGGCGCGACACGCGAGCCCGATTGCCCCGTCGACGGTCGTGTCTTCGCGGTATTCGACAGCCCAATCCAAGCCGAGCACTTTGCCGAACTGGACTTCGGCGTCGAGCGTTTGCATGCCGCGTGCCCAATCGATGTCGCCATAGACACCGAGTGCGAAGTTGTCGAACGGCAGCCAGTCCATCGTCGGTCGCAACAACACGTCATAGAAGAACAGTCCGAGCTCTTCGCCGCGGTTGTCGCGATTGCTGTTAGGCAGCAGGTCTTGGGCCAGGTCGACCGACACGAAGTCGCGCGGTTGGAGACCAGTCGACGTCTTGACCATGTGTTGGAACAAGTTACGAACCTCGAAGCGCACGAGTTCGCGTTCGGACAGCAAGTCAATCGAGTCGTAGCCGAGCTGCGACAAGCGTTGTGGGTTGACGTTGTCGTATTGGAAGAACGAGTCGGGTTGGTCGTCGACGTGGTAACGATTGCGATAGGTCAATCGCGGCGCAATGACGTGGCGAACGGAATTGGGTTTCCCGTTCTCGTCAACGGAGTGCCACGTCTTTGACAAGCGCGTGCCAACTTGGAAGCCTGCTTCGAGCGCGATGCGTTCTTCACTCGTGCCATCGGGAGTATCGTCGTAGAACGTGCCGCGACCGTTGACGTAGGGTCGGAAGTTGAAGCCGCCGAGGTGGAACGGCGCCGAGAACTCAATGTGTTGGTCCGCGCGCAGCGTGCGGTCACTGATGCGAATGCCGGCGAGGTCATCAAAGTTGCTGCGGCGTTGGCCAATCTGCGTTTCGACATCAACCACGATCGGCGTGTGCCAGGGTGTCTCGGCGATCGGTTGCGCTAGCCACTGGTAGGTCATCACCGGCAGCTCTTCGATGAAGCGAGTATCGAGGAAGCGGTCGCTGCGGTAGCTAAAGTCGTTCGCGTTGAAGCGAACTCCAACGGTCAACAGATGATTGTCTCTTGCATGGTGCAGGTAGGCACTCGTCTCCGGCACTTCATTGCGGCGGTAATCGCCCTGGTCGAACTCGGAGTAAGCCGCCGCATCGGACGCATGGAACGCAACTAGATCGAGGTGGGTGTTCTGGCCTTCGTGGTCACCGCCGATGTAGAACCGGTTTTGGCTGCGTAAGATCGTGCGCTGGGCGGTGCGGATTTGCGTGCCATCGATGTTGTTGGTGATCTCGCGCACGTTGCGGCGGCCCAACCTGTCGAGGTAGTTGTCGTCAAGGTAGAAGACCTCGGTACGTCCTTCGTACAGGCCCGGCACTTCATAGGTCAGAGCACCTTCGAGTGGGAAACCGCGCGCTTCACTCCAGCCGAGGCCGAACTCCCATTCGCCGCGGAACTCGTCGGCCGGCCGACCAGTGATCCAGTTGTGCAGGGCGCCACCGGTGGTGTTCCACGGTAAGCCCAGCACGACGCCAAACTGGCCGCCGAGGACATTGGAGTAGCCCCCGGTCACGCTCTTGATTGGGAACTCGCTTTGACTGCCGGTAAAGACTCGGGCATCGGGCAGCGGCAGGATGTTGGTGCCGCTGATTTGCAGTGTCTGGCCGCGTGAGATCACTTCGAACTCGCCTGGCCGTTCAATGATCTCCGCTTCGCGGACGGCAATGCCAATGTGCGGTTGGTCGGCGGTGCATTGCGTCAGCACCAGGTCCGTGCCAATCCACCGACCACCTTGCTTGACGAGCCGCGGACCGCGCACGACCAGGGTCTGTTGGGTTGCGCCGGTGCCTGTTATGTAGCGGAGCTCGGCGTTCTCTACGACCACGCGGTCATCGATAGGCGATATCCACATGCGATCGCAGCGCAGCACTTCGACGCCGTCCTGCAACACGATGATGCCGCCCTCGCAGTATAGGTAGCGGAACAGGTTAAGCGCGTCGGTGTCGAGCACCGTGTCTGGCAGCCCTTGGTTGCGGCCTACGGCACTCAACGCACTTTCGAGTCGCCCTCGAATGGCTTCTGGCGAGAGTCGCCGCCGAGGTGATGGCGAAGAGATGCCGCGCGTCGGCAACCCGGACGACTTGTTGGCTTCGAACTGCGCGCGAGTTGCTTCAAGGTCGTTGAGGATCAGTAAGTTCTCGCCGCGCACGTGCAGGCCGAGCTTGGGAACCTTGAGCCGGAAGCCACCTTGGTAGTGGAACTCGTAGTAGTCGTCGCTTTGTCGGCCGGCACTGCCAGCGTTATCGAACTGGTAGTCGTTGACGACGGTTGCAGCGCTCGGATCGGGGATGGTGTCGACTGGTAGTT
>JBNMNW010000032.1:0-32570 GCA_051278165.1 Planctomycetota bacterium | reverse complement strand
CTTACTCGAGCGCCAAGGTAAGCGTGGTTGCAGGCGTATCCCTCCGCCCATGGATGTCGTCGCGTCAGGTGTGCGTTGCCGTGTCGAGCCATCGCTAAGGGTTACTCGTCAAAGGTGCTGCGGGCGCGCCGATGCTGTAACAGCCGTCACTGACTGCGTCGTCGTCGGTGAAGTCCAAGTTTGGGCCAAGCATCGTAGGCACCCTCAAACCCGCGGCACGGTGCGAAGCGTCGTTGGCAACGTAGTCATGCCATTCGTCACCAGCGCACGGTCACACTGGTTGCGAGCCGTGGCTACTTCTAGTGAACACGGTTGGTGCTAGGTCGGGCGATGTTACGATACTGCCCATGGCCGTCGCTCGGCCTCTATGCCGATGCCAACGATCGAGTTTGATGCCCTGGACTACCATGCCGATCAGCGGTTTGTTGCAGCCCACTATCTGCTGGATGGCGATCAGGCGCGCGGTTGGCAGGTGCATCGCGATGGCAAGCTCGCGCTCGAGCTTGGTCCTGGATATCGGTTGTTACGAACCAGTCAGTGCGGCATTTGCTCGACCGACTTGGCACGCCACTTCCTGCCGTTCCCGCTGCCGCAGGTAATTGGCCACGAAGTCATTGCGAAGGACGAGCAAGGGCGTCGCTACGTTGTCGAGATCAACGCGTCTCACGAAGCGCGCGGGGTTGCGAGCGACTGCGCGTTCTGTGCCGTCGGCCTCGCGACGCACTGTCCCGAACGGCTAGTGCTCGGCATCCACGATTTGCCTGGTGGCTTTGGACCGTGGATTCTGGCGCCGATCGCATCCTGCTTGGCGATCCCCGACAGCGTTCCGGATAGTGCCGCCGTGCTGGTTGAGCCATTTGCTGCTGCGTTGCACGGCGTGCAGACGATTGCGCCGCGTGCTGGTGATCGTATTGCCGTTCTGGGGCCGAGGAGGCTCGGGATGCTGGTCGTGGCCGCGCTTGCTGGCGTGCGCGCGCGCGAGCAACAGGCTGGTGCAGGATTTGAGGGGAGAGGGTTTGAGATTGCGGCGGTCGCACGTGACCCGGCGATGCTGCCGTTGGCGACTTCGTTTGGCGCGACGGAGACGCATCACCTGCATCCCGATGCCCCGCCACTTGCGGACCAGATGTTTGATGTAGTTGTCGATACCACGGGCAATCCGGATGGTTTGGCGACTGCTGTTCGGTTGGCGCGCCGTGAAGTGCATCTGAAGTCGACCCATGGGCAGCCGGCATGTGGACTTGCGCACTTGACCGAACTGGTGGTCGATGAACTTTCGATCGAACCATTCCCGGATGAGGCTGCGGGAAAGTCGTCCGATCAGGTCCCAGATCAGACCACTGATCAGACCACTGCTCAGATCACTGCTACTTGGCATCATCACGCAGCCGGCGTGCGGCCGCAGGTCGCCTGGTTGGCAGCGCAGAGCCCGCCGCAATGGCTTGAGCAACAAGCCGACGTTCGGCGCGGAACGGCAGTAGAATTGGCCAAGCACTACGCGGCGCGGACGCACGGTTTGCCCCGAGCCGACGTTGCCGTGGTCGATTCTGCCACGCAGGTCGATGCAGCGATCCGGCCTGAGAGTGGCAGCGAACAGTCATTGGTTCGCCCTCGCGGCGCAGTGCTGGTGCATCCCGGAGCCGATGTCGCGGACTCCGTCTTGCTGCAAGCAGTCGTTGCGCGCGGCTTGCGATTGACGAGTTCGCGGTGTGGGGACTTTCGATCGGCCCTCGATTTGTTGGCGGCGGACACTGATCTGTGCCGTATCGGTGAGCGGCTCATTACCCATCGCTTCACTGCGGGCGAACTCAAGGAAGCATTTGCTGTGGCGGGGTCGCGGGCCTGTGTCAAAGCGGTTGTTACGTATGGAGTGGGGGACGCATGACGCCGCCACGGCCACTGCAATACGAGACCTCGTTGGGGCCGCCGCTGGTTCAGGTCGATCGTGTTTGGCAGCTCAATCTCGAGTCGTTGCCGATCTTGCATGGACTGTCGGTGATCTCACGTGCGCTGTCCGAAATGGTCTTGGCGCAGGCACGTGCCGACCGTGTGGATGTCACCGTTGAGCGGATCTTGCGCGCTGGCGAGAACCCCGAACTGATCGAGATGTTCGGTATCGCAATCGTCAAGGTGACGGCGGAAGTCGCTCCGATCGCCGACTTCATCGATAGCCCCGAGGTCCTTGAAACGCGCCTGCGAGCCTTGCTTGGCAGCTTGCAGCGTCAGCGGTATTGCGATGCCGTCATGCCGCGGGATGGCAGTGCCCCGCTCGCGCTCGTGGCACACTTTGACGCGGAATACGCCACCAAGTCGAACGTCGGCTCCATGCGGCAGCGCTACGTGCTCGAGCGTTTGGCGCCCCGTAACGATAGTGGTCGCGGCGCGCTCCGTATCACGATCGAAGATCTGTCGAAGCCAAGGCTGAACCTCGACTCGGTGCCGCATCTGGTGATCGAAGATGTTGCCGAGCGGCAGTTCATCGCTGGGTCAACTCGCATTGCGCAGTCGTGGACGGAGTCGCTGCGGCGCGAGGCCGTGCGCGGTCGCCGCTCGTTCTTCGAGCATCGCGATCCCCACAGTCACTTGTTCCGTCAACTTGATCAGGCTGGACTTGGCTCGCTGCAGCGCGTCTCGGTGCAGTGGACGGATCAGGTCTTGCCGTTTTTGCTCGAGAACGAGCCCGCGGTGCCGCAAGAACTATTGAAGCGCGTGTTGCTCGCGCTCGAGGATCGCGGCCTGCGAGACTTGCTTGCAGATCGCGAAGTCGTGTGCATCGACGCGGGTGGGGTGCCGGTCTATCTCGACATTGCGCAGCTGGGTCGGGTGCTCGAACTGTCTTTGGGGCAGCGGCGCCAGCGCGACGATGCGGATGCGTTCTTGGCGCGCATGCCGGCGCTCAGTGAGATCGTTGAGACACAGGGTGCGGCCTTGCCGCTGGAGTCCACGCCGGTCTTCCTGGTGCATCACATGACCGGCGAAATCGTGGGCCTGATTGCTGCCTTGCGCGCGCTCGGTTGTCGCGACTTGACCGTGCTGTTCGTTAGCTATGCCAGTGAACCGCCTGCGAGCTATCTCGATGCGGTGCTCGACTTGCCGGCGGATGAGTTCCGCGCCTTGGCGCTCGTCAACGTGCCGCATCGCGGCCGCGTCGAAGGCGTCTATCGATTGTCGCATCAATACTCGCGCCTCGAGGAAAGCGGCGAAATCGAGCGCGCCCTCGGCACCACGCGGCACTTCTTGGAGGCGATGAGGGCCGCGGGCGTCGTGCCGTTCTTGCGCCAGGTGGCACGGGCTGAAGCCAATGGCCAACGATGCTTGTTGGTGGAAGACGGTGGTTACCTTGCGCCGGTGTTGCACGACGCGTTATTGCGCGAGCTGAGCATGAAGCAGTTTGCCGGCGAGTTGGGGCACGAACTTGACGACGAGCGTTCTTTGCAAGCCGTCGTCGGCGACCGCCTGCTGGGGACCGTCGAGCACACGCGCAACGGCTTCGATCGCATTGTTGCGGTGCAGGATCGCCATGGCCGTCTGCCGCTGCCGGCATACTCGATTGCGATTTCGCAACTGAAGCGCGAGGTCGAGTCACGAGAAGTCGCGGCGTCTGTGCTCAGCGCCATCGAAGCGGTGCTGAATGCCGATGGGCGGGTGCTGGCTCGACGTTCGTGCTTGGTGCTCGGTTCGCGTGGCGCCATTGGCCGTGAGTTGTGCCGCAGTTTGTTGCCGCGCATCGACAATCCTGATGACAACCTCACCGGTATCGATTGTGTCGTCGACGAGCCCGTTGCCAATGGCCTGGTAGAAGCGAGCACCTTGGCCGAACTGCCGAGCGGCCGGTGGCTGACTACTGATCTGGTCATTGGCGTGATTGGGCAAAGCCTGTTGACCGGTCTCGATATTGCGCAGTGGTTGTGCAGCAGTTCCAAATGCGCGCTCGTGTTGGTGAGCGGCTCAACCAAGAAGGTCGAGTTCGCTGACGTCATGGAATGGTTTGACGCGCTGTTGCGCCAAGACGAGCCCGCGATCGAAGGCCAACGCGTCAGTATCAAGGTGGAAGAACTGGTCGATCCGCGTACGGCCCGTGTCTACGGCCACCGTTGGATCTTCGCTTTCGCCAGCGATCGTGCCCCGCGAACCGTCATCGCGTTAGCCAACATGACGCCGATCAACTTCCTCTTCTACGGCGTCGCAACCGAGATCATCGACGAAGTAATCGCCCAACTCGTATCCGTAACGCTCGCCGCCGTCAGGCAAGCCGACAGCCCCTCAACCCCCGGCCGCATGCTCGCCGTCGACCACCAAATCGACGAACACGGCAACCCCCTAACCGACTAGACCCGAACCCGTGCGCGCCAATGTACTCGTACGGTGCCAGGACAAGAACCAACATTCTCGGTCGCTACCGGTGGCAACATTCTGACTCGCATCGCTTGACTCACCTTTAGATGAGTCCAGGCGATCGTCGCCGTGAGAGTGCTAGCTCTTGAGCAGGAGGCGCAACAGCAGCGAAGCGCCCCCGAACAAGTCGATCGCGGGGAGTTGCCTGTCGCCAACTGCCAATCCTACCGGCTTGGTCACCAGTAACGGCCTGAAGTGGACGCTCGGCTTCTAGTCCTTAGCTAGCATCAGGTGCCGAGCCGCAGCGACGCTCGTTGCGTTCGGCGAGCAACTGAGCCGCACCTCGATCTGCTCGCGATCCTGCTGTGCGTCGTAGTCATCGTCGATCATGACTACGACGAATGGAACTAGTCAGCTAGCGATGCGCGTGCCACCACGGCGTCCAGCACCGCGCCCTCGAGCGCGACCCCGTCGAGGTGCTCGATCTCGCGCAGTCCGGTTGGACTCGTCACGTTGATCTCGGTGAGATAGTCACCGAGCACGTCAATGCCGGCGAAGATCACGCCCCGGTCGCGCAGCACCGGCCCGATACGCGCACAGATGTCGCGTTCGCGATCGGTCAACTCGGTGCGGACCGCGCGACCACCGGTGTGGAAGTTGGCGCGGGCGTCGTTGTCGGCCGGCACGCGCAGTACGGCCCCGGCTGGTTCTCCTTCGATCAGGATGATGCGCTTGTCTCCCTGCCGCACCTCAGGCACATACTGCTGCGCCATCAACAGCTGTGTGCCGTGCGCGGTGCCCGTCTCGAGGATTACCCGCGCGTTGCGATCGTTGGGGGCCATGTAGAAGATGCCGCTGCCACCGGCACCGTCGAGCGGCTTGACGATCATTTCGCCGCCGAGTTCTTCTCGAAATGCGAGCAGCTGCTCGATGCTGCGACTGACCAGCGTGGTCGGACACAGGTCCGCGAACTCGAGCGCGAACAGCTTCTCGTTCTCGTCGCGCAGCGCTTGCGGATCGTTGACCATCACCGGTCCCTCGACTCGCGACAGCAGCAGCGTGGCGAACAGGTAGGCCATGTCGAACGGTGGATCCTTGCGCATCCAAATTGCATCGAAGCCGGACAGTTCGACGTGCCGCACCTGCTCGGTCTCATACCAGCGCGGCGACGCGTCGCTGGTGCGGGTCACAGCTGCGTGGGCGAACGGGACGTCGCCGCGCTGGCCGAGCTCGCCAATGAGGCACGTCTCGACCACGTGGCCGCGGCGTCCGGCTTCGCGCATGAAGGCAATGGACGAGTCCGACTCCGGATGGAGGCGTTCGATTGGATCGATGATGAAGAGGTGGCGCATGGTGCAGCAGGCAAGCGTTGCATGGCACCGCGTTCGCGTGGCGGTGGCTGCGGCCGCTGGCCAGTGTGAAGGTTGTTCGGGCGGGGACGAAGCGGTCTAGATCTTCGGAGGCTCGGTCGTATCGGGCGCAACTGGCGAAGGGCATTCTGGATCGTATTGACGATCGATCTCAGTCAGCTCGACGATACTGCGCCGCAGCACCTCGCGCGGACTGAGTCCTGTCGCCACCTGCGCCAGCCACTGCTGGGCGAGGTTGCCGTCGGCGAGGATCTCGCCGATCGGTTCCAAGCGATCTTCGAAGCCGTGGGCTCGGGCGGTCGGCAGGCAGCTGCGCCAGCAAGCTTCGACCCACTCTCGCATGGGTAGGTCTTTGCCGGTGCGCCAGTCGGTGATCGTGGCGTCGAGGCTGGACTCGGCCGCCCGGTGCTCGTTGCGAAGGCTGATCTCCTGCAGTTCGCGGTCGTCTCGGAAGGCGAGCGGGTCGAGGTCTCGATCGCCACGTTCCAGGCCTTCGAGGACCTGCCAGATGCGTGCCTCGAACAGCGCGATCACTGCTCCCAGGATCCGGGGCTGCGAGATGCGATCACAGATGCGCAGTTCGAGCCGTTCGATCTCCGTCGGCGTCGCGTCACCGTTCGGGCGGATGGAGAGCCACAGGTGGCGCGGGTTGAACATCGCGCCGCTCTCAATCTGCGCAGCGACCCACTTACGGAAGTGGTCGTGGCTGGTGAAGAACGGCACGTTGGGCGGGGTCTGCGGGAACACCAGCCAGCGGTTGGAGTGGGCGCCGGTTGGCTTGCCGCGCAAGAACGGCGAGTTCGCGGTCAGGGCCAAATACATCGAGGCCTCAGCGCGCAGCAGTCGGTACGCGGCGATCAGGGCGTCGGGCTCCGGGATGCCGACGTTGATGTGCGTGCTGGCCGTCACGACCTTGGTGCCGTAGGTGTCGCGAATGAAGCGATAGTAGGGATTGTTCGGGTTGGAGATGACGAACTCGTCGCTCTCCTCCAGCGATAGCGTGCTGCCCGGGATCAGCGTGTAGTCGCCGACCTGGACGAGGTAGCGACGCAACTGACAGCGCTTAGCCATGAGCCGGTCTAGTAGGACCTGGTAGCTGCGATACGGATCGGTCGTGTATTCGACGTTGCGGGCATCGGGCTCAGTGACGAAGCCGGACATGTCCGCAGCGATCCGGTGGGAGAGGGGGACCGGGTCGGCATCGAGGGTGCCGGTATAGACCTCTTCCTCGAGGCCCTTGGTCAGGAGGCGGTGCTCTGCACTTGGTGAGTCAGACATGAATTTGTTAGCTCCGGATCCCGATGCCACGGCGAAGCATCCACAGCGCGGCCATATAGAAGCCCAGGATGAATAGCGAAAGAACCCCGAAGGCCAAGGTGATGGGCATGTCGGAGCGACCGAGGATGCCGTAGCGGAAGGCGTTCACCATGTACAGGATCGGGTTGGCGTAGGACAGCGTTTGCCATGGCTCGGGCAGCAGGCTGACCGAGTAGAACACGCCGCCCAGCATCGTCAGCGGCGTCAGCACGAACGTCGGCACGATCGAGATGTCGTCGAAGTTGCGGGCGACCATGGCGTTGATGAAGCCACCGAAGGCGAACGCCACCGAGGTTAGCACCGCCACCGCGATGGTCATGGTTGGGTGCATGATGGGGAGGTCGGCGAACGGTAGCGCCACCAGCCCGACGATTGCGCCGATCACGAGGCCGCGAAAGACGCCGCCAACGGCGTAGCCCAGCAGGATCGATTGACTGGACATTGGCGAGACCAACACCTCTTCGATGTGATGTTGGAACTTGGCGCCGAAGAACGACGATACGACGTTCTGATACGAGTTCGTCAGCACCGCCATCATGATCAGGCCGGGGGTCACGTACTGCAGATACGTGTAGCCCTGCATCTGCCCGATCCGGTCGCCGAGAACTGGCCCGAAGATGATGAAGTAGAGGCAGGTGGTGATCACCGGCGGCAGCAACGTCTGCGGCCAGATGCGCACCACTCGGTGGATCTCGCGTCGCACGGTTGTGGCGAAGCCAACCCAGGCTTCGCTAAGTCGGGACCGCTCCGCATCGGATACCGACCGCAGGATCTGCATCGGGTCCTTGGTCGTGCGATTCCGGTCTTCGGTGGCTTCGAGGGGCTCGGTTACTTCTGGCATCGTCACTTGGTCACCTCGTTCGATTGCGGGCTGGCGGCAGCACGCCCTTTCGAATCCTCGACGAGTCCAAGGAACAGCTCTTCAAGTCGGTTCGCTTTGTTGCGCATGGAGGCAACCTGAATGTTCGCGGTGTCGAGCGCGTGGAATAGTTTGTTCAGGCCAACGCCCTTCTTGATGTCGACCTCAAAGGAGCCATCTTCACGTAGGCGAGTCACGAAATCCGGCAGCGCCGGCGCGCGCGCCAAGGTCTGCATCGGATCGAGCACGAACGTCTCCGTCACCAGTTGGCGAAGCAGCGAGCGGGTGTCGGTATCCTTGACGATGCGACCGCCGTCGATGATTGCGATCCTCTTGCACAACGCCTCCGCCTCTTCGAGGTAGTGCGTCGTCAGGATGATAGTGGTCCCGGCGTCGTTGATCTCCTCAAGCAACGACCAGGTCGCGCGGCGGATCTCGATGTCGACGCCCGCGGTCGGCTCATCGAGGATCAGCAACCGTGGTCCGTGGACCAGGGCGCGCGCGATCATCAGTCGTCGCTTCATGCCGCCGGACAATGACCGCGACATCGCGGCGCGCTTGTCCCAGAGCCCCATCCATCGCAGGCACTCACCGGCCCGCTCGCGCGCCTCGCGCCAGGGGATTCCGTAGTAGCCGGCTTGCTGCGCCACGATGTGCAGCGGCTGCTCGAACTGATTGATGTTGATCTCCTGTGGCACGACGCCGATCAGCCGCTTGGCGCCCTCGAGATCCTCGTCCGTATTGATGCCGAACACCTCGATCGAGCCGCCACTGCGGTTGATCAGCGAGGTGACGATGCCAATGGTCGTCGACTTGCCGGCGCCGTTCGGGCCTAGCAAGCCAAAGAACTCGCCACGACTCACTTCCAGATCGATGCCCTTAAGGGCCTGCACGCCATTTGCGTAGGTCTTTTTGAGGCCGCGCAGGCGGAGGGCAGGAGATGTGTTTATCGGCACGGTTCGGTCTTGGTTGCTGCTCGCCCGGTAACTGCTGGCCTAGTTACTGTTGCCATAGTGGCGGTCGACGTAGGCGACGATGTCCTTGCTCTCATACATCCGGACGTCGCGTTCGGGGTCGTTGAGGAAGGGCACCTGAGAACTGCCGCCCAGCGCCACCAGCTCGCGTCGAGTCTCGGAATCCGCTCGGAGAGAGATCTGTTTTTTCTCATAGGGGATTTTGGTGCGTTCGAGGTGGTCGAGAACCCGCACGCAGAAGGGGCAGCCGGGATCAAAGTAGAGTTGGATCATGAGGAATGTTTCGATGGAAGCGAGGGCGTATGGCGAATCCACCAGCTCTCGCGTCGGATCTGGAGTGTTCGCTATGTGGGGGGACGAGGATTCAAACCAAGCAAAATCCGGCCGAAGCTTGGCTGTTGGCGAACGCGGGCGAGCAGCACGGCGTTCGGCAGGTCCTACGAGGAGGCGGGAGCAGAGGAACGCGAAACTGTGGCGCCTTTGGCTACCAAACGGAAAGCAGATCCGATTGCTCCGGCGCTCGCGCTTGACGGGTTGCAGCCGATGCGCGGCGAACGCACTGCACTCAGGCGTTCGCGTGGCTCTGCGCCGGCACTCGGCGCCCGCGGCTGTGCGCAGGCGGCCGCACAGCGGCACCCGCACCGTCTGGTCCACCGCACGGCTTGGTCAACCGCACAGCTTGGTCAACCGCGTGTCGTTGCCGATCGCTAGCGAATGCGGATGAGCGGCGGGCGCTCGGTCGCGGCGCGGATCGTGCGGACCGCGTCACGCACTGCGGTGGCCTTCCGACGACTCAGTTTCTTCGGAAAGTCCTGCTCGTCGTTGTCGAAGTAGTCGGCCGTCTGCAGCAGTTCCGGGATGCCGGTTTGTGCGTGTGCGCCGTAGCCGATCAGAATCTTCAGGATCTGCGGCACACGCTTTTCGCTGCCGTGTTGCTTTTGGTGCCTGACGTAATGCACACACGCACCGATGCCTGCTTCGATGCGATGCTTAGCCATGAGCTTCAAGCCTGAGACACGAACGCCATCGGCGAACATGATGCCACTAGGCGATGGTTCCATCGTTGCTTCGAAGATGGCGGGTAGCAATGGCTCCAGGGTTTCGAAGGAGAGCTGTTCGTAGATCGAACCAACGGCGCTGCGGGCGCGCCCGTCTTCATTGCGTAGTCCTGCGCGGATCGCTGCGTACAGCGCCTCGCGATCGACGCCGTCGAGCGAGCGCCACAACATGCCGCCCCGACGATCGAAGAGGGTGAAGCAGAGGTAGCGCTGTTCCATGCCGCGTGGATCCGCACCAGCGGGAGCACGGGCCAGTGCCGCCAGCATCGCTGGCACGGCTGGCATCGCTGCTTTGCCAATCTGACCAAGCGCTTCAGCCGATTTGACGCGCAGCCAAAGGTCCTTGTGGTCAAGGTTGGCTTGCAAGGCCGCAACGGCAGGTGCCGCCTTGCCGCGCAGGTTGGCCAGCGCTTGGCAGGCACCGTATTTTGCCTCGAGCTGCTGCGATCCGAGCATCTCGATGAGCTCAGCGACGACGTTCTCTTTGACGCGAGTCAGCGCCGTGGCCGCGCGGTCGCGCACGATCGGCGACCAACTCTGGAGACGCCGAAGTAGCTCCGTTTTGTCGAGTCGAGCGTAGAAGCTGGTGCGATCGCGGTTGCTCCAGCCGTAGCCATCGGCAATCAATGCGGTCGCACTGCCAGCATCGAGCGCCGGTGCGTTGGCCGTTCGCTTGCCGGTCAAAACGAGCTTCTTTAGCGGTAATGCATAGGCGAGCAAATAGGCGCCGGTTGCATCCCACTTGGCGTAACTATCATTGCGCTCCTGCGGCGGCCCCAAGTGTCGGAAGGTGCCGTCCGGCTGACGCGCAAGATCCGAATACCATGCGCCAAACTCCTTCATCCAGGCTCCTGTTGCATGTCGGCCGGAGCGCGAAACGCCCGGCAGCGCCCACGCTAGGTTGAAGAAGTTGCCAGTGTGGCCGGTGTCGCGTTCGGCACCGTGCGAGGCCACGCTCATGCGCGAAAAGAACGTCGCGCCGTCTCGCTCACCAAGCAAGTCGAACAGCACCGCTGCCATGCCACACTTGCCGTTGTCTTCGTGAGTTTGGATCCAGGCGTGATGGTCGCCATAGGGGACCGCGCCCTTGCCGATGTAGAAGCGGAGCAGCGCGGCGCTGCGTTCGATTGCGCGCGAGACTTCCGAATCCTCGACGCCCGCCATGCGCGCCATCACCAGTGAGATCGTCAGCGGTATGCCCGGCGCATTCATCATGCCGTAGCCAGCGAGGCGGCCACTGGGGTTTGCAAATCGGTGGCCCCACGAACCAACCTTGCTCTGTCCGTTCGCCGCTGCCAGTGCCAAGCGTCGCAAGCCTGGCAGCACCGATTGGTCGCCAGTCACCATGGTGTATTCTGCGAGCAACATGCAGACATAGCCGTAGTACCAAGTCTGGAAGCTCTTCGCCGTGAAGGTCGAGGCCCACTGCGCTTCCTGCTTCACGAGTGGCAGGTATTGGGCGTCGCCGCTGGCGAGCAACGCGAGGGCATTGAGGCAGCGCGGAATTGGGTTGGGCTGGTAGCCCGCCGCCTGCATGCGAACGGCCAACGCGGCGCAACCCTGCTCGAGGATTCGCTTCGACTTGGGGCAGTCGTATGGCGCCGTCGCGCTATAGGTGCCTAGCACCGGCAACTTCACTACAATCGTCTTCGTCTTGCCTGCACGCCAGCGACGCAGAGACAATCGACCTCGCCCAGCTCTTGATTCAGCGTGCGTCAGGGCGCGCGCAAACTCGGTGCGTGGATCCTTGGCAAACAGCTTCTTGCCGACGCCTAGGATCACATCCCCGACGGCAAGGACCGAAGCAGCCGGCGAGCCTGCCGTCACCTCAGTGATTGCGATCTGCCGCGCCAGGGACGTGACCATCTTTTCGGTGTGCATCCAGCCGCGGGCTCCGGTCGCGCCCAGCGCCCAGTCATGCTTCGCCGCATTCGGGATCGTGCCACCCTGAGTAAAGTCCGGACCGTTCTGCGGGGTCGCGGCGGCATGGCTAACAACAAGCAGTGATGGCAATACCATCAGCGCGGCCGCGGTGGCGTGGCGCAGGATTCGAAGGAGCATCTGGTGCAGCAGCATAGGGCGCCAACTTACCATCAGGGTTGCGACAGCGGCAACGCGCTCGATGGTTACCTGCGGCAAACCGTTCGCCATGCTCCGGCCTCCGAACGAGCAGGACTGCCGGCGTGAATGGGCTGCTCCGCAGGCTGCTAGGCAGGCTGCTAGGCAATGCTCCAGCTACTAACAATCTCGCACCCGCTGGTGCGCAACAGTCCGAGGATGGGGCAGCGGCGATCGACGCGATCACCCAGCTCCTGGACCTGTTCTTTGGTGAGGTCGCCGCGCACCACCGCAGACAAGCGCGTGCTCTTGTAGCTGTCGTCAGAGTGCGTTGCCTTGCCCATGAAACCGGAGAGGTCTAGATCGATCTCTAGGTTGATGTCGATGCCCTGTAAGGACACGCCGAGCTCTTCGGCGACCACTTGAGCCTGTTCGTTCTGGCATGCAGCCAAAGACGCCGCGAAGCATTGCATTGGGTTGGGGCCACTATTTTTCCCACCCTCTTCGGTCGGCTCGTCGAGCTGAATCGTCCACTCAGTATCGGTAATCGCGACTGTGGTCGGCCATCCCTTGCCTTGGGCTGTAGCTCGGAAGGTCTCGGTATTCTGTGCTTGGTCTGTCATCGTTGGTTCTCGAATAGTCTCTGGTTGCAGTCATCAGCCCGGGATCGCCAGGAGTGCGGCATGGTAGCTGTTCGAGCCATCTTGATCTTCCCCGGTTTGGTGGCGGGCTGAGCAGTATCTGAATCGTAGGTCGAGACTGTTGGGCGTCGGCTGCGTCGCCTCGAACTCGCCGAGGGGCCATGAGTCGGGTCCGCCGACCCGAGTTGGCCGCCAACTGGCGTGATGCAATGCACGTGTTCCGAGTGCGCGTCGATTTTATGAGAGTGACGATGAGTGTCCCGACCACTTTGCTGGCTACGACGAACACTTGCCTCACTCGTCATTGCTGGGACCTGGTTGGGGTCGGCCCCAAGAGCTTGCCGCCGTTACGGCACTTCGCTGGTGGCCCATTCCGCCCTGTGGTGCTGGCGTGATTGAGACGTTTGCAGCTAACCCCGACCTGCTGGAAGAACGGCAGGCAAGCCCCCTAATTGTGCCGGTCGCCGGTTCTGTTTGTGAGCGCGAGGGAGACCTGTACCTTGCAGCTGCATGCGCCACACCCGAGTTGCGCGCGCCGATGTTGCGCTTGGCTTGGGCGGATTATCGGCAACGGCAACTAACATGAAACTTCGCCGCAAACTACTGCTCGCCGTGACTGCAACGCTGCTCGCAGTGTCGCTACTTGAGGCCGCTACGGCAGCATGACTGCACTGGTTCGCGAGCGACGCCAACTTCCGTACGTTCGCATCGATCTCGCAACTGCGTGACCGTTACGGTGCATTCGATCGCTTCGAGGCGCATCGGCATCTCGGCTATGCGCTGGCGCCGAACTACGAGAAGCCGCCCAATCGCCACAACAGCCTGGGCTTTCGTGGTGATGAGTTGGCCGACCGCAGCGCCGACATTCCGCGCATTGCCTTTGTGGGTGGGTCGACGACCTACGGCGAAGGGGTGCCCGACTACCACATGAGTGTGCCGCAGCTCATTGAGCTCGGTATGCAGCATGAAGGCAAGCAGGTGCAGTCTATTAATGCCGGCTGTCCCGGCTGGACGAGCCTTGAGACGCTGCTCAATTTCCAGATGCGGTTGCTCGATCTGGAGCCGGACTACTTGGTCTTCTATCACGGCATCAACGATGTGTTGCCGCGCATGGTCTGGCCAACGGTTGAAGGTTGCCGGCCACAACCTAGTATTCGTCGCGAAACTCGGCGATCTAGTCAGCGAAAAGCTTCTGCCGCGCGGCTTCGTGCCGTTGCTGCACACGGCGGTTGAATGGCGCTTTGCCGACGACTGGCGGATGCTACTCGACGTCGATGTCGCATGGGCGCCGCAGGGCCGCGCGACCGACGCGACCCTGCATTTGCGTCGAACGCTTGGCGAGCATCTCGACCTCGGGTTTGGCTACCGCACGATTGAGGGCGGTGCCGACAATGACGAAGTGTTCACGTTTTCGTGGCTCCACCAGGCGGTAGTGTCGATCGGCGTGCGCTTCTGATCCGTGTCTGTGGTTAGCCGGTGCGCCGATGATCGGCGCAAGCACGTTGCGGGTGGTCTTGTGCTGTTCGTTGCACGTCCTACCTTGGCCATAGTGAACTCTTGCCTCGTGACCTCACGTCTCGCCGCGCTGCTAGCGCTGTTTTTTTGCCTGCCCGCTGCCTGCATCAAGGAGCGGCGCTACTTGGTGATGGAAGAGCTTTCGGCCACTAATAGTCTTGGCCCGGGGCGCGAAGCGGTCGTGGTCGGCGAGGTCGCAGGGGAGGCACACTATCGACAGATCCTGACGCTGATAGCCGTCGGCAACTTGCGTGGCACGGCCGGCACTCTGCTTAGCGCCGCAAGCGACGCGTTGCTCGAAGATCGCGTGCGGATTCCGCTGCTCGATCCGGTGCTTGGTCGGCTGGCAGCGATCCTCAGTGGCACGACGCGCATTGGCTCGGCGCAGCGCTCGGCCATGGGGCGCGCACTGCTGAAGGCACAGGATCTGGGCGCCGATGTGCTGCTTGCGCCGCGCGTTGAGATCGTTACTCGGAGCTTGCAGTTCTTGGTGCCGCTCGGCTGGCTCTACAGCAGTGGCTCCGTTGAGGTGAAGGCGAAGGCCGTGCGGCTCGGCCCGGCGCCTGTAGACGGCTAGTGCGGTACTCATCGGCGTTCGCGCTTGTGCCGAGTTCGGGTGGATCCTTGCTGGTTCGCGGGTTGTCTTTCGTGGACACTCTCGGCAATTGTGGCGATCGATAAGCAGGTGACGAGTGGCGGGGGAGGCAGGTGGCGAAGCGCGCCGCGGCTACTGCTAATTCTGCTGTTGCTGCCGTGTAGTTGCTCCTGGTTTCGTGGCGCAGCGATCCCTGTCTGGCACGATAGCTATCCGGCGACTGTCGCGCCGGCGAAGGGACTGGTCGTGCTGTTCCCGGGCATTGGCGATCGGCCGGGCGACTTCCTGCGTCACGGCTTCGTCGAGCAGATCCAGTCCGTGAATCCGTCGCTCGACGTGGTTGCCGTTGACGCGCAGCTTGCCTACTACGTTCGCGGTTTGCTATCCGAGCGCGTGCACCAGGACATCGTGAAGCCTCGGATGGCGAGTTACGAGCACGTCTGGCTGGTCGGTATCTCGCTCGGCGGACTCGGCGCCATGTCCTATGCCGCCGACTATCCCCACGTGGTCGATGGCGTAGTGCTGCTGGCACCGTTCCTTGGTGCGGAAGACGTCCTCGAGCAGGTGCGCGCCGCGGGTGGCGTGCGGTCGTGGACCGCGCCGACGGTCGGCCGTTTCGAAGATCCAATGCGGCAGTTGTCGTATGCCGCATGGACGTGGGCGCGCTTGGTCGCGGAGCGCGCGGACCAGACGCCGGTGGTCTATCTTGGCTACGGGGCCGCAGACGGTTTTGCCAAGGCGCATGCCCTGCTGGCCGAGGCGTTGCCTGTGAGCCATATTCGCCTCGGGTCTGGCGGGCACGACTGGACGACGTGGACGACGCTCTTCAAGCAGTTGGCCTCGGTCGCGCTGCGCGACGTGGGCTCGAAGCCGCGCGCCCTTCGTCTTGACTGACGACTGCGGCGCGAGTTCCTGGCTTCTGCCAAGAGCTACCGATCACGATCATCGGTGCTGCTCATCGGGGCGCGGATAGAAGTGGCGCCGCGATCTGCATAATGCCATCACGCCAGCCGCAAGCTATCCCTCGAACAGGATATGTCTCATTCGCGCGGGCACCTGCCTGCTCTCGTGCACTCTTGCCCAGCACCCAACGTTCTGGATGGCGGATACAGCCAACATCCTAAGTCAGCAGTCGCCGATCGTCGTCTCGGTCGCAAGTCCGCAGACCGGCGTGCTCTTCGCGGTGGTCTGTGACGTGGACAGTGGCCCGCAACCGCCGAGCTACGGCGAACCGATCGTCGCGCAGATGCTTCCGTTCGGTACTGGTATCGCGCTCGAATACCGAGGCGCAACTTCGTTCATCGGCAACGAGGCAACCCAGTGGTCATCGAGCCCGAGCATCGCCGATGGCCTGCGCTTCCTGCAGTTCCGCGCAACCTTTGTCGCGAGCCAATTGACAGGTGCACGCCCGATCCTGACCAACATTGTTGTGCCGCACCTGTAGCGGCCCATTGGCCGTCACCGGCAACACGTGCGACTAAGTTCACCCTGCGCGGCTGCGGAACCGTTGCTTCCATCGCAGGAACGGCATCTCGAACCAGCGGAATGCGATGCCGGCCACGAGCACGGACAGTGGCGCGCCGATGACGAACTGCACGAGGCCGTCTTCGAGCCCGAATCGGTTCATCAGCCGCAATACAAGTGACAGCACCAGGAGGTGCAGCACGTAGATGCCATACGACACCTTGCCGACGTATCGCAGCGCACGATTGTGCAGGATCGACGTACCGGCCATCGCCGGTTGCACAACCACGCCGGCGAGCAGCACCGCGGAGCACACCGGCACCGCGAGGTAGCGCCACTGGTCGCCGTTCGTGCTGACGGCCGCTGTGGCCATAAGGCCGGCGAACGCAGTCCAGAACACGGTGGGGCGAGCAAGCTTGCGAACCCAGCGATAGGTGCGCTCACGATGCATCAGCGCCGCCAGCGCCGCGCCCCACAGCAACGCATCGAGCCGCAATTCGAAGGCGTAGTAGAGTCGCGCCTCGGACACCCCCTCGCCTGCAACGACAGCTCGCCAGACCACGATCGCGATGACGCCAGCAACCGCAGTCCGCAGCGTTGCACGTGGCCAGAACAACACGACTAACGGCCACAGCAGATAGAACTTCTCCTCAACCGCCAGCGACCACGCGTGCACGAACTGCGGGTGCGCTTCGGGACGGAAGGCCAGGTAGTAGTCCGTCCAGTAAAGGCACAGCGATGGCAGGAAGTCGACGTAGGCCGCAGCGCTCTCGGGGTCGCGCGCGAACTGAGACGCCCCCCAGTAGAGCAGCACCGCTGCGTAGTAGAGCGGGAAGATGCGCAGGGTGCGCCGCATGTAGAAGCGGCCGAGCTGTTTTTGGATCGGAGCCGGCGGCTCACGCAGCAGCAGCGTCGTGATCAGGAAACCGCTCAACACGAAGAACACGTCGACCCCGAAATCGCCGTGTCCCCCAATCCACTGTAGTTCGATTGATTGCAGTCCGATTGACTGCAGTGCCCATCTGGACGGCTCGCAGTGAAACGCCACGACCCACAAAACCGCAAGCGCACGCAGCCCATCGAGAGCGGTGAACGTTCGGGTTTCCTGGTAGCTGACGAAGTCGATCGGGTCGGTCATGCGTGAGGAAATTGCAGCCGAGGACCCTATGGCATCGCCGTAACAAGAACAGTCCGCAGTCTGCGAAACCTGCGCCCGGCGCAAGCTGCGGCCGTGGTTAGCGGGTGTCGACATAGGCGATGAGGATGCCGCACGCAGCGGCGGCGGGATCCTTAGTGGGGGAGCGGCTTGCGTTGTGGGTGACGTTGCTGGCAGAAGAAACTGCTGGCAGAAGATCCTGCTGGCGGAAGCTCGTATTGACCGGTTGTGCGGCAACAGGTGGGTTTCATGCGTCAGCACCACGAAGCTGTTTGGCGAACTGGAGTTGTTAGTTTTAATCGCGGTCTTCGGCGGAGGTCGGTCTCGTCCTATGGCAACACGACGCCCTTTGCGAAGGGTTCACGATCCCCTCTTTGCCAGTTGTTCTCGCGGCCGACAGTTCGGTCACTACCCCCGCTCGGAAGCCCAAGTCCATGGTCGACACGCTCATCGAAACGCACGAAATCAACCCGGTCCTCAACGAGATCATTCGGGCCGAACTGTCTGGCGTCGTTCGCTACACGCACTACTCGTTGGTCATCACCGGCCCGAACCGCCTGCCACTCGTCGACTTCATGAGGGCGCAGGCGGCAGAGTCGCTAGTCCATGCGCAGCAGGCCGGCGAGATCCTGACCGGACTCGGTGGTCACCCTGACCAGGGCATCGCGCCGATCGACGAGTCACACGACCATTCGATCGAAGCAATCTTGGCGGAATCGGTGGCGCATGAGCGCCGCGGGCTCGAACTCTACCGCAAGCTCCTGGTCCTCAGTCAGGACCGCTCGATCTACCTCGAGGAGTTTGCGCGCGGTCAGATCGGTCAGGAAGAACTGCACGTCATCGAGATGAACAAGCTCCTGCGGGACTACACAATTGGCTAGAGTCGCCGGCGATGTGCAGGAACTCGCGCGGGTCGCCATCTGCGGCGGCAAAGACTGTCGCAAGCAGTCCGAGTGTGCGCAGCTGCAAACGTCGCTACAGACTGTCTGTGAAGTTCGCGTGGTCACGTGTCTCGGAATCTGCAAGGGGCCCGTCGCGGTTGTGCAGTCTGACTCGGCCGATGCGATTGTCCTGCGCAAGCTGCGCAAGCCGAAGCTGCTACGCGATCTCATGAAGATGCTGATTGATGGCGAGTCGATGTCGAAGCGCCTGCGACGCAGAATGGTCCGAGGCCGCAAGCGGCGCTCTGCCATCGCGAAAGTGAGCCGCACGCAGCCGCGTGGTCCTGCGTGACGCGGTGAGGCAGTAGACTAGGTCGAGAGCCGACCTGGGGTCTGAGCACTAGGGTAAGGCGATGCGGGGCGTCTACTAGCTGCCGGCCAATGGTCTTGCTTGCACAGTTGTTGCGGCATTCAGCAGGCTGGCCAGAGACGAAGTAGAAACCGCGGCAGCGGACGGGCGTCTGGAGACTGCCCTACAAGGTCGACGCTGGAGCCAGCTGGAACGACATCACCGTCACTGGCGGTCGTAGTGGTATCGAAGGCTCGCGCTGGTGGACGCATCAAGACTCCGGCCGCACGTGGACTCTCAATCTAAGCACGGACTTCAACGCCGGTGAGGCCGTAACGTGCCTAAGACTTCCGGCGTCGACAGCGTTCACTGCAGTAGCGCACCTCGTCCCAAACCTTGGCCCACTTCTTTCGCCAGGTAAACGGGCGTTGGCAGGTTGGGCATACCTTGCTCGGCAGGTGTTGCTTCTTCATTTGCGTTACGCGTTCTTCAAGCTGCGTTGGCAGGCCTTCCAGTAGCTGAAGAAGGAAGGGTAGTAGCCGTCAACATGATGGATTGGGTCCCTCGGGTCCTCAGTGCCGCGGTAGCGATTCAGCGGGTGTTCTTTGTAGAACACCCGCTTGTTCTCTAGCTGGGATTCGAGTTCTGCAAATTCGCCAACGAACCATTGCAGGCCGGGCACGTTGGCGCCGAGATCGATCATGAATTGGATCGATTGCTGGGCAACTGGGTAGGCCTTGAAGATGCTCGGTTCCAGCAGGAGGATCCGGTTGGCTGCTTGCTCCGTTCGCCATTGCGGATCCATGTTGTAGAAGTTGTAGATCAAGGTGTCGTGAGCTTGATCGATGCGCAGTGGCTCGTGCTGTGGCAGCGCCGTTGCAAAGTTGGGCGAGGCGAGTTCGGATAGCGCCGGCGGAGTTTGCATCGTTTCGATGGCCTCGTAGCTCTGATCGAGGAAGGTTCCGCGCTGATCGCAATGGCAGAAGCGGTTGATGTTTTCTTGATTGGCGATGTAGGTCTTCGTGCTGTTCGCACCGGCGACCCATTGCCAGCTCAGAGCGTTGCTGGCCCAGTCTGCATCCAGAAGATGGTAGTACATCCACTGGGCTGGGATCTTCCAATGACATTTGGCAATGCGGCAGGCCAGGGACGCGATGTACATTCGAAGATGATTGTGCGCGTAGCCGCTTTGGTAGAGTGTGTTGATTGCTTGGTCGATCGCGGCGATCCCAGTGTTCGCATTCTGCAGATTCGTGGGCAGACCGGTGTGCGCGACATCCGGCTGGGGGCGGCGAAGGTCGGAGTTGATGGCGCTGCCTTTGCTTCTCCAGACTGCCTGCCAGTAGTCTCGCCAGCATAGTTCCTGCACAAAGCGTTCGACTGCTTTGGGGTCGAAGCCGCGTGCTAGCACGCTTTGGAATACTTGCCGCGTCGACAGCACGCCCCTCGAAAGATACGGCGATAGGTAGGTGACATCGCCATCTATGTAGTTGCGCGTTTTGCCATACGCCAAAGGATCGATGGTCTCTAATCGAGCTTGGATGTCTGAATGCCGAGTAGGGAAGTGCATGCAAGAAATGGTGGTTTGCGGATCAACTTGTGAGGCATCAGCAGGTGGTCGGCTTGAGTGCGAAATCGGTTCGATGGGGACCAATAGCGATCCAGGTCAAGCCTTTCAGAGGCCTACGGAACGGCTCTACGGATCGGTTCCAGCGAGTGGCTTCAAGGCGCGTGGTGGCCAGACGCTGGGCTTAGTCCGTATTGCGTCGAACCGGCCATCTTCGCAACGACTTACCGATGAATACTGTTGTCGGCAGTCGATCGAGGCGTTGACTCGACTACTTCGAAAACGCCCGCAGCAGCTTTGGTGCAAGGTCCGCCATTGGCATCGCCTTGACGTCGGCAGGCAAGTGCAATCCGGCGACGAAACCCACCGATGCGAGCCGCGCCCGATGACGCCAAGCTCGGCTCGTTTGCTGCCGTGTTCCACACCAAGGCCACCGCCGAAGGCTTGCAGTTGGCTATCGACGTGCTTGGCTTCGAATGCCAGGTGCACGAACTGTCTTGGTATGGCGACCGCAGCGTCACGCTGCCGCTCGGCCATAGCTTTCACTGCCAGAGAAAGCGCATCCTCGCGTCGCAAGTCGGCACGATCGCCAACAGCCATCGCAGTGAAGGGTTTGCCGCGCGTGCCGCCGCTGTCATCAGTCTCTTGGGGGATGAGCGACTCGATGCGATGCTGGGCAAGGGCCTGGCATTTGCTGACCTGCCGAGCACGTTTGCCGCAATCTATGTTGGGCAATCCGCTGACCTTTGCCCAGTGGTCTACTATGAGTGAAGCGATGCAATCGAAACGAGAGACCTTCCGCGTAGCTGTCAAAGACCACGTGATGATTGCGCACAGCCTGAACGGCGCCGTGTTTGGTCCCGCGCAGCGTATGCATGGAGCCACCTACGAGGTCATCACCGAATACGCGGCGGACCGCCTCGACGAGAACGGTATCGTGCTCGACATCGGCTTGGCGACGGAGACTTTGCAGCAAGTGCTCGGCCCGTTGCGGTTCACCAACCTCGATGAACTACCACAGTTTACCGGCAAGAATACGACCACCGAGTTCCTCGCCAAGTGGGTGCATGGGCAGCTCAGCTCGGCACTCGCCGGCCAGTTTTCAGGTCAGCTGCGCGTCACCCTCGAAGAGAGTCGCGTCGCATGGGCCAGCTACGAAAGCGAAGTCCTGTGATCATCCTGATCGAACCGCATCGCTTGGACACAGTCACTTCGGGTGGCTACCGCTACCAAGCATGCGTATTCGAACACCTCAAGGCTGAGCAAGGCCGAAAGATCGCCAGCACCTCGCGGGATTTGCAGCCACTGATCGACCGCTTGCGCCGCGAAGAGCCGCAAGCCACCATTGTTGTCGATGGCTTGTTCGCGGAGCTGCGCGCCAAGCCATTGCCAAGCGGCACCATCGCCTTGCTGCACATGGTGCCAACGCGTTCGAACTGGTGCGAGCAACCGATGCACGTGCTCGCAACCAGCGCGACAACCGCGGCGGCTGTTGCTGGCCAGAGCCGTTCGACCACGGTTGTGCGTCCGGGCCTTGACGTCTGCTTTGACCAAGAGCGAATGGTTCGCAAACCAGATGGTGCGGTTCAAGTGCTCTGCGTTGGCACCATCAGTGCTGCCAAGGGCCAAGCGAGACTCGTGCGCATGCTCCAACAAATGAAGCAGCCTTGGCAGCTCGCCCTGATCGGCTCCTACGATCCGGACGACGAGGAACTGTTGCGCGTGCGCCAACACGGCGAAGGCCTGCCGATTGCACTACACGGTTCGGTCTCGATCCAAGAGATCGCCTATCGATTTGCCCGCGCGGACCTACTGGTATCACTGAGCCGCAGCGAGTCGTTTGGCATGGCGGTCGCGGAAGCTGCCGCCGCTGGCCTGCCGGTGCTAGCCCTCGCAACTGGCGAGCTCGATAGCTTCATCCATAACGGCAAGAACGGTTGGCTGCTGCCAAACGACGTTGACGACCAAGACATCCAGGCGCACCTGCAAGATCTGTTGATTACCCCGAGCAAGCTCGAGGCGGCCAGAGCGGCCCGAACGCGCCCGCCGTTGGCCGATTGGAAGGATGTCGCCCAACGCTTTGTAGCTGCCTGTAACGCGGCGCATGGCAGCCCTTAGCGCTACGTAGTGCATGTGGCTGCGGTTGCGGGCGAAGCCAATAGATGGTTGCTGTCTAGTTGAGTTGTGCCGCACTGTCGTCGAGTTCGCCCTGGTCCGAGCCGCAGTTTGCATGGTCGGCACTCTGAAAGCGTTAGGCTTGCCGACATGCTCGTGCCGCGTGCGGGTACCTACCGGTGCTCACGCTGATCGAGCCAACGAGCGCGTTCGAACGCTCCTCTTGAGCCGGGATATATCTAGCTGCGATCACGCTAGCTGCGACGGCCACGGTCACGAGCGCGGGGATGTGCATCCGGCGGGTCCTACTGTCACATCCAGGAATGGTCAGTCGGCCGTGCGTTGCTACTTGGCGTCGACACGCGGTGGGTAGTCGAACGTCTCTAGTGTCGGTTGCTGCGCGAGGAACGCAGCGAACGCACCGCCCTCCTTGCCGAGGTTGTCGATGGCCGTGGCGTAGATCGTGCCGCGATGCCGCTTCGCAAACGTGCGGGCAGCGCGCTGTTGCTCGTCGTCGCCGAGGTCGCCGAGCACGATTCGATAGAACGCTTCGCCGGCGCGAAGCTCGTCTAAGAATTCTTGCTTGGCCAGGTTTGCGAGCGGTGCTTCCGAGAACGCGTCGAAACGCACGATCCCCTGCATGCGTTGCCTTGCTGCGAGCAGTCGCTGCTTGGCTTCATAGAGGTCGCCGGCTGCTTCGATTGCCGCTGCCGAATCGAGCGCCCAGTCGACCTCGACTTCGATCGCTGCCTTCAAGAACCGCAGCAGCATCGCCGACTCTTCGTTGGCCGGGCGCGCGGCTTCGATCACCTTGTAGGCGCTACTGAGCTTGCCCGCTTGCATCCGTGCGAAGGCCTTACGGACGGTGCCTCGCAGCTTGGTGCGATCCCAACCGGGTGGCAATGCGAGTTCGCCGTCGACCGCGGGACAGGCATGCACGAGCGCTCGATCGGTCGCGTAGATGCTGGTGTAGGCGCTACCTCGTCGGCCGACGCCAACGACGTTGCGTTTGAGTGAATACAGCGGGCCAGTGTGGCCACCGCCGTAACTGAGGCCGTGGATGTAGCCGCGGCCGCTGCTACCTCCGCCGACTCCCTCGCTGCCGAACCGCCTCGCGCCCATGCGCTTCGACCGATGCGTGAAGCCGCGCTTCTCAGGGATCGACGACATGTGCCCCTTGGCCAGTCCCTTGGTGCGATCTTCCGAGTGGTCACGAGCAACGGCATTGCCGAGCGGGTCGACTTGCCACGCGATCGTGCCGGCGAGCAACCGCATCTCGTTGCCGAATAGCACATACTCGGCCTCTTGTACGTCGATCTCACGGGCCGCGGCATCGTTGAACAACAGCACCGGTCGCGCCCCCGGTGGCGCCACTGTGCACGCGAGCACGAGCGTGCGTTCGGTGTGGTGTAGATCGTCGAGAAACGTCGGTGGCTGATCGAGCCGTGGGTAGGGGATACCAGTTGGTGACCGCTTGCCAGCGGTCGGATCCGGGTCGATTCCGAGCACCTTGCGGGCCTTCTCGCGGTAGCCGGCGAACTCTATGAGTTCGGCGCGCTGCAGCTTCAGTGCCGAGACGTTTAGGTTCTCGGCTTGCAGCAGTAGGACCTCGGCGGCGGCCTGCATCGGGGTCAGGAACTCGTCTTGGAAGCTCTTGCGATGACCGCCATGCAAAACGTAGGTTTGCCACCGGCGGCGCGCGCGTTGCACGGTCAGGATCTGCTCGTAGTCGAGGCCAATCAGGTGCGCTGGATACGCGTCCTTGAGCCAGTCTTGTAGAGCGGGTGTGTAGTCTCTTAGCCCGTTGGCGAGCCTTGCATCGACGAACCGCAGCGCCGGTTCGGCGCCGGTTTTGCCAGCGGCGAGGATGCGTTCGAATCGTTGGCCGCGCTGCTCGCTCTGCGTCGACTTGCGGAATGCGTCGAGGTCGTTTGCGAGCCGCGCCTTCTCGTCCTGTGCCGGCGCCACTGCCACCAGGGCGAGAGCCATGGCCGTAACGATACGCGCGAAGTAGATGGTCACTACGGCAGCTTAGCGCTTACGGATCGCAATACGTTTGGCCAGTCTCGATCACGCGCAAGGTGAATGCTTGCAACTTCGTTGCGACGAGCCTGGATGGCTCGTTCGATGCGCGGGTCTTGCCAAGGTACATTGCACGATTTATTCGCGGGACTGCGAGCAGTCAGGCACGTTTGTCTGGGGCCAGCAGGAGGACCTGTCGGACCTCAAGCTTCGCCGCGAGTCCGTGGTGCGATGTCGCGCGACGTGCGGCCTACGTTCCCCGCTCATCGGGATGACCTTCTCGGAGTCGCTCTCGTTTCCCGGTTTCCAGCCAACTAGCGTTCTCAGAAACCGGTCACGAAGAGCGGTCTCGCTACGGACCGCGCAGCTCGTCGGCCACACCAGCGACGCGCGCTTGGCCGGCCTTGTCGAACAAGCTGACGACGATGGCGACCAGGAACCCGAGCAGGAACGACGGCAACAGCACGTCTAAGGACTCGAGGTAGCCGGACCACGTTTCCAAGCCCGCTCCGTTTAGCAGTGGCGGGATCGCCCACTTGAACAGGCCGACGCCGAGGAAGCCGGCCACCATCGCGCATTTCGCACCGAGCGCGGTGAGCTTCGACCAGCAGAGGCTGAGGATGACGGTTGGGCAGAAGGTCGCGGCAATGCCGGACCAGCCGAAGATGATCGTCCAAAAGACGCCCTTCTCCTTGTCATACATCATGATGCCGATGCCGATAAGGAACGACACCAAGGACAGGCCGAGCGTCACCTTGCGCGTCAGCTTCATCAGCTGCTCGTCGCTCATCTCAGGGTGCTTCGTCTTTTGCCAGTAGTCGCGCACGCCCGCGCTTGAGGCGACGACCAGCAAGGAGTCGATGGTCGACATGATGGCGGCGAGCACCATGGCGATGAACAGCCCAGCGAAGAAGCCTGGCAGCAAATCCTGCGCCATCTCAGGCAAGATGTTGTCCTTGTTGCCGCCTAGCGCTTCCGGTTCGTAAATAACGCGACCAAACAGGCCGACGAGCACTGCGCCGGAGTCAGCGAGCACCGTCCACACGCCCGCGGTGATCGTGCCCGGCAGGATCTGCTTCTCGTCCTTCATCGAGATGTAGCGCACGAAGACCTGCGGCGAACCGAGGAAGCCGATGCCGATCGCCGCCATGCCAATGATGGTGACGATGGTCGACGTGCTCCATCCGCCGGTGCTCGGCCCATCCTCACCCGGACCGTGCCACGTCAGCAGGTGGGGGTCGATAGCGTTCAGCGAGGTGGTCACCTCATCGAGCCCGCCGACATATACGAGTGCGACGATTGGCAGGGCAACAAGGCCAATGACCATCAAGCTGCCCTGGAAGACATCCGACCAAACCACGGCGGTGAAGCCGCCTTGGGTGATGTAGACCAGGACCACTGCGAAGCCAATCCCGGCGCCGAGGTAGTGGTTCCAGCCGAGGAAGGCGTGGAACGCTGTGCCGGTGGCGAAGACCTGCGCGCCGGCGTAGATCGGTACGAAGACCACCAAGGCGAAGGCGGCGATCAGGCGCAGAGTTTTGCCGTTGTCGCGCAGCCGACTCTCAAGGTAGTCGGGCACGGTGATCGAGTCATAGCGGTCGGTCAGTCGCTTGAAGCGGCGTGCCATCAGCATCCACGCGCCGCATACGCCCAGCACCTCGCCGACGACTACCCAAAAGGCCTGCACGCCGATCGCGTAGCCCATGCCGGTGAGACCGAGCAGCAACCAAGCGCTCTCGCCGGTCGCCCGCGCCGAGAAGGCCACGTTGAAGAAGCCGAGGCTCTTGCCCGCGACGAAGTAGTCGCGGATGTTCTTGACCCGTTTCGAGGCCACGTAACCGATGGCGATGAGGATGGCGGCGTAGATGCCGACAGCCAACAGCTTCATGGCGAAGTCAAACGTAGAGTCTACCCCCGCGGGCAAGAGGGTAGGTGGGATTGAGCTAATCACGCTGCCGACCCTAGTGGTTCTCGCAGCGAGTGCACCATGCTCGCTCGCCAGTAATTGAATGGCCCAGCACAATCTCAAAGTTGATCGGCCAGCGCTGCCCTTAGCTACCCTGAGCGGCTATACCCGGCCATTCTCACAGCTCCGATTATCTGAGAGAAACCTGACCCGCTGCAACCAGCAGAGTGCACGCTGCCCCCGTGCGGTGCTAGGCGCAGAAACAACGTGTTCGATCTGGCCCCGCACCTGAACAGTTTGACTTGCTCTCTAGTTGCCGAGAGTCAGTTCGATCGCATCCGAGAAATGCAGCAGCGGGATCAGCAAGCAACCGTCTGGTTTCGTATAGAACCCGTGTCTATCGCTCATTCGTGCATCAGAATGGTATGGTTTGCAGCATGCGCATCCTCGTGCTTGTTGCCATCGTAGCCAGCGTGATCTCAGCTGGGGCTCTCCCGGCTCAGCAGATCCATCCCGACGAGATCAAGCTCAAGCCGCGGATCGACCAAGCGATCAGCGCTGGCGTAGAGACCTTGTTTGATGCCCAGCTGCGCGACGGTTCTTGGGGAGTTGCCGGCGATCACGTCGGCGGCCAGACGGCACTCTGTGCGTATGCGCTACTGAAGTGCGGCGTGCCGATCAGCCACCCCGCGTTGCAGCGCGCGTTTGCGTTTCTCGACGGCGTCACCCCGAACCGGACCTACTCGGTCGGTTGCATGCTGCTTGCCTACGGCGCCACTGCCGATCCGAATCACAAGCCGCGCATGCGCGAGTTGCTTGCGATCATGGTTCGGTTTCAACACAAGCACGGGACCTACGGCTATCCAGCCAGCGCACCAGATCTCTCCAACACGCAATACGCGGCGTTGGGGCTCTGGGCCGCCAACAAGGCGGGGCTGAAGGTCGCGCCGCAGGTGTGGGACAATCTGGCCCAAGGCACCATGGCCCACCAGGAGGCGTTCCGCATGGCGAAGGTCGCGATCACCAATCGCACCGGAGTCGCGCAGCGCGAAGTCGCAGGGTTTCAGTATCGGGCCAACGGCTCAAAGACCGCGAACAACGCCACCGGCACCATGACGACCGCCGGCGTGTCGATCCTGAAGATCTGCGAGATCGGTCTTGGCAAGAAGCTGCGAGGTAAGGAGCGCAAGGCGTTCATGCGCGCCATGGAGGCCGGCTTGTCTTGGCTCGACGTCAACTTCAGCGTGCAGAGTGACCAGAAGCCGCAGGGTCGCGGCGGCAAGTGGTTGCTCTACTACCTCTATGGCATGGAGCGCGTCGGCGGGCTCACGCGCCGTGAACAATTCGGCGAGCACTGGTGGTATGTCGAAGGCGCCAAGCAGGTGCTCTCACGCCAAAAGAAGGGCAGTTGGGGTCAGCCCTACGACACCTGCTTCGCGCTGCTGTTCTTGCGTCGCGCGACCATCACTGGGCCGATGACTGGCGCCGGCGCGGGCGCTGGCAATACACGGCATCTGTTCGCCGCCGGCGAATCGGGTGACGACATCGAGTTGCGCGCTGCTGGTCAGCAACCGCTGATCCTCTATATCCAGAACTTCGGCAAGTACCTGCTCGGCGAGCACTCGGCGCACGGCCTGCGCATCCTGCGAGTCGAATACCTGATGGGTGATCAGGTGATCGGCCAACTCGCTGCGGACCCGACCAAAGCGTGGACCAGCCTCGAGACCTTTGTTCACCGCCATCCGGCACTGCCGCACGGCGTGCACACGATCAAAGCCCGCGTTATCGCAATCGACGCCAATGCGCCGCCCGGCGAGATCGGCAAGACCATCAAGCTTGAATCCAAACCGATGGAGGTCAGGATCCGCGACGTGATCGAACCGTGGATGAAAGGCCTCGCGAAGATGCAGCAGGGCAACCAGCTCAATGGCCAGAAGGTCCAGGCCACGGCGAGCAGTCTGCCGGAAAACGCGGCCAAGGCCGCCGACGGCTTAAACCACACGCACTGGCTATGCGACCCGACGGACAAGGCACCAACTCTGACCCTTGCGTTCGACGAAAGCATCAAGACTCGCTGGCTGATCCTGACCCAGCCGCTGCAGAAGCGCGACGACATAAACCGCATGGGACTCATTCGTCAGGTCGAGGTGTCGTGGAACGGCAAGCAGCCATTCAAGGTTGACATGCATGCGAATCCGCTCGCCGCAACCGAATACAAATTGCCGAAGACCCTGAGGGTGCGATCCGTGACCTTGAAGGTCGTGAGTCGCGGCGGCAAACCAGGACTACCGGTCGGCTTTGCCGAGGTCGTGCTTGAGGGCAAACGCAAATGACAGCTTCTACTATGACTCCCGTCTTGCACCTGGTCCTTGGCCTGCTGGTCAGTTCGTTCGCGTCGATGCCGCTGGCTGCCCAGGGCCCGAGTGCCGACGCGCAACCCAGCCGCGAGGCCAGCGCCGCAATGACTGCGCTGACCAGCACAGACTCAGAGCTTGCTGACGCTGCAAGCCGCCGCAAATGGTTCCGCCGCGTGCTCGCCGAGCCAGCGATGTGGGCCAAGCTTGAGCAAGCCATCGACGACAAGCTTGATGTGCTTGAGCGCGACTACGCCGTGCTGCTCGACGAGTCGATCCGGACCGCCTACCACCGACGCCTGCGCTCGCTTACCGACGAAGAGTTGCGCGAGGTGGCGCGCGTGCGCCGGGTGTGGAGTAACTACATCCTGCGCCCTTCGACGCAGTTGCACTTCCAGCAGCACTTCCTGATGCCGGCGACCAACGTTGGCAAGCTGTTATTGCCCGACCTCGTCGAGATCCAGACCAAAGCTTCGAACAAGCAGATGCAGCGTATGGGCGAGTTCAATGGCTATCGCAACGAAGTGCGTGAGGCGCTCGGTCTCGGCATGGACCCAACGACCGGCAAGCAGGCGCCAACCGGGATTCCGATGCCGCCGTTGTCGAAGTCGCGCAGCTACGAGGAGCACGTTGATCACCTTAATCGCACGATGTCGGTGGCCAGCTCGGTCGCGCCGCGCGAGGCCAGCGGCATCCTGATCCGCAACGCCCTGATGGCCCGAAAGATCGATTTCGAAGAAGCTGAGTTCGTGCTCTACGCCAACGAGATCCGATGCCTGATGGGGGTGCTTTGCTGGGAGACCGACGTGCTCGCTTGCGCCGCGACTCGCGACCACTCCAAGGATCGCGTCGACGGCAACGCTTCGGGCCACTGGAACGAGTTGCCCGGCAAGAAGGGCTTTACCCATCGCCTGCGGCGTTTTGGCACCAGCGGCACTAGCGAAGGTGCCGGTGGTGGCAGTGACGGTCGCAACTACCTGCACGCATTAAGCTATGGCGGCGGCCACACCGGCCCGCTGTACTCGATGAAGCGCAACAAGGTCGGCTGCGGCCGCTTCGGCAACTGCTACACGAGCACCTACGGCCGCAACAAGGCCATCATCCATCCATGCCAAGCGAGCACCGGCGAACTGTTCATGCCGCCCGGCATTGGGCTCGGCGACATCACCGACCCGAGCCTGCAGGACGTCTATCACGCACTCGCGTTTGATAACTACGTCGGCGCCAAGCAACTCTTGGCTGTGTGCAAGACCAAGACCAAGATGGACAAGTTCGTGCGCGACTACCTTGCGGTCGCGGTCAAGGTCGAAGCTGATTGGCAACTTGAGTGCATGGCACACGTAGCTGCCACCGGTGACCTCTATACGGTCTCGCTGATGATCGCCCGGACGCGTGGCAAGTTTGGCAACTCGCTCGACAAGCGTCTGCGGCGCTACGAGAAGCGACTCGCGACCAAAGCCGGCATGCAGCTCGTTGAAGTCGGCCAAGCCTACGTCGCCGCCTGCGCAACGAAGGACCAAGGTGCGATGAATGCGATCGTCAAGAACCACGGCGACACGGTCTACGCGCGCGCCGCGACCCAGCATCTGAGCACCAACAAGGCGGGTAAGCCTGAGCACCCGCTGCAGTGGTTCTTGACTGCCGACAGGTACCTCGCGCGGTTCGAGTATCTGAGCCCGAATTAGCTGTCGCACGTCGTTGCGTATGGGGCCATCGCAGCGATTCTCGCGATCGGCACACTCGGTGCGCCATCGGTATCGCACTCGCTGCAGGAGTGGCTGCCGCCGTTTGTCGGGCCGATGTTGGTCTTGACTGCGATGGTCTTGCTCGAGCTACTGCCGTTGCCATCGGGGCGGGCTTCGCCAGCCGATTTGGCGAGGGCGTCCGGCGTTGGCAACCCAAGATCCGAATCGTCACGGGCACGGTACTGTTGCTGCTGGGCCTATACCTGATTGCTCGCGACACCCTGGGCTTGCTGCCGACCTAGCGGTCACGGCGGCACTGTGCGGACCTGAGCGGCACTGTGCGGACCTGTGTAGCGATTGCACGGAGGCCATCGTTCTTGGCTAGCTACGGACTGTTGGGTGATTCCATGCACGACGTTTACCCGTCCAATCGTGGCATGAGACGTCTCCTCGCCGCGTGGCTCGGCCTTTCCGCCCTTTGTGTGTCGGCTGTTGCCCAACAGCAAAACGACGCTCTGATCTACCGCGAACTCTCGCTGGTGACGCGGTTGCGTGTGGTTTGCAGCAACGCACACTTTGGCCGCATCGATGATCTTGTGATCGATGTGCCAAGTGGCCGCATCACGGCAGCCATCGTGAGCTTCGATCTCGACAGTGGTTCGCGTCTCGTCACGGTTCCGTATGCCGAACTCAAATACGATGCGTCGGCCAACTGGATGAGCATGCCGGTTTGTCGTGATGACACCCAGCCGCACGATGGGTTCGATCCGAGCAAGATCCAGCTGCGCCGGACACCGGCAAGTGATGCGGCGGCTGCGAGCATCACGGGCAGTGTGTTGGCTAGCAGCTTGCAGAGCCATGCCGTTGCGCTCAAGGACGGCGTGGCTTCTGTGCAAGGCATCGAAATCGAACTGCGCGATGGCCGCATCGGGTTCCTCGACATTGCCGTTGGCACCAAGCGAGCGGGGGATCGCGATCTGCATCCGGCACCGTGGGCTGCGTTTGCATGGCGCCCGCAGGCTGCCGAAGGAAAAGTCGTGAAGGCTGCTATCACGATGGCGCGCAGCAAATTGTTCGTCGCCCAGACGCCTGACCTGATCGAGATCATCATTCCCGATCCGTTGCGTCGCGCCCGCGTCTACGTCGCCTTCGACATCACGCCGACGGTCCGGTAACGCGCGCCGTCGCTCAGTCCGTCTTCGGGCCGTCCAGCACTTCGACTAGCGTTGGCGCATCGAGGATGCGGTCCGTCCAAGCATCGAGTTCGGCGGTACTGCCGGCACGAACACGTGCTGTGACCTGATCGTCGACAGTGCCGAAGCGCTTGTCTAGCTGGCGCAACAGTGTTTCAGTGCGGCCTTCGGCTTTCCCTTCGACTTTGCCTTTCTGGTAGGTGCGTTCGAGTGTGCTCATGATGGTTTCGTCGGGTCGATGCAAGATGCGGCCAAAGGTGCTGCTCAGGACCTCTGGCGTCACATCGGTGACGGCTAGAGTATACCAACCAATCGCATCGATGGCGTCACGCCCCATTGGCGGCGTCTTTGGTGGTGCCTCGGCGCGGTCGATTGCGCGCATCAGCTCCTGCCAACGGTCGATAGCATGCGGCACTTCGGCGGGAGTGCAGTGCGGCAGAAAGCGCAGCGCCAGCAGTGTCAGCTCGGCAAGTTCCGTTCTACCCGGGATGCGTAGATAGGCTTCGTCGCGCTCCGTTAGGTCGTCGATGAGGATGCGTATCGATGGTTGCCATGGTGCAAACAAGCCTAGGTGCACGTGTTCGTCGTGCCGTCCTGGGGGCTTGCCATGCTGTAGTAAGATGGGGAGTACGAGCGGCAGTGCGCCGTGGCGTTGTTGGAACGCTTTCTGCAACAACACTGCGTAGCGCAGCATCTGGCCAACGACACCTTTTGATCGGTAGCTCTTGTGCTCGACCAGGATCAGTAGGTGACCGTTGCCGTTGTGCAGTGCCGCAACAAACACCAGGTCCGCGAGATGTGGTCGCAAATGCAATCCCGGTAACCATTCATCGACGAGAGAGAGTGTCGACCAGTCGATGGCCGTTGCGACGTCGCTGGGCACGGCACTGCGCAGCCAACTCGCTGCGTGGGCAGCGTGGTGGAAGGTGAAGCGAAACAGCGTGTCGTGTGGGTTCTGCAAGGATGTGCTCCCTTGCAGTGGCTGCGGCACGTGCACTTTGGACGCGGAATCTTGCGTTTGTTGCGTCGCACCCAAGCCCAATGTGGTCGATCCATTGGAGCGATTCGCAAGCAGCGGCCAGCCCTACGTCGCTATCGCCCCGACGCCTAGCAACGGCCTGCGGCAGTCGCGGCTGATAAACAAACAGGCGGCGGG
>JBNMNW010000031.1:0-32634 GCA_051278165.1 Planctomycetota bacterium | reverse complement strand
AGACGTTCTTGGCAGAGCAACCGTCGGAAGAACTGTGGGATCGACTCTGTGGCCTGCGCGGGTTCGGGCCCTATGCCGCCGGCCAGGCGATACGCTTGTGCGGTCACTACGATCGGCTCGCGATCGACAGCTGGTGCCGCGCGACCATCGCAAAGATGGATGGCCGGAAGAAGCCGCCGACGGACAAGGCGATCGAACGGCGCTACGCCAAGCTGGCCCCGTTTCAGGGCCTAGCGATGTGGTGCGACCTGACCGCCAACTGGCACGGGTAGGCGCGCCTACTTAGAGCACCAGCTGACCGCGCGAGAACGTCACGGCCGAACCACGCAGCAACACCCGGTCGCCGCACAACTCGACCGCCACTTCGCCACCACGCTGCGATGCCTGGTAGCCACGCATCGCCGTGAGTCCGAGCTTCTCACCCCAATAAGGAGCCAACGCACAGTGCGCCGAGCCGGTCACGGGATCTTCGTCGACGCCAACCGCAGGGCCAAAGAAGCGACTGACGAAGTCGTATTTCTTGGCCGCCTTGGCCGTGACGATCACGCCGCGCACCTTGATCTTCGCTAGCGCTGCCATATCCGGCTTCAACTTGAGGACGGCCGCCTCTGACGCGAGTTCGACCAAAAGGTCATCGCCAGCCTTCACGACCGCTTTCGGCTTGGCTCCCAGCGCCTTCTGCAGCATCGCTGTGGCCGTGACCTTTTTGGCGGGCAGGCTGGGGAAGTCGAGTTCAATGCCGCCGTCGCGCAGGTCCGCGGTCAAGATGCCGCTCTTGGTGCGAAACCTGAGCTGCGCCTTCTCGGGAGCCAGCTTTTCACTCCACAGAACGTGCGCGGCCGCCAACGTTGCGTGGCCGCACAGCTCGACCTCGACCAGGGGCGTAAACCACCGCAGACCAAAGCCTGTCTTCAACGGCACGACAAAGGCGGTCTCCGACAGATTGTTTTCGGCAGCAACACTCTGCATCCACTTAGCGGGCCTACTCGCGTCCAACAGGCACACAGCCGCGGGATTGCCGTGAAACAGCCGGTCGGTAAAGGCATCAACTTGGAAGCAGGGAATCGTCGCCATGCGACTCTTCTATCACGCGGCGGACGATTCCTTACTACCATCCATGCGTGCGCTGCTTCGTCGCCTTAGACCTCCCGAGTCCCGTCTGTAACCATCTGATCAAGGTGTCGGCACCGCTGCGCGAACGCTACGACGTGCGGTGGGTGCCGCGCGACCAGATGCACCTGACCTTGCTGTTTGGCGGTGACATGGAGCCCGCCAACGTCGACGGGCTGATGGACATCTTCGATGGCTTGGAGCTACCGGCGATTTCGCTGTCACTGACGGCGTTCGGCTCATTCCCTCCCAGAGGCCTACCACACGTAGTTTGGGCGGGGCTCGCCGGCGACATTGAAGTCATTCGCGAGCTGCAACAGACTCTGACGGAGCAAGCAGAACCGCTCGGTGTGCTTCCCGAGAAGCGCGCCTTCACGCCGCACATAACGCTCGGTCGCGTGCAAGGGCAGTTTGGACTGCTCGCCATGATTGACCAGATGAAGGAGCTGGGCGAAGAGCTCAACCCCAAGCCGTTCGCACCGACGGGGCTGACGCTCTATCGAAGCACGCTGACGCCGAAGGGGCCGTTCTACGAAGTCATTCTCCGGCGCGAGCTGTCGTAACGACTCAGAAGCGACTCCGAAGCGACGCCGCGCGGCGGTCATGTTGAACACGAAGTTCACGGTGCAGTCGATCTTCTCGAGCACGTAAGGGTCGCTCCGACCTGGGATGTTCACGGTCGACACCGCTACTTCCTCGCGCAGATCACCGTGCGAACCAGCGGCCGACAACCAGCTGTCAATCACGTCGCTGGCGTCAAACGAGTAGATTCGCGTCGGGTCGTCAAAGCGCGGCAGCCCATCGAGTGCCGCATGAGTTCGCGCTTCGCCGACAGATTGTGCAAGCACCGGTCGTAGCTCTGGATACCGGTCTGGATCGTGAAGTTCCAGCCACGACTAATCACGAACACGTCGGTGAACGGCTCAGCATTCGCGGCTCAGCAACCCTTACAGGTCCGCGAGCGGCTCGTTGATCATCTCGCTGTCGTCGTTGTAGATTGCCCAAACGTGCGGCAACGTCGACGTAGCATCGCGATGCTCATCGACATGGTCCGCTTGCGGGCCGGTGGCGATCGTGTCCGGCAGCAGCGAGGCGTGCTCAAGGACCACATTATGCACAGCCTTATCGACGTCGATGCTGTGCCAGCCCGCGGCCGTGACAAGGCCGAGGGCCAGCATGCGAAGAGCGCCAGATCTCTGCTTCTTCATGCTGGCAACCTAAACGAAGCGCACGGCGCTCGACGGCCAACTAATCCGACTACTCGAGTTCGAGATTGACGAGCACCTTCTGCACGTCGAGCGTGCGCGGCGCTTCGAGAATGCGCGCCGCAATGCGACGGCACTCGTCGGCCGAATAGCGCGCCAACACCTTCAACATGCCGCGCAGGCGAACCGGCGCGACCGAGAAGTGGCGGTAGCCAACGCCGACATAGAACGGCACGCGCACCGGTTCGGCAGCGCTCTCGCCAAACAGCACCAACGGCTTCTTGCGGAAGTCGGCGTCTTTACACATACGCGCAAGCATCTCGAACACCGACGGGTGCACAGTCTCGTAGTAGTCACGAACACCAGCGTTGTCGCGGTCGGCACCGAGCAAGTGCGCTTGCAAGTCGTCGATCGCAACCACGGCGAAGTCACTCTCATTGAGCAACGCACTGAGCGACATCGCCGCCGCCGGCACCTCGATGATCGGGCCAATCTTGACGGCCACCGCGCAGGCGATCTTGGCCTTCATCAGACCAACGCGCTCTTCGACGAGCGCAGCTTTGACGCGCTGCATGTCGGACAAGGTGGTCACGAACGGCACCAACACGGCAACGTTCTTAACATCGGCAGCGGCACGCAAGATGGCACGCAACTGCATACGCAGCACGTTTTGCCTAGCAAGCAGGCCACGCACGCCTCGGCGCCCCATGGCGGGATTGCGCTCGGGCTGCGGCGCTCGCACTTCCAACGTTGCCGCGGACACATCCAGCAGGCGGAACGAAACCGGGTTGCCGTTCTGGGCGGCAATCACGCCGCGGTAATTTTCGACCAATGCGTCTTCGGTCGGTTCTTCGCCGTCGGCAAGGAACATCAATTCGGTGCGGTAAACACCGATGCCTTCCATGCCAAACGTGTTCACCAGGTCCGCTTCACCGAGGCTGCCGCACGAACCAAGAATGCGAATCGCCGTGCCGTCGCGCGTCTGATGGTTGATCGATTCTCTCGGCTGCGCCGCGGCCTCTTGGCTTTCACGCCAGCGCTGCGAGCTGGTGGTTGCTTCGGCGAGCATCATGTCGCTCGGCGTCGTAACCATCTCACCCTTGGTTGCATCGAGCACGATCAAGTCGCCATCGCGCAACAGCTTGGCTATGTCACGGATCCCGGTCAGCGTTGGGATGCCCATGCCGCGGGCAAGAATCGCGGCGTGCGAACTCATGCCACCTTCTTCGGCGACGATGCCCTCGACCTTTTCGTTGTCGAGGTTGAACATGTCCGCAGTCGTCAGCTTGCGCGCCGCAAGAATGTATGGACCGCTCGGTGCATCACCGCCACGAACGGCATCGGCTTCGAGGTTACGTAACAGGCGAGTCGCCACGTCGCGGAGGTCACTGGCGCGACGGCGCAATAAATCGCTCTCGACCAGCGTAAAAATGCGGTCGTATTTAGCGAACACCAGCTGCACCGCCTCGCGCGAGGAGAACCGTTCTTGGATCACCTGGCTCTCGATCTCGGTAACGAACATCGCGTCGCCGAGATAAGCGAGGTGCGCGTCAAAGATTCTCAGTTCTGCCTCGCCCAACGTCTCGGCCTGCTTCTGCTTGATCCTCTCGGTCTGGATCCGGCTCTTTTCAAAGGCTTGGTGCAGCCTATTGAGCTCGGTTTCTACTTCGTCTGCCGCGATGCGAGGGCCGGCGCCATTGCTCTCGAAGCCGCGCAGATAGACCTGCCCGACGGCGATTCCGGGAGCGACACACTCGCCACGAACTAGCGTCACGACCGGCCTCCGGCTGGCAGTATGGGACTTAGCGGTCGCTCGACGGGCGAGCGGAACAGGAGCGACAGGATTTCGGTGGGCATACCAAGCACGGATTCGCGCGAAACCAACGGTGGACAGGAACCACCGACGGCAACGACAGCTCAACACCGGGACCTTGGTCCAACGGCGACGTCTGAGCGAGCCAAGGCTAGCGTGGGTGCCAACCGTAGGGTAGACCTTGAGACCCCACACGGCTTCGTTCAGGCCGTATCCAAAGAACTCCTATACCTTGTCGACGGGCATTCACCCTACCGCGATCGTCGCATCAGGCGCCCAACTCGGCGAAGACGTCGAGATTGGCCCATATTGCGTCGTCGGCGAACACGTCCGGCTGGCATCTAGGACCAGGCTGGTGGCGCACGTCGTCATCGACGGCGACACCTGGATTGGCGAAGACTGCGAGCTGTTCCCGTTCTGCTCGGTCGGCACGACCCCGCAGGATAAGAAGCTGAAGGCCAACCGGGAGCCGGCTCGGCTACGGATTGGCAATAACAATCGCATCCGCGAGCACGTCACGATCCACGGCGGCACCCCATTCGGCGGCGGCACCACGACCGTGGGCGACGACAACATGATCCTGGTCGGTGCCCACATCGGCCACGACGCCACCGTCGGCAACAAGGTCGTGTTCACCAATGGCGCCATGGCGGCCGGCCACACCGAAATCGGCGATCGTGCCATTCTCGGCGCAATGGTCGGCATCCACCAATTTGCGCGCGTCGGCAAGCTCGCCATGGTTGGCGCCGGCGCGATGGTGTCGCACGACGCGCCACCGTTCGCCATGATCCAGGGCGATCGCGCCAAACTGGTCGCCGTCAACAAGGTGGGCCTGCATCGCAACGGCTACACAGCCGAACAGAAGGCTCTCGTCAAACGCGTCTTCCGACTACTCTTTTGGCGTGCCGGAACACTGCACCAAAGACTCGAGTTCGTGCGCGCAAGCGCCTTACACCGCGATCCCATTTGCCGCGAAATCGTCGACTTCGTCGCGGCGAGCAAGCGTGGCATCTGTAGCCCACGATCAGGTTTGCGGAACCCCACTGGCGAAGTGGCGACCGGCGAAGACGCAGCCAGCCAAGACACGACGTCTGCTTAGCGGACGGGTAAGTAGCCTGATCGCGGCGACGCTCGCCTGCTTGCTAGCGGCCACTCCGCCGGCGCAAGCTGCACAGAAACCGGTGCCCAAGGACCCGCTGACGAGCAAGTCTGCCCAAAAGCAGACGCCGACAGCAAAGCCAGCGACCGCCACCCCCGGCAGCCAAGCGCCCCAATCGACTCGGTCCAGCACAGCCAAGCCTGCCACGGCCAAGACCAACAGCGGCGAATTAGGCGCCGAAAAACAGGGCGAACAAGGGCCAAAGAAAGCCCCCTCCGGACAGCCCAAAAAACAGCAGCCGCGCGCGCTGCGACGCAATTTCGAACAACTCACGACGCCTGACGGCAGCCGCTTCCACCTGATTCAGGATCCGACGGTTGCGCACATTCACTGGGCCATCGCGGCGTGGGCCGACGGCCGGGACGATCCACCGGGACTTCCAGGGTTAACGCTGGCTACGGCGCAAGCATCGCTGGGTGGCACCTGGACCACCGGCAGTAGCGATCCAGAGGCTGAGCGGGAAGCTCTGACCAAGCTAGATGCAGCCTGGCAGCAACAGCTGGCGGAGCCCGGGGACCGAACGATTGCGGCTCTCGTCATCCAACTCGACCAGGAAGCCACAAAGCTTGGCGATCGCCGCATGTTCGAGCGCTTACTGGCGGCCGCCCCCGCGCTCCATCCAGAGGTTCTCGACCGCGCACCGCTCACCGTGTTCGCGCTCACGACCACCGAACCTGCGATCGAAACCGTCGCCAGACTGATTCTTGAACGCCGTGAAGAACAGGCACTTCGGGGGCTCGCTCGCGCCTGGGTGCCGAGCGTCTTGGCACGTCTGCAGGATCACGCGAGGCACCCGCGCCGGCGCATGTATGCCGAAGTGCTCGCGCTGCTGATGCCAAGTTCACCGGCCATTGCCCACATGGAAGCCCCGCCAATCGCCGCGCCCAATCGCAACAGTGCCATGGCGGCCTGGCAAGCAAGCCAGCACCCGACTAATACCGTGCATGTCTTGATCGGCAACTTCGACCCGACCTACCTCAAGAACACGCTCAATCTGGTCTTCGCCGAAACCAAGCTGGTCGCCCCCAAGCGGCGCCAAACAACGCCGCGGCCATTGCGCGGTCAGCGCCGATCGGTCGTGCCGGGCATCGCTAGTGGTGGCGGCACCATCGCGTGGGTATTGCCGCCGATCACGGACCCAACGGAACTCGAGCTGGCGCGACGTTGGCTGATGGACAAACGCGGACCACTGCATCGTGCTCTTGATAAGAAGCGCCCGAATCTAGTTATCGATTGTCGCGCACCTTGGCCGATCACGACCAATGGCCAGAGCCTACTACTGCTCGACATTCAGGATCCGAAGGGCAAACCTGGCGTCGTCAACGAAGTCCTAGAGATCTGCGCAACCATCACGGCCAAGCCGTTCCATACGGGTCTGTTCTACAAGACCTTCCTGCAGCTCTCTAGAGAGTGGAACAGTAGCGCCGATAGTCCACGGTCCATCGCCATCATGCTCGCGGAACGAGCCTTGGTCTGGCCATCCGTCACACTCGATCAACTCGCTCCAAAGCACCACAGAGGCGAGGATATCCACCCAATTCTGAAAGCCGTGTTCGGATCGTACCCAGCCATCGTGGAGGCCAAGTGAATCACTCGCACAAGCGCCACAACCATCACTGCGCGCTGATGACAACCGCGCTGATGGTCGCAGCGTGCAGTGGTCCACCACCGACACCTCCAAAACCCGAGCCGACGAATCCGATTCCGACGCAGGTCGTGCCGATCAACGCGCAATCCCTACAGCTGCAACTGCCAGGGAACGGGCTCGCCACATACCTCGAAGTTGCCCCCAACGGTTCGGACACACAGGTGCAGTTAGCCGTTCTCGCCGGCTCGCTATTCGTCGCCCCGGGGCTGGCAGAACTGGCAGCCACCGTGCTGCTTGAGTCTTCGGACCCCACCGCAGGGCGACCGAGCCTACGACTCCGTATCGAAGCTTTGGGTGGCACGATCGAAGCCAAGGTCGGGCTGATGACGACCTGGTTCGACATTCGCATCCATCAACACGGCTTGGCCGAAGCGATCATCGCGCTGCGTGAATCACTCGACTCCGTAACACAATCGCGTAGCCAAATTGAGCGCATGCGCGGCGATCTGATCGCCACGCTAACCGCGAAGCTCGATAACGAACCGCTGCGGGAAGAGTCCCGCATGCTGCTTTACGGAGAACGGGGAACTGGCGCGTATCTGAGTTCTCTGATTGACCTCGACCCGAGCGAGGTGAGCTTGTTCCATTCGCGGCTCTACCGACCCGAGGGGTGCCTATTGGCAATCTCGGCAGCCAAGAGCCTCGACCAGATCCAAGTCGTTCTGCTGAAACCAGAAGCAACGGCAATCGCCGGATGGACGCCGCCGCCGGCGGTTCCGGGCCCGCCCCGCATCGTGCACCGGCAGTTCGAATCAGGCCTTTTTTGGGCCAACACGCTCGGCCGACCAAACAACGTGAACGCGGCCATCGTCATGCACTTGCCGGATGAAACCGCTGGCTACGGCGCTGCCGAATGGCTGGTGATGCATTCGTGCCTGACGCTCGGAGGCCGAGGAGGCCGACTTGAGCGCCTGCAGAACGAAGCAGGAATCACCGACGTGCAATGGCAGTCGAGCATCGAGCGCACGCCTGACGCGATCGCCTTGGTGATTTCGGCGACCGTTGGCTACGAGCAGGCGCCCACCCTTTGGCGAGTTCTCAATCAAGCACGTAAATCGTTGGTCGATGTCCCGCCGACAGCATCGGAACTAGGACTGGCCCTGCGACGCGCGCGACTTAACGCCAACATACCGAGCCTCTCGAGCAGTGAACGCTTGCGGCTCGCGGCGAACCTCAAGACACGCGGGATCGCTCAAGGTTCGCTGATGGCGAGACTGGATCAGTTATCCGACTTGGGGAGCTGGGATCCAACGAAGGCTGCGGTGGCGTTCCAAAAAACCCCCGCTTGGATGATCGTGATTGGCCCAGGCCCCACCCCCGAAGTGCCCGGCTTGGTGCCGTTCGAGCTGCGCCCCAAGGGCTTTGAAATCAGCAGTGAGTCTACGCCGACGCCGACGGCAATCGCCCAAACCGGACCGTGGCTGATTCGCGCGCGTGCAGCCATGGGCGGCGGCGAGAACTTCGGCAACCTGACGGGATTTGAGGCGACTGGCACAATCGTCGCGGACAAGTCTCCGGACGCTACCGACACCATTGTTTGGGACCAAGCTGGCAAGCTCAGGCGCGAGCGCCAGATTGTCGGGCAAACGCTCACGACCGAACTCGACGGCGACCATTGGTCGGAAGGCCTCGCCAAGCTTCGTAAATCACTCAATGCGCGCGAGGCAAAGCTGCTGCGCCACGAGATGATGCGCCACCCTCTGATGCTGCTGGCGGCAAACCAGCAAGGCACGCTGCAGTTCCGGCCGATCGCGCAACGCAGCTCGGGCGATCGCGACCTGATGGTACTCGAAGCCATCGGCGACGAGTTTGATCGCCTGCGCATCCACATCGACACTGAGTCGTATCTGATCCGCATCGTCGAATCGTGGGAACGACTGCCGGACGAAACGTTGGTTCATGTTCGCGAGTCCTGGTCGGACTACCGCGCCGCCGGCGCGATGCGCGCACCGTATCGACGCCGAACGACGTGGAACGATGGCGAACACCAGACGGAGACCGTGTTCTCCAACTGGTTGCCAGTCATCAAGAACTAGGCGAGCGCCGCAGCGCGCTGGCGCTAGGTGTTAGTTGCGGCCAAGGGCCCGCTGCGGCGCCGCGCGGGCATATCCCACGTCAGTCGACGTGTGCTGGCGATGCGTGCTGGCAACACACGTTGCCAACACTGCGTCTGCTCAGCCACACCTTGCACTGAGTAGATCGTGTTAGCGGCGCGAGGCGCCGAGGCGCAGCACCATGCCGACGAACCACATGTGCTCGCCGCGCAGGTCTTCTTCGATGCTGACGGACGGGCGATTCTCATTCTCTACGAACGAGTACCAAGCGTGCAGCGACAAGCTCTCGCTGAAGTGCACGTAGGTCTCGACACCACCGCCCAAGAAGAAGTCCTTCGTCGCACCGCCATCCTGCTTGCTGGTGCGTGAGTATTGCACGTTCGCAAACGGCGTGAGCGTCATCGACTGACCAATGTTAAAGCGCAATCGCAGTTGCCCATCGGCCCACTGATTGCCGAGTGGTCGCTGGCCTTGGATGCTCTGCAGGCGATCCTTCTCGTCGTGCATGCCACCATTGACAAACACTTCCCAGGTCGCAGCATCTGATGCGGGGATGTACCATTCGAGACGGCCACGGGCACGCCAAGCCGAGTTTGGCAAACGTGTATTGGTAAAGCCGATCTGACCAAAAGGCGCGCTGCTGTCGTTCCACTCACGCTCGCCAATGAGCGTCAATACGAAGCCCTGCTGCGGCAAACCGCGCCGGCGATCCATCTGGACTGCGCGCTGCTCGAGATACATCCGCAAGCCATAGGCCGCGTAAGCCTCGGGCAACGTGTAATTGGAGAACGTCAGGTCCGAGCGCTCAAAGTCATGCTGACGGTAGTACGGGCCAAGCTCGATGTAGAGACCGTCTTGCGCCTCACGACCAAAGCCGATGTAGCCTTCGTATTCGGAGCCTTCGAAGAAGCCGTTTTGGCGCAGTTCGTCAGCTTCGTAGTAACCATCGCGGTAGAACATCCACGGCCGCGCGCGGAACTCAAACCGCGTGACCGTGTCGTCGCCAATGAGTTTGCCGTCTTGGAAACCAGCAAAGATGCCGTCGCGACCGGCATAGGCCTCGAGCGTGCCGCGTCGCGAGCCAAACTCATCATCGCGGTAGTAGACGTTGCCATCCCAACTGATCGTGTCCTCAAGGCCACGAAGTTCGTTGTTGGCATCACGACCCTGCGCCTGCACGCCAATCGCGCCGGCCTCGATTTGGAAGACCGACGAGTATGGGTTCGCGCTGTTGCGACTGTCCACAAGCTGCTGAAAGGACTGAGCCGTCGCGGTCGCTCCGCAGGCAACAACAGCAGCGAGGAGGGGCAGGTTTCTAGTCATCGAGGGGTCTCGGTTCGCGCAGCCAAATAGATCAGGCCACTAGGTCTAGCAGCAACCGCTTGGGGAATAGCGATTGCTCAAGCAGTCAGGTCAGACGGACACTTCGGACGGACACTTCGGACGGATACTGCGGACGGAGACTGCCGGGAAGACACGGCGGGAAAGACACGACGGAGCAAACTCAGTTTGCCTCGTCTTGCTTCTTGGTGCGCTCAGCCGCGACGGTCACCATCGGGTGCGTCTGATCGATCACGATCACCGAGTACGGATGATCCGCGTATTGATTCTCGCGCTCTTCGATCTGAATGACACCCCGATGACGCAGTTCGTTGATCAACGCGCGTCGCTCCGGATGCACAAGGCCGCTAAAGTGGTGGCTCATGGGGCCTTTAAGGAACGGTGACAGCCAAACCTCAGAGCTGCCGTGACGAACTTGCGCACGCAGGATCAGCTCCACGCACTGGTCAAGGCGTTGCGCCACGTGGGCATCGGTCGGCAGCTCATCGGTGCGCCAAGTCACCGGAATATGGCCGACAATGGCCGCCTTGTGCTCATCCAGTTCTTCGCCGGCGACGCCTTCGACCGGCTCACTCGGCTGGCCATTCTCAACTGGCGGCGCCGGCGGCTCGGCAGCGGGTTTCGGTTCGGGCTTCTCAACCGAAATCAGATCGAGCGCGTTCCAGAAGCGATCGGCGCCAACCCGCATGCGCAGGTCACCACTGGTGCTGTCAGGGATCGCAACGACGCGCAGTTCTCGGTTTTCTTCGAGCACCTGACGCGCAATCGGAATGAAGTCCCGGTCACCGGACACGATCACGATCGCATCGATGTCCGGACGACGGTAGAGCACGCGGCAGACATCACACGCCAACTGCACGTCGGCCGAGTTTTTGCCGGCATGACCGACCAGCACGTATTGCGGATCGAAACCCATCAGGGCGAGATCGTGCGCGACCTCCATGCCTGGATACGTGTCGAACGCCGCATACGAACGGCCGAGCACCATGGGTGCCTTGTCGGTATGCAGACGCTGCTTCAGCTGCTCGAGAATGCCAAGCGACAGTTCTCGAATGCGAAAGCCGCTGAGCTCTTCGCGACCTTTGAGTGACAGAAACAGATTCTCAAAATCGACAAAGACAGCTGCGTGCATAACAGTAATTCGACAGTCGTATAATTCTAAAACTCGCGCGTGCGACGCAGCGACGTCACACGCACACATGCCTCCGCAATCAGGCCCAGCCAAACCGTCAGGCCCAGCCCGACATCAAGCCCAGCCCTACATCAAGCCCAGCCCTACATCAAGCCAGGCCCGACATCAAGCCAGGCCCGACAATCAAGCCAGGCTCAGCAATCAGACTGGCCCATCGGCAGTGGGTGCGGCGACCGATATAGTGTCACCGGTCGAATCGCGACTGCCAGCCTTATCATGGCTGACAGCAGCAGAGCCACCACTGTCCTGCTCGATCTCCGCGTCATCGTCGACGAGGTATGTGTAGGCGGCAAGCCCTTCCTCGTAGCGGCGCATCATCAACGCCGAATCCTTCATATTGACATTGCCGGCACGAACAGCCTGCTCCAGGCGCCGGCGCATGCGCCTGACGAGCTCTTGCTTGTCGTATTGCACGTAGCTGAGCACTTCCGCAACCGAGTCGCCCTCGATCACTCGCTCGATGCGGTAGCCATGGTCGTCATCCATCGCGACATGGATCGCGTTGGTGTCGCCGAACAAGTTGTGCAAGTCGCCCAGAATCTCTTGGTAAGCACCAACCAAGAACATCGCGATGTAGTACGGCTTGCCCGGAGCTGTCTCGTGCACCTCGAGCACGTTCTTGACATCGCGCAAGTCAATAAACTTGTCGACCTTGCCATCACTATCACACGTCAGGTCCGCCAAGATCGCCCGGCGCGTCGGACACTTGTCCAGGCGATGGATGGGCATCGTTGGGAACAGCTGCTTGACCGCCCAATGATCTGGGGCGGACTGGAACACCGAGAAATTGCAGTAGTAGGTGTCCGCCAAGGCACGCTCGAGCCCCTGGAGCTCGTCTGGCACGTGCTCCAGAGTCTTAGCGATGCTCTTGAGCCGATGGCAGATGGCCCAAAACAAGGACTCGGAAATCGCGCGACCCTTGAGGTCCAGGTAGCCCAACCGGAACAGGCTGTTCGCCTCTTCCTTGAGCTGCAGCGCATCGTGGTAGCACTCGAGATAGTTCTTCTGCGTCAGGTCCTTGAGGATCTGCAGCATGTTCACGATCGTCGTATTCTCGTGCTGCTCCGCGCCCTTAGGAACATCGACCCGTTGGCTCGAAACTCCAAGCACATCGAACACCAGGATTGCGTGGTGCGCCGTCAATGCGCGCCCGGACTCGCTGACGATATCAGGATGATCGATCCCCTTCTCGTCGCAGGCCTGCTGCGCGGCGAAGACGACGTCGTTCGCGTATTCCTGCAACGTGTAGTTCGCCGAGCTCTGGAAGTTGCTCTGCGACCCGTCGTAGTCAACGGCCAGGCCACCACCGACGTCGAGGAACTTGAGGCCAGCGCCAAGCTCATGCAGCTCGGTGTAGAAGCGCATCGCTTCTTTGAGGGCGTCCTTGATGGCGCGAATCGCGGTGACCTGACTGCCGATGTGGAAGTGCAACAGCTCAAGGCAATCGAGCATGCCAAGGCCGCGCAATCGCTCGACAACTTGGATCAGCTCGTCAGCGGTCAAGCCAAACTTGGACCGATCGCCGCCTGACTCCTGCCACTTGCCCGCACCGCGGCTCGCCAACTTGGCACGCACGCCGATGTGTGGGCGCAGCTTCAACCGCGCACTAACCTCAATGACGGTTTGGAGCTCTTCGAAGCGATCGATCACAATGATCGTGTGCAGCCCCATCTTCGTCGCGAGCATCGCCGTTTCGATGTAGCTGACGTCCTTGTAACCGTTGCAGATGATCAACCCATCCGGGTTGGTCATGTGCGCCAACACAATCAGCAACTCAGGCTTGCTGCCAGCCTCAAGGCCAAGTGCATGGGGCTTGCCGAACTCGACCAGCTCTTCCACAACGTCGCGCTGCTGATTGACCTTGATCGGGAAGACCGGCCGATAGCGACTTTTGTAGCCACACTCTGCGATCGCCTTGGCGAACGAGCCGGCCAGGTCCTGGACACGACGCTCAAGAATGTCAGAGACTCGCAACAGCATCGGCAATTGGATGCCGCGGCTTTGCAAGTCTTCGACCAAGGCCGGCAGCGAGAACTTGGGACCATCAGGACCTTGTGGCTGCACCACGAGGTCCCCATCATCACTGACGGCGTAGGTATCGCCGCCCCAAGCGGACAGTTGGTAAAGCTCGGCACTGTCACGCGTAGTCCACGCGCGCAGGTCTTTCTGCGGTGCACTCAATTCAGGAAACTCCACGCGCGTGGTCGGTCGCAGGCGGCCACGATGTTGTGGTTCGCCCTGCTCGCGCTTCACGCTGCTCCGGATTGAACACCACATTGGCCGCCACTGGCACCGTCAGAGGCAATTTTCGTGGCTCTACCGCTTCAGCGCATCGAGGCAGAGACTAGCCCAAGACCGGCTTGGGCCTTAAGTTCTGCCGCCGTGAATAACGTCGAATCGCAACCGGGCCTGCTCAAAGAACAGGACGCCGAAGTCGCAGCGTGGCTGCAACGAGAGGACCAGCGTCAAAGTACGACGCTGACTCTGATCGCTTCCGAGAACCACAGCTCTGCCGCCGTTCGTGAGACCGGCGCGAGCCGCATCACCGACAAGTATGCCGAAGGCTACCCTTCGCGCCGCTACTACGGCGGTTGTGAGGTCGCGGACGGCATCGAAGAACTGGCTCGCGCCCGCGCGATAAAGTTGTTTGGTGCCGAAGCTGCCAACGTGCAACCGCACTCCGGCACGACCGCGAACCTGTCGGTTCTAATGGCCCTCGCAGGGCCCAATGGCCGCATCGTCGGCATGAGCCTTAAGGACGGCGGCCACCTCAGCCACGGCCACCCGCGCAGCGCGACGGGCATCCTGTTCGAGCCGAAGCAGTATGGCGTCAACGCCGACGGCTACATCGACTTCGACCAAGTGCGCGACATCGTCAAAGAGCACAAGCCGAAGGTGCTGATTGCCGGTGGCAGCGCCTACGCGCGCAATATCGACTACCAGGTGTTCAAGGACATCGCGCAGGAGCATGACGCGTTCTTGCTCGCAGACATCGCGCATCCGGCAGGATTGATCGCCGCGGGCCTGGTGCCGAGTCCGGTCGGCATCGCCGACGTCGTCACGATGACCACGCACAAAACGATGCGCGGACCGCGCGGCGGCATGATCCTGTCGACGCAAGAACTCGCCAAGAAGATCAACTCGGCGGTGTTCCCCGGTTCGCAAGGCGGCCCGCTGGTGCAGCAGATCGCCGGCAAGGCAGTCGCGTTTGGTGAAGCCCTTCGGCCCGAGTTCCGCACCTACCAAGAGCGCGTCAAGGAAAACGCCGCGCATCTGGCCAACCGCCTGATCGGCGAAGGCCTGAAGATCGTCTCCGGTGGCACCGACAACCACATCGTACTCGTCGACCTGCAAGGGTCCGGCATGACCGGAGCCGATGTCGAAGAACGCGCTCTCGCTGCGGGTTTGGCAGTCAACAAGAACGCGGTGCCCAATGACCCGTTGCCGCCGATGGTGACGTCCGGCCTGCGCCTTGGCACGTCCGCCGTGACCACCCGCGGCTTCGGCACTGCCGAGATCGACAAACTGGTCGAGATTATCGCTGGACTGATTCGAGGCGAAGACCCGGAACGATATCGCACAACAGTAATGGAGCTGAGCGAGGCTCACCCGCTACCGTAGTCCCGACAGCGAACAGCGCACTTTTGCCCGACTCGCAATGCCTGACCTCACCAAGACACCTGCCGCGCGACAGCGCGGATTGGTCGAGACTTACCCTTCCTCTCCCAGCCGCGCCCGGTGAGTAAATCCACCAACAATCCTGAGAGGGACCGCCAGACCCTGGACCAACTTGTCCAGGGCCAGCAGGAAGGGCTGCAGGATCTGATCAGCGATCACGGTCCGTATGTGCGCGCCTACGTGAAGCGCAAACTCGGTCAGCTGCTCGACCACTGGCAAGTCGAGGAGACCATGAGCCTCGCGTCCTTACGTGCGTGGCAGTCCGCGTCGCGATTCGACCCGACCCGTGGGCGGCTTCGCACCTGGTTTGCGGTGATCGCGCGCAACTGCGGGTTGAGCTTGATCGCGCAGCACCAAGGTCAGCCGTTCGTTTCGATCGACGGCGTCGACCCGTCCATTCTCGGCGTCGCCTCCGGCAAGCCCGAAGGCAAGCGCATGCAACTCGTTGTCGATGTGCACCGTGCCATCGGCCTGTTGCCGCAACTGCAGCGATCGGTCCTGCTCGCAGACTTGAATGCCGGCACGACTCTGCCAGCACCGCTGTTAGCAGAACGCTTCCGAACTACAGCTCAGTCAGTCTATGTGGCTCGTCACCGTGGCCGCCGCGACTTACGCGTGCAGCTCGAACGACTCGGCTATGGCGATCGGCAGAGGGCTAGCCACACGCCGTCGAGTCAGTCACAATTGCCGTCAGCGAGCAAACTGTGAGTAAGGAACAAGACAACGACATGTGGCAGCGTATCGAGGATGCGTTCACGCCCAACGTTGACGAATTGCGGCGCGCAGAGAAAGACCTATCGCGAGTGCAAGTCGTGGACCGCCCCGGATCGCTCACAGCTCAGCCCCGCTCTGCCGCGGGCCGCGCCAAAAACAGACTTGCTCGGCGCCTGACGCTAGCAGCCACACTTGGGCTATTGCTCAGTGGCGTCGCGTGGATTGGCCGCGACATCATCACGAACAAGCACTTCAACGAACTCACTGAGCCCGACCAGGTAGTGATGTTGCTTGCCGCCCCCCAGACCCAACAGTCTTGGGAAGCCTCGATAGGCTACGCGCTAGGCCGGGTGAAGACGGGACTGTGCGGGCTACAGTTCCTAGCGAACTCAACCACAGAGACTGCGACGGTCCGAATCGCGGCGAAGGCAGCCTGGGAGCGCTTGCGGACGCGAACCGCGCAGACTCGCGGCGACGGTAACGAAGACATTAGCTACCTCTACGTCACGGCCATCGACAAGGACACCCCGATTGCCGACAAGCTGCTCATGGTCGACAACCTCGAGCGCCTGACGGACAAGTTCCTGGAGGCCTTGTTGACCGCTCATCCGCTCGTGCCGCAGACATGCGAGATCTCGAAGTGGAAGGTCGATCACTGGCTCGATGACGCGTTCACGCGAGCGCCGATGTGGCCAGGGGGCCTGACAGAGAATCCGGTGCCCTTAGGTGATCGAACGCAGAAGGGCGAGCAGACGCCAGCGCGCACCCATAGGTGAGCGAGGGCGGTCGTTAATTGATGACTTTAACGACTTCAGTAGCTCCCCCACCTGAGAAGGACGCCACGTCCCAAGAGTTGGTGACGGTCCACTTGAACGAGCCCCGACCTTCTGCATCTAGCTTGATCGGGATAACAACTTCCTCGTAGAGCGGGAACGGCAGGTTGTTACCGATGACGATATCCACGATCTTACCAGCCTGCGCGGAATCGCTAAAGGAACCAGTGATCGTAGAGCCGGCCGCGAGGCTCGAGCCAGGCACGCTGATCGACTGAGCGATGGTCAACGGGGCAAAAACAGCAAACGCACAGGCGGCGAACGCCCTCTTCCATTGTGAAATCATGATCCTCTTAGTCCTGGCTCGGCGAAATGCCGGCCCATGACAGAGAATGATCCCTCAAATTACGCTGCCGGGTCGGCAGCGCCTGTGAACTCAAAGCACGAGTGATAGCCGTGCCGTCACAAAGAGTAGGTAACTCTGATTTCGCGTGCAGCTATCTCACAGTCGCCAGTGCTGCGCGAATGGATTCAATGCGCTCGACATACACGTCGTGGCTCGCTGCAAACTCCACCACTTGGATCCAATCACCCTTGCCAAGCCACCTCTGGTCCGACCACACGGCAACGAGGTAATCAACGCGCTTGCCACGCACGTTGGCGGAGAATTCCATCCAACGACCGTCTCGGTTTGCGACGTTTTTGACATCGCCTTTATTGAGTAGCTCGTAGCCGCGCTCCTGAACGAAGTCGCGCTCCATGCTGCCGGCCCAGAAATCGACGTTGCCCGGCGTCGGGTCGTATAGCTTGCGAACCCACACGCGAGCACCGTCACTGGTGATGGCGCGATAGCCCTCACCGGAATCTCCCAACGCGACAAACGAATTGGGCAGCTCGATAGGAGTCGCACATGCCATCGCGGTTAGCGCGACGAGCAACAGACTCACGTTCTTCGCTAGCTTAGACATTAGAAGCCCTCCATCACGGCGTCCGCGCCGATGCGGTTGATCCAGCCGAAGCGACTGCGCTGCCGCTGGCGCCTGACCGTTGGCGCTTCGGCGACCGACTGAAACTGCGCTTGCAGCGTCGACAACGAAACCTGATCGCGGAGGAACTTCAGTCGCCCCTCCATGCGTTCGATCTCTTCCGTCAATCGCCGCAGCTCCTTCTCGACACGCAGGATGTCTTCGACCTCCTTGGCCAGTTTGAGGACCTCCAGCAATCGATCGCGGGACCGGCGTGCGTTATCGACGCGAATGCCGAGATCGACAAACTCCTCGGTGACGTCCTTCGCCTTGCGCGACTCAGACAATACGCGGCCAGCATCACGCACCGCGGCAAACGCTTCGTCGAAGTGCTTGGCCGGAACCCGCACCGTCACCGTCGTGCCCGCCTGCTGCTGTAGATAGCCTCCCCACTCCTCGACCTTGGCCAAAAAGGCCTTCGCGGCATCCTCGGCGCGGGCAACCTCAACGCGCACCTGACCGCTGTAGATCAGCATCCGAACCTTCTTCGGCGCCGTGCTGACACGCTGATCGGGAAGACCATCCCCATCGCTGTCGATCATCGTCGCGCTCGATCCGGACGCACTCGACGTCGAGTCGACCAAACCGTCGTCATCCGCACTCAAGAAGTAGTTCTCCGAGCGGGCGCGGATGTCGCCATCACCGCCATCGTTGAAGAACGCGCCGGCCAGCGGATTGGCCATCGAGTCAGCAGTGCCGCCGTTGCCCTGGCCGCGCGAGGCGTTGTTGACCAGTCCATTGGTGACGTCGTCGAGCGACGCAACCGAGGACTCTGGGGTGAAGCCGTATCGGCTGCCAGCGCAGCTCACCAGTGACAGCACCGGTAACAAGAGTAGGAAGGCGAGATTCCGCATTCCCGAAAATGGAGTAGGTAAGCTAGTCATTGGGTTCCTTACGCAATCCTCACCGGTAGTGGCTTCGCGGTTGTACTCGCGCCCCGTAAGATCGCTACCGCATGATCGCATTGTTGAGCCTGACTGTCGCTGCCTTTGGCATCTTCCCGCAAGACCCCACTCCGGCAACAACTCCTGCTGGGCAACCTCAAGTTGCGTGGCAACGCACGATCGAGGATGCGCTGGCCGTGCAGAAAGAGACCGGCCTGCCGCTGCTCGTCGTCGTCAACATGGATGGCGAAGTGTTCAACGAACGGTTCGCTGGCACGACCTACCACGACAGCACGTTCATCGAATCGACGCGTAACTACGTGTGCGTTGTGGCATCTCCCGATCGCCACACCGAACGCGATTACGACGCGCTCGGCAACCGCATCGAATGCCCACGTTTCAAGGGCTGCACGTGCAGCGAGCACATCAACATCGAGCCCGAACTGTTCCGCAAGTTCTTCAACGGTACACGCAACGCGCCGCGCCACGTCGGCGTCAGCACGGCCGGCAAAGTGCTGTTCGACCGCTTCCTTGACAGCAGCATGAGCGTCGCGATCAACGCGATCGCCAAGCACGAGGGCAACGCCAAGCGTAAGCACCTCGAAGGCACCGACGATGTCGACCAGATGTTTCGTCGCCGCGACGCGATGGCACGATCGCTGCTTGAAGTGCGCTACCGCGGCGGCAACCAGCAGATCCGCAGCCAGCTACTAAAGAAGGCAGCGACCGCCAAGAACAACCCAGTCGACTTGCTGCGCATGGGCTTGCGCGATCCCGATGAAGCGTTGGTTGGACTAGCTGCGATTGCGCTCAGCAAGGTTGGCGAAAGCAGCGCGCTGATTGACATCGAAGACGCACTCGCACGCATCACCAACTCAGACGTGCGTGAGCAGCTCGTGTCACAGCTGCGCGTGATCGGCAAGAACAACCCCGAGGCGGCGCGCATGGCTTCGCACTTCGAGGCGATCAAAGAGCAATTCGCACAGCCGTGGCGCAACACTTGGCAAGCCAGCGAACTGACCAAAGGCCGCGAAGGCATCGAAGCCGAACTTGATCGCGTCGAAGCGGGCCTTCGCGACAAGCGCGACGACGACAACCTTCGCCTACAGCTAGCGACGGCGCAGGCCGCGTTCGCATGCATGCTGATGCAGGATGGCGGTGCCGGCATCGAGATGTGGTTGGTGGACGCGCAACGCAACGCCGCCAAGGTGACGGCCGAAGCGCTGCAAGCAGAGGTTCAGGCACTGCTGGCTATCACCACCTGGTATCGCAGCGACGGCCAGGCCGCCGCCAAGGCCGCAATTGAGTCAATGGCCGCTGGCAACAGCAGCCGCGAACCGGACGGCTGGCTAGCCGCCAACTTCCTCGACGTGCTGTTGCAGCTGACCACCCAGACGGCGTTCGGTCGGGCTCAAGGCGACAGCAACGCCAGCCTGCGCGGCGAAGTCGCCCGTGCACAGACCGTCATGACACTGCTCGGCAAGAACAACGCTGGCGAAGAACGCGGCCTGTTGGCGGGCATCTCACTACTTGAGTTCGCCGGCCTGCGTGCCGACGCGCAGGCGCGTCTCGAGCAACTCGTCGAACGCTTCCCTGGCTCGATCAAGGTTCACGACCGCTGGCGCACGCGCCTACTGGTCGACCTCGGCGCCGAACGCATGCGCTACCGCTACGCCAAGCACGTCACCGACGCCAAGGATCGCGCCACCGCACAATGGTATGCCGGCTACGCCGCACTGATCGCCGCTGAGCAACACACGCGCGACAACCGTGTCATCGAAGCAGAAAATGCCTACAGCGATTGCATCGAGCGGTTCCTCGCAAGCGCAAGCAGTAACGATGCCTACGTCGACACGGCGCATCACTACGCCGTGCTCGCACTCGCTGGCCGCGCCGAAATCCGCTACAGCCGCAAGAACGAGAAGGGCGCCGTGAAGGACTTGGTGCAGGCCGCTGCCTTGCGACCGGCCAGCCTCGACGAGGACGACGGTCTCAAGCGCAAGCCGCGCGCCATCGCCGTTCGGATCCACGCCGCGTTGACGGCCGCCGGCAATACCGAATTAGCTGCGCAGCTGGCCGACATCCTGCCGTAGCCGCCGCCCACGCTGGGATTGACGCGCCGCGCTACAGCGTAGAGGAGGCGGCAATCGCCATCGCTGCGGCTTCATCGACGCCGATCACCTCTTGCTTGGCATCCTGCGCGAAGATGACAACGACGCCAAAAGCGTATTACTGCGAGTCGGAGCAGATCCCGACGCCCTCCAATCAGCCATGACAGCCTCCATTCCGATGTCTCAACGAAGCCGCGCCAACTTGCTGCTGATCAGCAACTCTACGATGCACGGCGGCGGCTACCTCGAACACTGCGCAGCCGAGATCAAAGACTTCCTCGGCGAACGCAAGCGAGTGATGTTCGTACCGTTCGCGCTCGCCGATCACGATGGCTACGCGCAGAAGGCCCGCGAGGCATTCGCAGCCATCGGGCACGACCTCGACTCGGTGCACAAGCACGCAAAACCGGCGGCAGCCATCGACGGCGCGGACGCAGTCTTCATCGGTGGCGGCAACACCTTCCGGCTACTGACAGCGCTCGCGCACCACGGCCTGATTGCGGCAATTCAGAAGCGCGTGCTTGCGGGCATGCCTTACATCGGCAGCAGCGCCGGTACCAACGTCGCGACGCTGTCGATTCGCACAACCAACGACATGCCAATCGTGCAACCGCCATCGTTCACGGCGCTGCAACTCGTGCCGTTTCAGATCAACCCGCACTACCTCGACCCGGATTCTAGCAGCGGCCACATGGGCGAGTCCCGAGCTGAGCGGATCCAGCAATTTCACGAAGAGCACGAAGTGCCGGTGCTCGGTCTGCGTGAAGGCTGCATGCTGCGCGTCCACGGCCCCAAGATGCAGTTGCGCGGCACAACCAATGCCCGCCTGTTCCGCCGAGCACAAGAGCCAGAAGAGTTCCAGCCACCGTGCGATCTATCGTTCTTACTAGAGCACTGAGCCACCACTGTGCTGCACAAGCTTCGCTACTCACTCGCGGCCCTGCGGTTTGAAGACTGGTGGAAACGCCAGCGGCGCACGCGCCACGCGAGACGTCAAACCGACAGCCAGTCAGGCCATTGCCCGATCTGCGCGACATCGGTGATTTTCACTGCAATCAGTAAGAGTCCGCGTGAACAGCTGCAGTGCTGCAACTGCGGCAGCGTGCCCCGTCAACGCGCCCTAATACAGGTGCTGAAGGAGATGCAGATAGCGGACACCATGGTGCATGAGTGCTCACCGAGCCTGTGCACGTTCTGGTTTCTGCAAAAGCACTGCGCCAAGTTCGACGCGTCCTACTTCTGGCCAGACCGCGCTGGCGGGGCCAAGGTTGGAGCCGTGCGCAACGTCGACCTGGGCAAACAACCCTACGCCAACGCAGCGTTCGACTTCGTAGTCACGCAAGACGTGCTCGAACACGTCCCCGAACCGATAGCGGCGATCCATGAAATCCACCGCACCTTGCGCCCTAGTGGCGCACACGTGTTCACCGTGCCACGCAACGACTGGCATGCGACCGAGGCTCGCGCAGAACTGCACGCCGGCGAACTGCGCCACCTCAAGCCACCCGAATACCACCGCGATCCAATCCGAAAGTCAGGTTCCCTGGTCATCACCGACTGGGGAATGGATCTCGAACAACGAATGACCGAGGCTGTTAGCGGTGTCACCTGCGAAGCGCGCGTGATCCACAATCCAGCCCAAGGCATCCCCCACCCCGTCGAAGTGTTCGTCGCCCGCAACCCGTCATGAAAGCTCTCGTCTATTCCACTCTTGCAGCAGCGACGTTCGCGTCCTGCGCCGCGGTCGATACCGAACACGCGATGTCCTTCTGTGAATCGCAAATCAACGAAGCCGTCTTGCGTGCGCACGTTGAGTTCTTGAGCAGCGACGAACTCGGCGGCCGCGGCGTCGGCACCGAAGGCGACGTGCTCGCACGCAACTACATTGCCGCGCAACTGCGCGCCGCTGGTTGCGAGCCAGGCGCGGCCGACGGTAGCTGGTTACAACCGGTGCCAATTCTCGGCATCAAGTCCAACGTGACCAAGTCGCTGAAGGCACGCGGAGCCAAAGGCACCGCCGCCTTCGAAGCACCGACGGACTACACCGCCGTAGCCGGCAGCCCCGATGCAACCGCCGCCTGGGACGAAGCAGAAGTGGTCTTCGTTGGCTACGGCATCAACGCCCCCGAGCAAAAGTGGGATGACTTCCAAGGCGTCGACGTGCGTGGCAAGGTGCTGCTGGTCATGAACAATGACCCGTCAACCGACGACGAAGTGTTCGCCGGCAAGACGCGCCTCTACTACGGCCGCTGGAGCTACAAGTTCGAAGAGGCTGCCCGCCGTGGCGCGGCTGGCGTGATGATCATTCACACCAACGAGTCCGCCGGCTACCCGTTCCAAGTGATTCAATCGAGCCACGGTCGCGAGAACTTCTGGCTGCCATTTGAAGAAGACAAGCCGACGCTCGCCGTGCGTTCGTGGTGCTCCGAAACTGCGGCCAAGACGCTTTGCAACCTCGGCGGCCACGACCTCAACGAACTGCGCGCACGCGCCGAGAAGGGCAACCTTGCGCCGGTCCCGCTAGGCGTCACGGTCAACCTAGCGATCCAGAATGACCTGCGCGAAATGCAATCGGCGAACGTCGTCGGCGTGCTGCCTGGCACCGACCCGCAAGTGAACGACGAATACGTCGTGCTCACCGCGCACTTCGACCATCTCGGCATTGGTAAGCCGCGTGGCGATGACGCGATCTACAACGGCGCCGTCGACAACGCGTCCGGCTGCGCCGGCTTGCTAGCCCTGGCACGCGCCGCGGCACTGCTACCCGAACGACGTCGAAGTATGCTGTTCTTGGCGGTGACCGCCGAAGAGTCTGGCCTACTTGGTTCGAAGTACTACGCCGAGCATCCAACCGTCGACAAGAAGCAGCTGATCGCCAACGTCAACGTCGATGGCCTCAACGTGTGGGGACCGACCACGGACATCGAGTTTATCGGCTTCGGCAAGAACAGCCTCAGTGACGTCGCGGCCAAGATCGCTGCCGCGCGCGGTCGCGAGATCAAGCCGGACAGCCAACCGGACCTAGGCTTGTTCTACCGCAGTGACCACTTCAACTTTGCCCGCATCGGCGTGCCCGCGGCGTTCTTCAAGGGCGGCAAGCAGTTCCTGGACCAACCAGCAAACCGCAAGCGTATGAAGGCCAGCTACACGACGGTGCACTATCACCAACCGACCGATGAGCTCGCGAAGTGGTGGAACTTCCAAGGTGCGGTCGACGACATGCGCGTGCTGTTCAACCTGCTGATCCAAACCGCCAACGCCGACAAGGCGCCGACCTGGACGCCGGGCGACGAGTTCGAGAAACTGCGGTAGTCGCAGTCAATCGCGACAGCGCTGCTCGATCAGCGCACACTCCGGCGCACACCGTGGCGCAAGGCAGCCGCGAGTTCGCGACCGCCACAACCGGCAGCGCTCGCGAACTCGTCACGACTAGCGACGACGGCGACGACGCGGCTTGCTGTAGGCCTCAAGCTCGGTCGCAACGACCTTGAGCTCCGCTTCGGTAACCTTCTCACCACTGCTGCGCTTCAGCATCTCGACAAGCCACGCGCACTCTTCGGGGGACACTGGCCCACCGATGTTGCCGCCCTTTGGCTCGGCATTCGAACTGACGATCTCCTTGCCGTCCGCATCGAGAATCACTGACCACGGCAATCCGCCAGAACGCTTGCCCTTGAGGCGATCGTTCAGAGCCTTGCCGCCGGTGTCACGGTCGACATCGACCATGACGTCGACCCAGCCCTTGTTGTAGATCGGCGCAACCACGTCTTGCCCGAGGAACTCCTCGAGCACTTTGCACCAGCCTCACCAAGGCGCGTCGAAACGAATCAGGATCTTGCGACCGCTCTTCTTCGCTTCGACCATCGCCGCCGCGAGCTTCTTGTCGGCGCTGACTGGCTTGCAGAACAATGGCTCCAGCTTCGTCAGTGCGGCCTTGCCAGCGAGCTCGGCTTCGGTGAACCGGCCAAGTTCCTTGCCGGCCGCGTCGGTAACGACGACACCACTGCCTTCGCCTTGCCACTGCCACTTCTTGGCAACAGCGGTGCCAGTGAAGGCGATCGTTTCGAACTCGTAGAGCAACTTGCGCGACAAGGCGCGGTTGCCCTTGAGGCTCTTGGCCAAGTCTTCGCCGGCGGCATTGATCACAACGAGCACGCGCTTGTTGTGCATCAAGGCACGCGCCTGTGACTTTGCAAGGCTTGGTAAGGGCTTCGCCTTCTCCTGCGCGAACGCCACTCCAGTGGTGAACAACAGGGTTAGCGGCAACAGAGTGAGGGTTTTGTTCATGGCAATCTCCGAAGCCATGATCGTAGCCGCTCGAGGCACACAAGCGTCAGGTCCCGCAGTTCCGAAATCACCGATCTGACAGGGTGATTTCCGTAAGTTCACCGGAAACCATCACGCCCTTGCCTGCACGCCCCGATCCAAACATGACAAGGCCGACATCGAACGACATCGTCGGCATCAATCGCACCGAGAACTTGCCCGCGCGATCCAACACAACGCGCGACTCAAATTCCCGATCGAACGCGCACTGCAAGTATGAGACGAACCTTTCCTCGTCCGTAGCCGGGCGACTCACACGGCTACCGCCGACCCCCAACTCCAACCCCGCAGCTGCCGGGGCTCCCGACTCTGTCAACACCTGCACCGTTGCTCTTGGAACCGGCTTCATCTGCAAAACAACACGCTTTGACTCGTCGGCATGCGCAGCAACATAGTGCCAACCGAGGTCGTCGCCTTGGCGACTAACCAACAGCCATGGCTGGCCAGTATTCAACTGCAGCTCACAACGCGCGGCAGCATCCAAACGCAGTGGCACCAAGTAACTCGGTGACCCAGATTGATCGTGCTTCGTCATGATGCCGACACGCGCATCGCGACACGGATTGCCAAACCGATCCCGAACCTCAACCGTTACCGCGTTCGCATCAATGGTAACGACCCGCGGCCCGGGGCCTTCCGCCACCCCGCTCCAAATCGGCGGATGCCCCTCACGCTCGAGACGCACCAACCGCGTGTAGGATCTGCGCCAACGCAACGGCCATCGCGCCGTGCCCTTCGCAGAAGTATGCAGTTCGAACGGACCTTCAGGCGTCGCAACGTCGTTGGCCATTCCTTTGCCGAATACAACCACACGATACTTCGCCGCCGGCAAGACAGAAAAGCTTCGCAGCGGAGTCAACTGGAACTCGAGCACATGATCAACAGCAGCCACTTTGACGACGTGATCTACGAACGTCAGGCCATTCGTCAAGACACCTGACTGACTAGGGCCCCAACCTTTGGCTCGCGCCTCAAGCACCAACGGCTCTACGACTCGGTTGTCGAGCATACGCAACGCCACCTCCACCGTTGCTTCTCCCTTGGCGTCAGTCTTACCAATCAGCCTCCAGACATTGTGACGTGCTGGTGCGGCCAGCATCCGGACATCGCGCAATCTGGCGGGCGAGCGCTGCCAGATCTCGGCACCTTCCGTCGTTTTGCCGCCGCGACGCCTGACACGCACAGTCACCGGCTGCGGCGCAGGGATGCCGTTCGCCAACGCATCTGCGACGTCTCCCTCCCAAATTGGAGCGCCGTGCTGATCACGAACACACATGCGAAGCACTGGCAGCGCCAGATGCTCATCCATGGGGAAGAAGAACGAACCCTCAGGTAGCGGCGACACATCCACGCGCAACGGCCCAAGTTCGCGCCAGCGATCAAGCCCGGCAAGAAACCTCGGCTCGATCGGGGCGACCTTGCCAAGTTTCAGCGACCTCGCCGTGCCAGCAACCAACGGGCCTGGCTCGACGCACGCGGCAGCAAACCCTTGCTCCACCGAGCGTGATGCTACGGCCGCATAGTGCCGCTCGGGCAGCAAGCGCACGACCACGCGACCGCCCTTGCCAGTAACAGCTCGGACCATGTCGATTTCACCGCCGACATCACCGCTCCACGGAGCTGCAAACAACAGTAGAGCGGCATCGCTCGCGCGCGCCCCCACATCATCCAACACGGTGACTGCCGTCGCCACACGTTCGTCAACCAGCCGCGGTTCGGGCTGCTGTGCAAAGGCATGCAGGCCAAGCACGCTGATGAGTAGCAACTGCGCCAGCCAAGACTCCGTCATGCCCTCAAGCTACCGGCAACTCGAACACGAAGCACGCCCCCCCGCCGGGGTTGTCCTGCAATCGAAGGTCTCCTTGCAGATCGCGAGCTAGGCCACGCGCCAAAGGCAGACCGAGACCAACACCTGGCACAGCGTTGCTGCTGCCCATCACCGCGCCGCGATCGAACGGCACAAAGATGCTGTTGCGATGCTTCGCCTGGATGCCGGGACCGCCGTCACACATCGTCATTTCGAGAAGGCCTTGCTTGCGACGCACGGTCAAGCACACGTGCGTATCTTCGGCACCAGCGGCATACTTGGCCGCGTTATCCGCGAGGTTGAACAGGATCTGACCGACGGCCTCTTCATCGGTCTCGACGACTAGTTCGCGCGCGTCGTCATCGACGTTCACATCTAACGTCATGTTCACTTCGCCAAGACGCTGGCCAAGCACCGGGATAACCGTGTCGATCAGGTTCTTGACGCCAACGCGCTGACGGCGAGCCGTGAAGCGACCCTCTTCGAGCCGCGACCAAGCGAGCACGTTCTCGACAACGCGAGCAAGACGGTCGGACTCGCGCTTCAGAGTCAACAGGTAGTGCTTCTGGTCTTCAGGATCCTTGACCATGCCTTCCGCCAGCATCTCGCTGTACATCCGGAACGTCGTCAAGGGCGTGCGCAATTCATGCGTCACTGCCGACGCAAAGCGGGCACGCCGCTCGCCAAAGCCAATCGCGGTTCGCAGCGTGAAGCCCAGCACCAGCAAGCCGAGCACGGTCACGCCCCAGGTCGTCCACAGAATCGTGGTCACCGGCAAGTCGGCGCTGATCACCGGGCCTCGATACTCAGCAATCAGTCGCGCTGGCACCGACGCCATCATCGAAGGCTGTTCGTCGGGTGACGGCTTTTCACAGCGAATGACGCGGGCATCTCCGTCTTCGAACAGGTCCGGCACGAGCGCGAGCAGTTCTTGCTCCAACTGCCGCCAATCGACGAGAACCGCCTGAATGCGCGACTCCCCAGAGATCTGCACGCGGCGCGCAAACACCAGCGATGCCTGTGGACCATCGATCCAGACTGGCACCATTGGGCCGACGACTTCGCCGCTACTCGCCATCCAGCTACCGGGATTCGCGTAGGCGTTGGAGTCGTTCGCGACGTTGTTGAGAAAGTTGCGTTGCCGGTTATCCAGCTCGATCACGCTTTGTTGATTCTGCGCCAATTGTTGCGCCGGCGCCCGCTTCTGCTCGGCGGTCTGCGGCAGAGCCGCATTGTTGGCGAGGTTGCAGCCCATGACTTCTAACTGGGCGATCGCACCGCCGAGTTTCTCGCGCAGCACAGCGACGGGCATACACGCCTCAATTGCCAGTAGCTGTTGCCGGGCTCGGTTCAACACGTCGGCTGAGATGCCGTTGGCTTCGGCGAAGTCGCGCTCGTTGCCAGTCGGCGCCTGCGGGCTGCTAATGCTGGCGGCGCTAACTTCGAAGTGCAATGGAAACAGCGGCGACTCAGCTCCGAGCAACGGCGACTGCACCATCACTTCGTCCTTGCCAATCTTGCTGAAGCCACGCGTCCACGCGTTCGCTGCGGACGGGAAGGCAGAGTAGTCACTGGCCGGCCGCAAGTTCTCGCGAGCAAGCTGCGGCGACATCCAACTGTCCATGCGCCACAGCGCCAAACGCAACCGTTCTTGCACCGCCGACTCACGACGCGCGTCACGCTCGTCACCGTCAAGCTGCAGCAGAGCCACCGTTAACCACGACAGCACCAACAGCATGACGCCAGTGACGGCGCCAAACCAAAGCGATGCTTGGGTTCGGGGTGAACTCACGCGGACTCACCGCTCGCCGCCGCGAGCATGTAACCCTTGCCGCGAACCGTCAGGACAACTTGCGGCGCGTCCGACGGATCGGCGAGTTTAGCACGCAGGTTGACGATGTGCATGTCGACGGCGCGGGTCGACGAATCGCCTCCCGGCAGTCCCCAAACGCGTTCGAGGATCTCGGTGCGTGCGATGGCACGACCACGATTCTGCACCAGGTATCGCAGCAGTTCGGTCTCGCGCTCCGACAACTGCACGCGGCTTTTGTCGGGCCGTTCAATTTCGCGGCGCTCGAAGTCGATCGCACGACCGGCAACCTCGACACGCGTCACGTCACTCGGCCGCTCTGCGCTACGGCGCAGCACGGCGCCAACGCGCGCCAACAGTTCCTTGCTTGAGAACGGCTTGACCACGTAGTCATCGGCACCGATCTCGAGACCGTGGATGCGGTCCTGCTCGGCACCTCGCGCCGTAACCAAAATCACCGGCAAGTGCGGCCGCGACTTGCGAACCTCGGCCAGGATCTCGAAGCCGTCGTGGCCCGGCATCATGACATCCAGAACCGCGAGGTCGAGTTCGGCCGACAACGCGGTCTGCATGCCAACATTGCCGTCCTCACAGGCGATCACTTTGTAGCCATCGAACTGCAACGCATCGACCAGCCCGCGACGGATCGCGGGGTCGTCTTCGACGACGAGCACGGTCTTCGACATGGAATTAGTGTAGTCCCCGACGGCGACCGTTTGCGGTCTCAACGTTGCGCTCAATGATCTTCTCGATGCGCATGTCAACCGGGACCTGCTTGGCCTTCTTCTTGACGGTTTGCTGCACGGCCTTGGGCTTCACCACTTGAGTCTTTGGCGGTTGCACAACCGGCGGCGCGACCACTGGAATGGCCGGGACTTCGACGACCGGAGCGACAATCACACCCTTCGGCAGCTCAACCGTGGGTGACTCCACCTTAAGCGTCTCGACCGCTGGCTCAGGTCGACGCTCGAAGCCACGCGAACGTGCCTGTTCACGAACCGACTCAAGGATCGCATCCTCAAACATCGTTTTGCCGCCCTTCGACTGCTTACGACGCTCTTCCTTCACATAGGCATCGCGCTTGCGGCCAATCTCGGCGACCTGCTTTTGGATCGTGCCGCGCTTCGCCTGCATCGTGGCGACATGCGCCGTCAACTGCACGGTCGTCAGCCTGCGCAAGGCTTCCGGCAGTTCCTCCTTCTTGACGGCCGCGAGGTCAAACTTAGGATCCTTGACGGCGTCGCACAGGTCATTGGCAGGGTTGAAGTAGAACGACGACACCTTGGTCTGGCACCGCTGCGCAGCCGCAGCGGTGTTCAACGTCAACGCGTTGCTGTCCTGCGCGACCTGGTTGGCTGCCCAAGCCGTGCGGTTGGCGCCAAAGGTGAGGTAGGTCGTGTTGACCTGCGAGCTGAGCGCCATCAGCTCTTTGTCGAACGGCGTCTCGATGACGGCGATCTGGTTTTGCTCAATCGCAACGAACTTGCCGTCGGCCATGCGCGCAACCTGGCGCCAACCTTCGGCCTCGGTCTGCTGCGGGCTGCCGCAGTAGATCGTGTTGACGAGGATGCCCTTGCCGATGGCCATGCTGGCCATCTGCATCGCATCGAACTCGGGGTCCTGCGTCGCGGCTTCGTTGCCGGCGACGAAGATCAACTTGAGCGCGCGCGGATCGCTCGACCACTTGAGATCATCCACGGATCGCTTGACGGCGCGAGCGACGTATTCGCTGCCACCGTTGGTCGACAGTGCGAACAGCTTCTGCGAGACCAAGTCGAGATCGGTCGTTAACTCCGACTGAATCGACACGAAGCCAGTCTCCGCGCCGTAGGCAGGACTGCCGTAGGTCAGCAAGGCAACTCGCAGTTCGGGTTGCGGCTTGAGCGTTGCCATGTCGTTGACGATCGACCAGAGGTTCTGGCGAGCGGCATTGATCAAGCCGCTCATGCTGCCGCTGATGTCGAGGCAGATGACGAGGTCAATCGCACGCGACGACTTCATCGCCGTCACGACTGGTTTGTCAGAGTCGATCGGCTTGACGCGGATCGGGACGCTGGCAATCGGGGCCTGTGCCAACGCGAGGCTGGCTAGGGCGAACAGGGAACAGGTTGCGCGAATCATGAACGGATCTCCTTCTGCACGGATGCCTTCGGGGTCGGAAGCTGCGGGGTCTTGATCTTTGGGGGCTGGGTCTTGCCGGTATTCTTGATGGCCGATCTCTTCGTTTGGGGCAATTTGGCGGGCGCGACCTTCACTGGCGGCGTGGACGTAGGCAGCTCAGCGGTCTGGGGAGGCGCGGCCTGGATCAGCACGTTCTTGCCGCCGTAGGAGAGCAGGATTTCGCCCTTCAGCGAGAGCACGCCGCTGTTGCCTTGTTTGGCCAACTCGTTGTTCAACTGGAAGTATCTCACGCTCGCGAACGCAACGATTTCATCTGGCTTGATGCTCTTGGCGACGACACTGTTGCCATCGACCCAGCGGTTGCCCCGCAAGAAGAATGCGCGGTCACAAACCTGCAGCGCCTGACTCGGTTCCACAAGTTTGAGATTCCGGTCGAGGTAGTAGTTGCGGGGATTGGCGACGGTTTGCGCCTTCTGGGCCCACAGGTTCTGCCCCTGATTGACGGCAGCGGCGCCGCTGCGAGTGACGACGGCGCGGCCCTGCAGACTGTCCTGGCAGGCCATCGACAACGACTTCCAGTCATCGAGCTTGCTGCCCTCGGTCGCGAGAAAGGCGGTGTATTCGCCCAACACGCCAAAGCGCGCCGACAGGCGTAGGATCTCGTCGCGCAGTTCTCGCAGGCGTGGATCGGCGAACGGATCACGGCGTGGCGCCCCAAATGGCGCGCCGAGATCGCCGCCTTGCTGACGCAGTTCGTCCACCAAGAAGGCAATCTGACGGCTTGCCCACAAGCGCGGCACAAACGCATGGCGCGTCGTTGCCGATGACACAGGCATCGTAAACACGTAGCGCTTCTCACCAGCCGGAGTGCGACCGTGCAGTTCAAACTGCAAGTCGGCGTCGCCCCGGTATTGGCCGAGCACGACCAGCTGATCACCCTGGAACAGGTCGTTGATGCGACGCGGCAGCACTTCGATGGTGCGCGCAACCGGTTGGCCATTGGCATCGACTGTGATCAGTGTCGGCGCGGCCAAGACGGGGTGGTCGAGTCGTGCGAACGTGCGCGCGACCTTCACCTCGACGTCTTCTTCAGGCAGCACGTAGGTTGTGACCGCGCGGGTTTCGTCGGCGATGCGGTCGAGCAGCGGCACGTTGACGTCGTGGCCAACGCCGAAGCAAAAGACTCGACGGTTGCGAGGGTTGCCAGCTTGGATCAACTTGAACAGATCGCGCTCGCTGGTCGGCCCAACCGTCGGCAGGCCATCGGTCAAGAACAGCACCAGCGGCAACGTGCCCTTCATCGTCGGCGCCCGCAGCGCCTCGAGCAGCGCATCATGAATGTTGGTGCCGCCATGCGGCCGAATGCTCGCGACGAACTCGCGGGCCACCTTCATGGTTTCGGCGTCTTTGGCGACCGGCTGCTTGAACGCTTGGCCGACATCGTTGCCGTAGTGAATGATTTGGATGCCTTCGCCGTCTTCGAGACCTTCTAGCACCTGCATCGCGGCAAGTTTGGCCTGCTCCAGTTTGCGCCCAGCCATACTGCCAGATCGATCGAGCACCAAGGTCACTTCGCGGCGCAGCTCGCCGGTGCGGGCCATCTTCGGCGCGTTCGCAAGCAGCAGGAAGTAGCCGCCGCCGATCGTTGGATCGGGGTAGGCGAACATCGCAGCGGTCGGGTGGTCGCCCTTCTCGACCGTCGTGTAGCACATCCGGAAAGCCCCCGGATCGCGCTGGCTTTGCTTGGTGACGCGCAACGTCATCTTCTCCGCGCCACGACGCTGCACGTTGAGTTCGTGACTCGGCGAGTAGCAGACACCAATCGCTGCGCGCGCGGTCAACTCGACGGTGATCGCCCATGGC
>JBNMNW010000030.1:0-33243 GCA_051278165.1 Planctomycetota bacterium | reverse complement strand
TGATCCAGTAGGCCCACGCGTATGGACCAAAGGCACGGTTGATGAACGCGAACGACTCGTATTCAGCTCCGGAGTACCAAGCGATGAAGAACTCCATCGCGTAGGCGTAGCCAACCATCGTGCCCGTTAGGAGCAGGACCTTGGCGATGTTGTCCAGGTGGTTGAGCGTGATCAGCTGATGCAGGCCCAGCCACTTGCGCGCCGGAATCATCAGGGTCAGCACCATGCCGAACCCTGAGAAGATGGCGCCGGCAACAAAGTACGGCGGGAAGATCGTCGTGTGCCAACCCGGCAGTAGTGACACCGCAAAGTCGAACGAAACGATCGAGTGCACGGACAGCACCAGCGGCGTGCTGATGCCGGCGAGGATTAGGTAAGCCTTCTCGTAGTGCAGCCAGTGACGGTTACTACCGTGCCAGCCGAACGAGAAGATGCCGTAGACACGCGACGCGATCTTGCGGCCCTGTTGTGACGCGCGGTCGCGGAAGGTTGCCAGGTCAGGGATCAGACCGATGAACCAGAACAGTGCCGAGATCGTGAAGTAGGTCGAGACCGCGAACACGTCCCAGAGCAGTGGCGACTTGAAGTTCGGCCACATCGCCATCTGGTTCGGGATCGGGAAGACCCAGTAGATGGCCCAGATACGTCCGACGTGGATGGCCGGGAAGATACCGGCCGCCATGACGGCGAAGATGGTCATCGCCTCGGATGCCCGGTTGATCGATGTGCGCCACTTCTGCCTAAACAGGAAGAGCACAGCACTGATCAACGTGCCGGCGTGACCGATACCGATCCAGAAAACGAAGTTGACGATTGGCCAACCCCAGCCTACTGGAACGTTATTACCCCAGACACCGATGCCGGTGAACACGAGGTAACCAACCATGGCACCTAGGTTCGCCAGGAGCGCGATTGCGACTCCGAACATCAGGTACCAACCACGCGGCGTCTTACCTTCGGCAGGCGCAGCGATGATGTTGGTTACCGAGGCGAAATCGTTTTTGCCCTCGACGAGGGGAGCCCGGACAAGTGGGTTCTCCGGCTCATCGACGATGTTTAGATCGACAGGAATTGCTGTCATCGAAATCAAGCCTTGGAGAGTTCGGGGTTCGGATTGCGCACGCGACCCAGGTAGGTCGTGCGTGGCTTCGTGTTCAGTTCGGAGAGCAACCCGTAGTTCAGGTCGCTACCGCGTAGCTTCGCGACCTTACTATCGGTCTCGATGATGTTGCCGAAGGTGATTGCCTCGGTCGGGCAAGCTTGCGCGCAAGCGGTGGTGACTCGGATCATTGCTGGTCCATCGCCAACCTTGGTTGCATTCAGCTTCGCGTCGATGCGGCCACCGTTGATGCGTTGCACACAGTAAGTGCACTTCTCCATCACACCGCGGCTGCGAACGGTGACGTCCGGGTTGAACGCCATCTGCTTCGTATCGGGCACGTGGCCGATGTAGTCGAGGTAGTTGTAACGGCGCACCTTGTAGGGGCAGTTGTTGCTGCAGTAGCGAGTGCCGATGCAGCGGTTGTAGACCATGTCGTTCAGTCCTTCAGGACTGTGCGTGGTCGCGGCAACCGGGCAAACCGACTCACACGGTGCGTTCTCGCATTGCATGCAAGGCACCGGCATGTTCGCGACCTCAGGGTCGTCGATCATCTTGAGGTTGTCGTCACTGCGCGAGCTGAAGTAGCGGTCCGCGCGGATCCAGAACATCTCGCGGTTACGCGAGACTTGGACCTTGCCGACCATCGGGATGTTGTTCTCAGCGACGCAGGCAGCGACGCAAGCACTGCAGCCTGTGCAGGCGTTGAGGTCGAAGACCATGCCCCACTGGTAAGGCGAGCGACGAACCTGTTCGTCCGGGCTTTCCTTGCCGAGGTCGTAGCCACGCTCAGCCCAAAGGGACTTGTTGATGTCCTTTTCGACCTTGTCCTGCAAACGAGCAGCTTGGTCGAGTGGCGACATCTTCGGCGCCCACTTGGGATCCTTCTTGTTGGTGGCGGCGTCGGTCTCGCGAATCAGTGCGCGACCGGCCATCGTGCCGTGCTCTTGCGTGCACACCAGTGAGTGGCTGCCGGTGCCACGACCGACGCTTGCGCCGGTCAGGATCCATTGGCTCGACGTGGTGCGCAGCGGGTAGGCGTTGAAACCTGACTCGTGTGCAACCTTGAAGTGCGAGTTGGCCTCTTCCTTGAATCGGCCCCAGCCGAGGAAGATTGAGATGCTGTCGTTGGCGTGACCAGGAAGGATCCAAGCCGGGATGTCGATCTCCTCGCCGCCGCTCGTTGCGATCGCGAGCATGTCGCCGTTCTCGACGTTGAGCTTCTTGGCCGTCGCCATGCTGAGCATGGCAGCGTTGTCCCAACTGAGCTTGGTCAGTGGGTCGGGAAGCTCTGCCATCCACGAGTTGTTGGCGTAGCGACCGTCACCCATCTTCGGGCAACCGCGCAGCACAACCTCGATGCCTTCACTCTTCGTGTAGGAGCTGACGGCCGCGGCGATCGCGCCATCGTCGACCGATGCGTTAACGGCTGCGAGTGCGGTGCCAGCGACGACACCTTCGTGCAGTGCGGTCGGCCACCAGCTGGTGTCGAAGTCTGCCGCGCCGATGGCTTGCTGCCAGTATTCCTTGACCAGCTCGTAGCCAAAGACCGTGTTGCGACCTTCCGCGAGCGTCTCAAAACTGGCGCTGGTCGTCTGGTCTTGGTTGAGGAACGCGAGGAACTCAAGCGCCGAAACACCACCGTGCAGCGGTGCGATCAGCGGCTGCTGCAGCGAGACCGTGCCGTTGTGGCTGCGGGCATCGCCCCATGCCTCAAGGTCGTGTGCCATCGGCAGGTGCCAATCGCAATGCTGAGCGGTCTCGTCGTCGTAGAGACCGACGTGGATGGTCGTCTTCGGCTTCTTGTCGTGAAGCAGCTTGCCGAACGCGAGGTCCGCCGGGCCATCGAGCACCGGGTTGGTGCCAAGGAAGACCAGCGTCTCACACGTGCCAGCTTGGATTGCCGAGGCGAGCTCTTGCAGCTGCGCGGTGCAGTTGCTTGGCATGCCAGCTGGCGTGTCGGTCATCATGACCGTCTTGCCAACGTTGCCGAGCTTCGCGTTGATGGCGTGCACCATTGCGTGCACTGCCGGCGACTGCGTCGGACCAGCAATGACGATGCTCTTGCCAACGGCCGACTGCAGGTCCTTGGCGAGGATCTCGAGCCACTTTTTGCCGTCCTTCTCGAACGACGACGCGTTGTGCGATGCGAGTGCGCCTTCGAGGTCGCTACCACCACCGACGCCGAGCGTCTTGGCTAGTGCGAAGACGACTGCGGGGATGTCGCTGCTCTTGGTGCGGAAGCGGTGATCCGCGGCCGTGCCGGTCGTCGAGAAGATGGACTCGACTGAGTAGAGGCGGCTGAGGTTCTTGGCTTCACGACGACGCGAGGCCCACGCGCGAGCGTTGGCCAAGTTGTTACCGTCGGTAGCTAGGAAGTCACTGTCGAGCGCCAGCACGACGTCCGCCTTGGCGAAGTCGTAGTTGGTGGCCATCGACTTGCCGAACGCGAGCTCGGCGCCCTGCAGTTCGTTGTCGCGGTGCAGTGCGGTCCAAGAGTGGAACTTCGCTTTAGGGCAGCTGCCATCCTTGATGCGAGCGACTGCGGCCAGCAATGACGGCGAGGTGCTCGGCGGCATGCAGATGTGCAAGCCAGCGCCTTGCTTGGCAACGAAGTCGGACGTGGCCTTCTCGAGCCAACTCACCTCTTTGTCGGTGCCAAGGCCGAGTTCGACCCAGACGTCCACTTCGTGAGCGCCATGACCACCACCGTGGCCAGCGTCAGCGTGCGCATCAGCTGCGTGCGCGGCCGTGTGGGCGTTGCGAGCGTGGCGGCTGCGGTTGGGATCGTAGAGTTGCAGCAGTTCGGCCTGCAGTTGCAGGTCCGCGCCGCCAAGGCTGCTCGGGTGAAGCGGGTTGCCTTCGATCTTGGTCGGACGACCGTCGTTGCTCTTGACGAGAACGCCGATGCCGTAGCCGTTGCGGGTGATCGTCGAGGCGTAGTGCTGCGCGATGCCTGGCTTGAAACCTTCCGGCCGCTTGGTGAACGGTAGGATCTTGGTCTCTGGCTTGCGGCAGCTGGTCATGCCAGCGAGCGCGACCGACGCGGCAATTGCGCCAAGGAAGCCACGCCGCGAAACGTCGTCTGGAGCCTCGGTGATGCCTTCAGGGAACTCGCGTGAGAGCACCTCTTGGAACTCGTCCGAGTTCTCGAGTTGCCCAATGCTGCGCCAATACGTCGGCTCTCCAGCGGCTGAAGTGCTAACTGCTGCAGAGTTACCTGCTGCAGATCCAGCGGCTGCAGTGCTAGCTGCTGCCGAGTTACCTGCTGCTCCAGCGGCTGCAGTGCTAGCTGCTGCCGAGTTACCTGTCGTGGGTGATGTCTGGTTCATCGTCTGGTCAAGACCTGGGGCAAGCGGTCCCGTTTCGTGTGTTCCTGTCATCGGTGGCACGCTGAGCAGTGGACTGGCGGGTTGAGGGCGGGCTCGTCACCGATCAGCAGCTTTTTAGCGGCTGCGATCGATACTTCATCCGCGGCCCAATCCATCTTGGTGACGGACACGTCTAGCGGGCGGATGTGCTCGCTCGGGTCACGGTGACACTCGAGGCACCAACCCATGCTGAGCGGCTCGACCTGACGGACGATTTCCATCTGGTCAACACGACCGTGGCAGCTCTTGCAGCCAACGTTCGCACGGATGTGCACCGCGTGGTTGAAGTAGGCAAACTCCGGTAGCAGGTGCACCTTGACCCACTCGATCGGCTTGTCCGCCTGCGGGCCTTCGCTGAAGGCCGAACGCAGCAGCTCCAGCTTGATGCTGTCCTTCTTGATCACCTTGTGGCAGCCGTAGCAGGTCGACGCATCTGGGATCGTCGCACTTGGACCGTCCTCTACGCCGCGGTGGCAGTAGCGGCAGTCCATACCCAACGTTCCTGCGTGCAGTTTGTGGCTGTACGCAATCGGCTGGTAGGGCTGGTAGCCGACATCTGTGTGCTCCGGTGAGAACCAGAAGGAAATGATCAGGACCACGAGCAAGCCGCCGACACCCGCACTAAGTGCGAGGATGGCAGGAACTTTATTGGTCCACTTGGGAAACAGTACGGTCAAGGTAGATCCCCTCCGCGGTGGGGATGAATTGCGTTCGCAGGAAACTCGACGTAAGTACGCCGAAATTGAGCGCGCGTGTGGGCCGCCCTGAGTAGGTTTCCACACAACCTTGAATACCGGTTAGTTGTGTGGGACCTACGTCAGGGCCATGCGCAGTCAGCTCAGAGGGCAACTCCTGTAAAAGATCGCCCCCATGGGGTCAATTTCAGACTTACTAGAATCCCGCGTGAAGCTGGCTAAGAGATGGAGCTTCAACGACCTGCACAAGATGTTGTGGTCTGAGTCCGTGGCTACCAGACGATGTGGGATCGGACAAAGTCGGCAATCGACGGTAGCGTAAGACGTTGTGCCAAAGGATTGGGGTGGGGGTCAGCAGGAGTGACCCACAAGTCGGCCGAATGGGTCTCTTTTAGCGCCGGCAGCACGTCGAGCAGTGGAATGTCCGCCGCCTTCAGGTCGGCCGCGACTAGGTCGTGGATCTTCTGCCAGGGGTAATGCTCACCCGGACCGAGTCCCTGAAGGAACGGCCAGATGACGACCAGGAACGGAATCTTCCTTTCGGTGCACCATGCCTGGGCTTCACGCATGCACTTCTGCGGAAGTCCTTGTGACCACATGGCTTCATAGGGTTTGTCGGGTCCGACGTAGAGGCCGGCTCGCGCTTGGTCCTCCGGCAGGTCCATGAGTTCCTGGACCCAGTCTCGTGTCGGGTCGAGGTCGAGTGGGCTGCGACCAAAGGCGCCCTTGGCGAGGTCAATCAGCTTGATGCCGGTTTGCTCGACCGGATGGATGAAGTTGAGGCCACTGCTTGGCAGCAGGTCGTTGAGGCACAGGGTCAAGATGACGGCGTCCGGCGAATACTTGTGGAAGCGTTGCTTCAGGCCGTTCACGTACTCGTCGACGCAGACTGTCCCGGATGCACCACAGTTAACTGTGCGCACGTCTCCTTGGTCTTTGCGCAGGTCGTCTTCGAGCATGCGCACCCAGCCCTGTTCGACTGGGATGCCCCAACTGAAGGTAAAGGAGTCGCCAATGCAGACGATTCGGCGTTGGCCAGCGGGCTTGGCGTGCTGGATCTCTTCGCGCTCACGCAGGCCGTCGAAGTTGATGCGGTTGATGACGCGGCCCTGCTCATCGAGCCAGTCGCGCTTCAAGACATCGTTGTCGGCGTAGGTGATGTAGAACGCCTTGCCCGGCGCGAACATGTACCGGTGCTTCCGCGGCTTTGGGCCGGGGACCGGCACGATCAGACCGAGCTTCACCCCTTCCACATAGTCCTTCACCGGCTTGCCAGCACCGTCCGCATAGCCGATGGCACCGAGCGCACGCGCCTCGGGAACGAACACTCTGGCGACGAGTTCCGCCAACCCGAGGGCAACGAACGTCGCGATGCCGAGTGCCAGCATCAGCACGAGTGGGCGGGGGCGCTTGCGGGCCGGCTTCGTCATGGCTCTACAGTAGCCCGGACGTTGTTCTTTGGTCAGTGGGCATTTTCACGTGGTACCGTTGCTCGTATCCGGCAGCATGGCCCGCTCGGAAACCCCGCCTCGCCCCATGCCGACTCACATTCTAGGCATCTCCGCCTTCTACCACGACTCTGCCGCCGCTCTCTTGTGCGATGGCGAGATCGTTGCGGCTGCGCAGGAAGAGCGCTTCACGAGGAAGAAGCACGACCCGTCGTATCCCAAGAAAGCAGTCGAGTTCTGCCTCGATCAGGCCGGTATCAAGGCGCCAGACATCGACTTCGTCGCGTTCTATGACAAGCCGATCCTGAAGTTCCATCGGTTGATTGAGACCTACATGGCGTTCGCGCCGGTCGGTCTGAAATCGTTCCGCAAGTCGATTCCCGTGTGGCTCGGTGAGAAGCTGCACATGCGGCGCAAGTTGACCAAGGAACTGGGCTGCAAGCCGAAGAATCGCTACGTCTTCCCTGAGCATCACGAGAGCCACGCGGCCTCCGCGTTCTTCCCGTCGCCGTTTGAAGAAGCGGCCATCATCACGATGGATGGTGTGGGGGAATGGGCGACGACGTCGATTGGGGTTGGCGAAGGCAACAAGATGAAGCTGATCCGCGAGATCCGCTTCCCGCACTCGCTCGGCCTGCTCTACTCGGCGTTCACCTACTACTGCGGCTTCAAGGTCAACTCCGGCGAATACAAGCTGATGGGTTTGGCGCCGTATGGCGAGCCGCGGTTTGCGCAGTTGATTCGCGATCACTTGATCGACTTGCGCGAAGACGGCAGCTACCGCTTGGACCTGAGCTACTTCAACTACTGCCAGGGCTTGACGATGACGAACGCGAAGTTCGACGCCCTGTTTGGGGCGCCGCCGCGTGCTGGTGAGACCGACCTCGGTCAACGTCACATGGACCTCGCCGCGTCGATTCAGGAAGTGACCGAAGAGGTCATGCTGAAGACCGCGCGCTACGCGCAGAAGGTCACCGGCAAGAAGAACCTCTGCCTCGCTGGTGGTGTCGCGCTCAACTGCGTCGGCAATGGCGTAATCCTGCGCGAAGGACCGTTCGAGAAGCTTTGGATCCAACCCGCTGCCGGTGATGCCGGTGGTGCGCTCGGTGCCGCGCAGTTGGTTTGGCATAACTTGCTGAACAAGCCGCGCACGGTGCAATCCGCAGGTTCGCAAGCCGCAGATTCGCAACGCGGCAGCTTGCTCGGCCCGCGCTACGAGTCGCAGGACATCAAGTCGGTGCTCGACGCCGAGAACGTCACCTACGAAGAGTGTAACGACGAAGACACGCTCGCCGATCGCGTCGCCCAACTGATCAGCGATGAGAACGTCATTGGCTGGTTCCAAGGCCCGATGGAGTTCGGTCCGCGCGCACTAGGTTCGCGCAGCATCATTGGCGATGCTCGTTCGCCGAAGATGCAGAGCGTGATGAACTTGAAGATCAAGTTCCGCGAATCGTTCCGCCCGTTCGCGCCGATCGTGCTCCGCGAACACGCGTCCGACTACTTCGAGATCGATCCCAAGCACGACAGTCCCTACATGCTGATCGTCGCGCCTGTTCGCGATGACAAGCGCCTCAAGGTCGAGCCTGGCCTCGAAGGCCTGGACAAGCTCAAGCAGTTGCGTTCGGTGATCCCGGCCGTCACCCACGTCGATTACTCGGCGCGCCTGCAGACCGTCGACGGCGAACACAATCCACGCCTCGCCGCGATGATGCGCAGCTTCCACAAGCTCACCGGCAGTCCGGTCTTGATCAACACGAGCTTCAACGTGCGCGGCGAGCCGATCGTCTGCACGCCACAAGACGCGCTGCGTTGTTTCATGGGCACGGACATGGACGTGCTTGTGCTCGAGAACTTTGTCATCCGCCGCACGGCGCAGAAGAACATGCCTGAGGTCGACCGCGAGAAGTACCTCGCCGCCTTCGCCCTGGACTAACAGCCATGATCAAGCTCGACCTCAATCCAGCCCCACACATCATCAAGCAGTTCGCTTGGTTTGCGGTAATCGGCATGGGGCTCCTCGGCTTCGCCGCGCTGAAGTTCACCGTCGGCTTTGCTTGGGATCACCCAGTGTTCCTGACAGCGATCGGAATTGGCGTGGTGCAGCTGTTGCTGTTCCTGGTCGGCGTTTCGATCATGTCGCGCGCGCTGTTCGTGGTGCTGTCGGTAGCATTCGTGCCGATCGGCTTCGTGCTGTCGCACGTGATGTTGGCCGCCATCTACTACCTGGTGTTGACCCCGATCGCGTTGGTGTTCCGCCTGATCGGCCGCGACGTCATCGGCAAGAAGCTCGACAAGAACGCAAAGACCTACTGGCACGAGCGCAGTGGCGATCGGCCGGCGGCGAGCTACTTCAAGCTCTATTAGATCAAGATCGACCAGGCAACTGGGGCGCCGATCGCGGTGGGCAACGTTTCTGGATGGAGTGGATCGGCAACGCCTTGCTGCCGAATCCATCGTTAACGGTCACCCTGCTCGCGTGACTTCATTACTTGGGAAGCCGGTGTTGAATGTGCCAAACATCTAACTTGGCGCCGCCGGGCTACCGACCGCCGCCGGCCCGTTGGTGCCATCTGGAATGAAGCTGTAGGTGATGATGGTTGGGTCACCGAAGGCAAGGCCACCACCGCTGGTTGCCGTTGATCCCCATCGAGTCGTGGAAGCTTCCGATGCCACCGGCGCATTCTTCCGGTGAAGCGATTCCGGCGTCCCGATTCGGTGAATGGCTTGTCGTTGGAAAGCTACTTGCCCCATTCGCAGCTATACTGAATGGACTCCATCCCGAGGAACCATGACCGAACCAGCGACCGACAAGCAGAACGAAACCAACGACGACTTCCTGAATGCAGCGCAGGAGGAAGAACGTGGCTTGGTGTCTGAGTTCATCATGTTCATGGCCGAGAACAAGATGTGGTGGCTGACGCCAATCTTGGTCGTGTTCGGGTTGCTTGGTGTGCTGCTTGTGCTCGGAGCGACCGGTGTCGCACCGTTCATCTACACGCTGTTCTAAACACAGTTCTATTGAGCGTGGACGACACCAGCGAACGAGACGGCGCGGCCGAGTTCGCCGCCGCTGGCCAAGCCAAAGAGCGTGGCCTGTTCGGAAAGTTGGTGTCGTTTATGGCTGAGACTCGCAGCTGGTAGATGTTGCCGCTGCTGATCGCCGTCGCTCTGCTCGGGCTGATCCTGATGCTCGGTACTACCGGCGTTGCGCCGTTCATCTATCCGCACTTCGGCTGACGGTCGCTAGAGCTGCACGCAATTGATTGCGTGCGCTCGCCCGTTGCTCGTCTCGGAACGCGACGTCCTCTTCACCTGCTGGGCGGAAAGCCAGTCGTTGCGTCGATATCAGGTGCACACACCACGAGGAGGAATGCCATGCGAGATCAAGGTCTCGATACATACTTGGCCGACATCAACGAAGTTTCGTTGTTGACGCCAGAACAAGAAATCGAGTTGTCCAAGCGCGTCGAAGTCGGCGACTTGGAAGCGCGCGAACACATGATCAGGGCAAATCTGCGCCTGGTTGTTTCGATCGCAAAGAACTACGTCAACCGAGGCTTGTCGTTCATGGACCTCATCGAAGAGGGGAACATCGGGCTAATGAAGGCGGTCGAGAAGTTTGACCACAACGCTGGTTGCCGCTTCTCCACCTACGCGACTTGGTGGATCAAACAAGGCATCCGTCGGTCGTTGGTCAACACGGTGAAAACCGTGCGGGTCCCGTCCTACATGTCGGAGATCGTGTCGCGCTGGAAGGCGACCGCGATGGAGCTGAATTACCGATTAGGGCGGCAGGCTACGACGGGTGAGATTGCCGAAGAGCTCGACCTGCCTGAGAACAACTGGGATGTCGTGCGCGATACGGTGCAGGCAAACTCGCAGCCGATGCACTCGGTCAACGATGACTCAGGCGCTGCGTTTGCCGATGTGATTGAAGACACGCGCACCCGTTCGCCAGAGGACCAGATCCTCGAAGCGATGGAGATCGGCCGCATGCACGAGTTGATCGAGAAGCTCGAAACGCGTGAGGCCAGGATCCTGCGGCTCCGATTCGGGCTAGGCAACGGCGAACCGATGACGCTCAAAGCCATCGGCAAACGCTTCGGCCTCACTCGCGAGCGCGTCCGCCAAATGGAGCAGCAAGCGCTAGAGAAGCTAGGCGATGTAATGTCGCGCGAGTTCGGCGAAGAACGCCCACCCGCCCGGGTCAAGCGCAAGAACGCAACATAGACCCGCTCCCCAGCGCCCAACGCGCCAAAGCCCCTGCCTACTGAATCTGCGTACTGTACCCGGTTCAAACCACAACCTAATCGGCGTTCGCGTGGCCTGTGGTTTGAACCGGGTACAGTACACAGGTCTGAGGGCGGTAGGTTGGTGCGGTGGCGAACAATGAGCAGCTTGCAGATGGGACTGGCACGTCGCTGTACGTGCATGTGCCGTTCTGTGTGGTGAAGTGCGGTTACTGCGACTTCAATTCTTACGTGGTTGAAGAGGGGGCGGCGCACGATCGCTTCCTGGATGCGTTGGAAGCGGAGACTGCGCGGCGTTGGCGAGGTCAGCGGCCGGTCTCGGTGTTCTTTGGCGGCGGCACGCCAAGCTTGCTGTCGCCCCCGCGGCTGCAGCGTTTGTTCGAGATCATTGGGGCGCATGTGGACCTCGCCGGTTGCGGTGAGGTTTCGATGGAAGCCAATCCCGAGAGCTTCACCGTTGAGAAGGCGCAGATTGCGCGTGCCGGTGGCGTCAACCGCATCAGCATCGGCACGCAGACGTTTCACGCCCACCACCTTCGCTTCCTCGATCGAGCGCACGATGCAGAAGGTGCGGAGGCGGCGTTCGCGGCGGCGCGTGCAGCTGGGTTCGATAACGTCAGCATCGACCTGATGTTTGGCATTCCTGGTGAGACGCTGGCCGAATGGCAGAGCGACCTCGAGCGGGCGCTGCAGCTCGGGACCGATCATCTGTCTTGCTACAACCTGACGTTCGAACCGGGCACGCGGCTGCAGCGTGATCGGCAGCAAGGCAAGACCGGTCCGAACGATCAGGAGATCGATCGCGCGATGTTTGAGTGGACCCGGCAGCGTCTCGGCGAAGCTGGGTTCGATGCCTATGAGGTCAGTAACTTCGCCGCTGGCGGTGGGCCGTGCCTGCACAACGACCACTATTGGCTGCAGGGCAACTATGTCGGCGTTGGGCCAGGCGCGTGCAGCCATCACGATGGGATTCGGGTGACCAACATCAAGCCGCTCGATGCATGGGCCGACGCAGCGTTGGCTGGTCTGACGTGCACTTCTTCAGCTGAAACCTTGCGGCCGATGCAGCGTGCTGCCGAAGCGCTGTGGCTTGGCATTCGACGAACGAACGGCGTCGACGTGGCTGCCATCGAGAAGCGCGTAGGCCTCGACATCCGCTCAGCGTTTGAGCCGTTGTTTGCGCGGCATCAGCGCGAGCAGATGGTCGAATACGACGGCTCGATGCTGCGGTTGGTTGGCGAGGGCTTGTTGCTCGCCGACCAAGTCGGAGGCGACTATCTCGGGGTCGCCGTCAACGATTAAGCCCCAAGTCCTCTTGGGGCCTGATTAAGCCCCAAGCGGTCTGCCTATGGCTTGGTTACCGGGCCAAAGAGGTTGCCCGGCTCCGTTACCGGGCAACTAAGTGCCCGGCTTCGGCTCTAGAAGCCGCGATTGCCCATGGCGGCCGCGAAGCCAGCGCCAGCGCCAATCATGGCGCCAACCATCAGCAGCGTTTCCGGGCCGAACGGGCTGACGCTGACGGACTCGGTGCCGTTGGCGTCAGTCTTCGTGTAGCTGATCGAAGCGAACAGGTGACGCGTCAGGGTCTCCGAATCGGGGAGCAGCGACATGTCGATCGGGACCTCTTCGGGCATCGGCACGAAGGCGAGCACGCCGGTGGCGAGCTGATACATGCTTTCGAAGTCGGCCTTCCAGTCCTTGAATGAGAGGCTCGTGACGCCTGGCGGGATCGTGGCCGCAACGGCCATGAACTCCTTGTTGCTGCGGATGTCGCCCTTCGGGTTGTCTTCGCGATCCATGCGCTTGAAGACGCGCTTGACGTCGCTCGCCGAGAAACCGAGCACCATGTAGCCATCCTTGAACGCGAACGTCGGCTGGAACATGTCGAAGATGTTGATGCCCATGTTTGCGCTCGAATCCCAGTTGATCTGGACGGCGTAGGACTTCACACCGCGCTTGGTGCCTTCTTCGATCTCGACCATACCTTGGGTCAGCGCGGAGATGTTCTTCAGAGCACTGACGAGCATTTCTTCGTTGTTGACCTTCAGCAGCATCGCGACTTCGGGGGCCGACGAGATCGTGCCCATCGGCATCGACCAGCTGATGAAGTGGTTACCGATCGATCCGAACAGGTCGTCGCGAATCTTGAAGCCGAGTTGACCTTCGATCTGCGCCAGTTGGCTGAGCGCTTGCTTGGCGAGCTCGGGGTTGTAGGCCGTCAGGCCCTTGAGGACCATGTCGTAGACGTCGCCGACATCGATGGCGCCAGCGCTGAACGAAACAGCGTCCTTCGGGACCCACTTCAGGAACTTGGTGTCAACGGTCGTGGTCGCGGCGGTGCTTTTGCCGGGGGTCGCGTGGTAACTCTTGGTGAGGGCCTTGCCGTCGAGGTAGCTCGACGATGCGGCCATCGTGCCCATGTTGCTCAGGCCCATTGCCTGCATGGCGCGCTCGACGCCATCCATGTCGACCATGGCGAGGTCAGCCTTTTCTTCAACTGCGATACGCAGCGCGGTCATCGCGAAATCCATCATCGGATCCGGGGCCATGAACATCTGCACTTCGGCGCCCGACGTGTCGAGGTTCTTGGTGGCGGCGGCAAAGCCAGGCGCGGTCGAGAGCGCCGGCGTCTTGTTCACCATGTTGGTGACGATGGCCTTGAGGTCGTCTGTCAACGTGCCGATCAGGATGCCGTTCGGCACCATGGCGATGTTGAGGCTCATCTCCAGCCCGGCTTCTGCCGGCGGACTGAACGTGATCATCGTGATGTCACCGATCTTTGACTCGGTGCGCAGCATGTTGTCGCCAGCTTGCTGTGCGAGCATGCCCATGCCCATTTGAATGAGCATGTTCCACGTTGGCGCGGACTGACCAAAGTCCATGTGGGCGACGATGCCGATCTTGGGCCGCGGACCTTGATCGGTCTGTGTCATACCCATCTCGGTGATTGCGAAGGTTCCGCCGGTGATGCGGAGCTTCATCAATTCGTCGGGATCAATGGGCAGTTGGCCTGCCTCGTGCATCACGCGCGCTTGCTCAAGCTGCTCGTTCATCTGCTCCTGCGCCATCTCCATGACATCGGCGAAGAAGGTCTGAACCTCATCTTCGGCCCACATCTTGGCGAGCGGCATTTGCTGGAACTCGGCGAGGGACATCGACAGGTCCGGCGCCGACACTGCCATGATCGTTGTCTTCGGCAGGTAAGGGAGCAGGCCCTGGGCGGTGAGCGGTGCTGCCATCAGTGCGATGGCGGTCAGGGAACAGGTGGAGATCAATTTCATGGGAGTGGCTTCTTGGCAGTACACGGGCGCGGCGGCCGAGGCCGGCGGGGCTGAACGCATTAGTGGACGCTCAGCGTCTTAATCCTGTCGCGGGGAGTGTCCCGCTCGCGACGGGTGAGGCAAGCCTCCCTACGGGGCTTTGGCGATCAGTTTCTTCAGGTGCACGACAATGGCGTCCTGATTGTCTGCGAGCAGCGTCTCAAGCTTGGTGATGGCTTTGCCGACACCCACCTTGCCTTTGCCGGACAAAGCATCTGTGACGCCGACCATGGCGTCCGTGACCTCACGGTTGCCGCCTTGTGTTGCGTAAGAGAGGAGCAGTCCAGCTTGGAACAGGTTGAACGCAATCTTCGGCGATTCCAAGTCGCCGCTCAGGGTGAAGCCGCTCAAGAACGACTTGATGTTGCTGACACCGCCCTTGGCGACGTGTTGCTTGCCGAACCAGCCGGCGTCCGAATCGTTTTCGAAACGCGACGTGTAACTGCCAACGCCGTGCACAAACCACAACGGCAAGTCGGAGCCGCCTTCTTCAGCGATGGCGTTCACGTAGGCGATGGCGGCGGCATGGCGAATGTAGCGCTGGCCCCAATCTTTTTCGTTCTCACAGATGGCTGGCCGGACTTGGCCTTGACCAGGAATCGTGAACTCAGCATCTTCGCGGATCAGGAAGGCGCCCGCGACATCGGTGCCGTCACCTAGTTGGGTGGCGTATTCACGGAACTCGGCCTGCGTCTTCGCGATGATGATCAGCGGCCGCTTGGATGGCGACACTTTCCGGCCAGCGAATAGGGGTGAGGCCTTCTCAATGCCTTGCGTGACGTTCGTCTTGAGGTCCTGGATCTTCTCGATCGGCAGGGTGCTCATGATCTGCGCGAGTTCGGTGCGAATGATCCACGGTCGACCAAGTTCGCTGTGGTACTGGTTGGCTTCCTTCTGGTCGCCCCACTTGGTGCCGCGCAGCGGGAAGTAGCCATTGTTGGCCTTTTCGAGGTTGCTCTTGTCGATCAGTTGGCCGGTCGCTGGATGGCGAACCTTGCCAGCTTGCAATTGCTCCTTCTCGTCGCGAGTGACCTTCTCCCCCTCGTGGTTGAAGATGCCCTTGCGCGCGTCAGCAACTTCTGCCGGCGGAACCCAGATGTCGTCGATCTTCTTGTAGCCCTTGGCTGAATACTCCGCCTGCATGGCCTTGGCGCGCATCTTCTTGGCGACCTTCTCGGGCCACCACTTGTCGTCAATCAGTTGGTTCCCGAGCTCGGTGTTGGCGCCGACATGATCCTTCGCAAGCTTCAGAACCTTCTTGAAGATGCGTTCGGCGTCTTTTTCGAGGTTGGCTTCCTGCGCCCACTTGCCGGCCTCAAAGAGTGCTTCGGGGTCTTTCTTTGCGGCCGACTCCTGCTGCTTCAGCTGCTTCTTGAGGGCAGCCGCGCTCTGTGAGGCGAGTGGTGCGGCGAGGATAGCTAGAGCTAACGGGATACACGTGGACAGTTTCATGGTGATGTTCAGGGGGATGGCGAGTGCGCGTCAGTAGCGGCGTTCGCTCAGTTGTTTCGGGTGCGCCGCTTAGGTTGCGGCGTGAAGCGAGCCCATGACTCCATACGTTGGCTTGGGCGCAAACTTAGGTATGGAGTCCAGCTAGGGCGCACTGGTTGGCGGAGAAGTTTGAGGCCGGCTTCTTTAGGAGTGTGGTTTGCCTTTCGCGCATTGCAACGCATGCAGGCCAGAACGCAGTTCTCCCAGGAGGTCGAACCACCGCGCGAACGAGGTTGCACGTGGTCGACGCTGAGTCGGTCCGTCGGTCCGCGCTTGCCGCAATACTGGCATGTGTAGTCGTCGCGCAGAAACAGATTGCGGCGCGTGAATGGTGCTGCGTGGCAAGGCACGCGATTGTAATGCGTCAGCAGGATGATTTCTGGTGCTGCGATGTGAATCCGAGGTGACCGGATTGCGTGGTCCAGGTTGGTGATTGGGACATCAACCCAACTGCCAAAGTCGTGGGTCGTCAGCGATTCTGGGCAGACAATTCGAGCCGCGTCGCGGAACACCATGCACAGCGCTCGCCGCACGGTGGTCACGTGCACCGGCAGCCACGAGCGATTCAACACCAGGGTTGGCCGCTGCAGCAGATTGGCACGCCGAACTGTCTCGGAGGCACTCATTGGGGATTCCAGCCGCAAAACGAATCGCACGGCCGAGGCAGCGGAGTGTATGTCGAGTTGCCGAGTCGTGAAACCCTCGCCAACGGGGGTATCGTGTCGACTTGATCGATTCCCGACGAGCCAGGGGTTCGTCGGCGTTGCCTGCCTCGGCGGGCCTCGATACACTGTTCGGCCCTCCAAACGACGACAACTCCCAACACGCCTTGAAAACTGTGGCACTGTGACCAACGAGGTTGCGGTATTGCTGTCGTGTGTTGCCCACCTCACGAGGGGATCCCAATGACCACGAAGACGATCCTGACTGCGTTCCTGCTGACGTTATCCTTGGTGCCGAGTGCTTGCCAATCAGGCGCAAACGGCCCTTCAGTGGTGAATTCACGCCAATTCCAGGATGTCGTTGTGCCGTCCGGATTCCGCCTTCGCGATCGCTCCAACGAGAGCTACTCCCGTGAAGAGGCGACTTGGCGACATGCTCGCTTTGTCTATTCTGGCAGCGAATACGTCGCCGAAGCGTCTGCTTATGTGAAGCAGCACATGCCCCGTCACAGCTGGCAAATGGTCAGCAACGAAGCCATCGCCGATGACGGCGTACGACTTCGATTCGAGCGGGGCATCTACTCAGCCGATTACTTGATCCGCAGGCAGGATGGCACGACCCATATGGTGGTCGACTACGCCACAGACTATTCCCGCCGCTGATACCCATCTTGCGTCGATAAGCGACTCTTAGAACTGACCTAGAACTGATTATGTCCGCCACACCTCCTCCCACGCTTGAAGGGACCGAAGCTCCGAACCCGTTTGAGGTTCTCTGGGAGCGCTACAAGTCCCTCATCATCACGGTAGTCACTGCCGTCCTCCTCGCTCTGATCGGTAATACGGTCTGGACATACATGGAGCAGGATGCGGTCAGCGAAGAGTGGTCAGATTTCACTGTAAACATAGGTCTGGGAAAGGCTTATGTCGATACTGCGAATGCACAAAATGGCCTGGCCGATGCCCTTGAGGACATTGAGCTTGCGGATCTTGAGTCGCAGCTTGCCAAGGCCAGCGATGCCCAGAAGCCCTACATCCAGCTCGCCATTGCCCGCAAGGCAATGATGAGCAGTGATTGGGACCGCGCTGAGTTGGCGCTCGCCGCGATCGAGTCCGGTTACCCGAAGCATGATTTGGTCAGCCTGACCGAGGCTGCCATGCAGACGCGTGACCCGAAGAAGCCAGACCCAGATGAGCCGGCACCGACTGAAGCTCAGTGGGCAGACACGGTCGAGGGCAGCGTGGTTGACCTGATGCGCAAGCAGATTGCTGATGCGAAGGCCTTCACGATCCCGGCGGCCTACGCTCAGAAGGAAATCCCTGCTGACGCCACGAAGGTCAAGTTCACGCTGAGTGACTACGGCAGCTTCACGATTGCGTTGATGCCAAGTGCCCCGCTTCATGCTGCTGGCCTGATCGAGTTGGTAACCAAGGATGATGGCGCCTGGTTCAAGGGTGTGGCCGTTGACGAGGTCCACCGCTCAACCAAGGGCCGCGAAACCCCCTACGCGATGCACTTTGGCTTCCAGTCAACCAAGGACGAAACCCGTTCGAAGTGGACGACGACCGAGCCAAGCACCAACATCGTTGAGTGGGAGGACACCGGCCTGAGCCACTTCGCTGGCGCTGTTTCCGCCCGACCCGAGGCAGATGGCAAGTCATGCTGCGATCGCATTTGGATCTCGGTTGATGACGAAGCCATTCTCGACGGCTCACGCGTGGTCTTTGGCTTCGTTGTCGAAGGCCTCGAAGATCTGCGCAAGGTTTGCGAAACCGGCTTGGACATCCAGGCGGAAGAGCAGGGCCAAGGCCAGCCGACCGAGAACATCCGCGTCACCGCGGTCGAAATCCTCAAGTAGGGTTCCTGTCCCTGGCCCGCGCAAGCGGGCCGACTGGCGCTCCGCAGGCTCTCCTGCGTTTGATGCGCCTCATGTGCCGCCCAGCAGCTAATCAGCGCGGGCAGCACTGGTGCCCCCAGTAACTGCGCCTGGTACCAATCTGCAGCTAGTTGCTGCAGCGAGTAGCTACGAGCAGTGGTTGGCGTATGAATGCCAGTCTGAGGACCTGGGGATGGCGTTGCTACAAGGTCTCTGTCGAAGGTCGGCGCTGATTGCCAGTTTGGCTACGCAGCGGTCGGCGTGATCGAGGCCGAGTTGTGCTGAGTAGCTACTGGCGCGATGGCCGCCAAGGCGGGCTAGGTGGCGACCGACACGATGGTGGCTGGGGTTGGCTGCGTGGCGACCGACACGATGGTGGCTGGGGTTGGCTGCGTGGCGACGAGGGGGATCGTGGCTGGAGTCGGTTGCGCGGCTACTGACATGAGCATTGCCAGGGCGGGCTGCGCAGCGACTGGTCCGACAGCTGCCAGGGTGGCTTTGGGCAACTGTTGGCCCAAGGCAGCAAGCATCGAGGCCAGTGGGGCCGTTGGACCTGAGTCATGGTCCGAATGGCAGCCCCCAGTTGCGGGCTGCGAGGGTGACCTACGCGTTCTTCAGGCGAGTGAAGATGCGGTCGAGCTCCTCTTGGCTGCCACAGTCGATGACGATCTGGCTGCGCTTGCGGCCATACTTGATCGCAACTGGCGTGCTGAGCGCTTCGACGAGGCTTTCCTCGAGCTCGTTAAGCCACACTGGGCGAGCCTTCTTCGCCTTGGTAGGTGGCGGGGCATCGCCAGTCTGGCCGGCGGCGATGACCGCCAGGAGCTCCTTGACCTTCGCTTCGAGGGCGCGAACCGACAGTCTTTGCTTGATGGCAAACTCTGCTGTCTGGTTCATGACCTCGTGATCGGGCAATGCGAGCAGGCAGCGAGCGTGGCCCATGCTCAATGTTCCACGTGAAACATGCTGCTGAATCGCGTCTGGAAGATCCAGCAACCTGAGGAAGTTGGCGACCGTGGAGCGTTCGAAGCCAACTTGCTTGGCAACTTGCTCCTGGGTGGCCTTCATCTCGTCCATCAGCAGCTTGATGCCCTGCGCCTTCTCGATGGCGTTGAGATCTTCTCGCTGGAGGTTCTCCACCAGGGCAAAGATCGCCGAGTCACTGTCTGACAGTGAACGACACAGCACTGGCACTTCGGTGAGGTCCGCTAACTGTGCCGCGCGCCAGCGGCGTTCACCCGCGACAATCTGGAGCGTGTCCCCCACTTGGCGGGCCAGAATCGGCTGCAGGATGCCGTTTTCGCGGATGGACTGGGACAGAGTCTCCAGTTCAGCCGCTGCCATGTGCTTTCTTGGTTGGTAGGGATTGGGCTGTAGGTCAGCCACAGGCACCATGCGCACCAGCTCGCCCTGCTCTTCTTCGGCAGCCGCTCCAGCATCGGGGGCGATCTTGTCGCGCAAGGGGGTGGTTGCCGGGGAATTGGTGGGCTTGCGGCCACCAGACAGGAAGAAGTCGAGACCTCTACCGAGACGACGATCAACCATCGATGATTTCCTGCACGAGCTCTGTGTAGCAGAGAGCCCCCTTGGACCAGGGGCTATGAACGAAAACGGACTGTCCGTGGCTCGCTGCCTCAACAAGGCTCGAGTCGCGGAAGATGACAGTGTTGAGGAGCAAGCCTTTCAGATTGTTGCTCAGGTCCTCAAGGATCTCTTTGGCGACAGCCTCATTGGTGTCGACCATGGTTGGTAGCACGCCTCGCAGCTTGCCCTTGCCCGGGTAGCGCCTGGCGGCTTCTTCGAGTGAGGTCATCATCTGCGAGAGTCCATGCATCGAGAAGAACTCTGCCTGCACTGGCACGATGACTTCCTCACAGAGCTGCACTCCCGCCCAGCCCCATTCGTCCATGCGCGGCGGGCAATCGACAATTAGCACGTCAATATCGCCTTCTAGCTCTGCAACGACCGCATGCAGGCGCTCGGTGTCGATCGTGGCCTCACCTGATTGAACAGCCTCCCCGCCAGCTGATGGCAGCAGCCAAAGCCGCTCTGCCACTGGCACCATCCATTCATGTGGTCCTTGGGGGGCATCATCGCTAAGCATGCCTTGCACGGCGACAGTTGCATTGCCCTGCGGATCGAGGTCCATCAGGAGCACACGCTGGCCGGCTAGGGCGAACCCATGAGCCAAGTGAATCGCGGTTGTCGTCTTGCCGACACCGCCTTTCTGGTTTGCCAAAACGATCGAGCGCACAAGTTTCCTAGCCTACAAGCGCGAAGCCAATCCTTCGCTGCCTGAGGATTGTGCTGCGTAGGCCCCCACGATTCCAGGCTTGTCCTTTTCGTTGGGCCGGAGGATAACCAGATAGTTCGACCCGACTCCCTTCGTGCAATGTCCGAGACCCTTCGACTGATTCGCTTGGTTGTGCTGGCCAGAGTCCGGTCTGCTGGCTGGGTTCCGTGGCTGCTGGTCGCAGGATGGCTGGTCATAGCTGCGTTTCAGGAACCATTGATGTTCCGCGGCTATGGCATCTACCTCGTGGATGATGCCGCCGCGACTGGAGGCCTAGTTGTGCTGTTGATCTTGCTGTTGGCGGAGCGCCGATCGCCGCGCCGTTATGCTGCTACCGCCAATCTCAGCCTAGTTGGCGCGATGGCGATCTTGCAGGCCGTTGGCGGCTACATCGCAGACCAAAGTCAGGTGGCCACTCCGTTTAGTGTTCGCGCGGCTGGCGCTGGCTCATTCTTCTTGGCGTGGGCTCCGCTCTCACTTACTCTTGCCCGTAAATTGAATGGAGGGCTAACCTGTCGTACGGTTCACATGATCCTGGTGCTCACAGCGGGTTTGATGGGTAGCATGCTGGCAGTCGCTTTGCGCACGTCACCGGATGTCTACGTACTTACAGCGAGTGCATTGGCAATCGTTGGCGCTGCATGTTGGGCATCCGATCGACTCATAAACAGCTAAGTCCTTTCGAATAATGAAGATAGGGATCCTTGGAGATATCCACTCCAACTTGGAGGCGCTGACCGCGGTCGTCGATGTGCTCAAGCGAGAGAACGTGGACGTATGGGTGCAGGTGGGCGACATCGTTGGCTACGGTCCAGAACCGTCGGCATGCATCGATATCGTTCGCGAACTCGGCTGCATCACATGCCTCGGAAATCACGACGCCGCGGTGCTTGGGCGTCTCGACACCTCGTACTTCAACAACTTCGCGCGGGCCGCCATTCATTGGACGGCGCCGCAGCTGAGCCCAACCGACTACGAGTTCCTGCAAGGGCTCGAGCTGGTGGTCAAGCAACCGGAGTTCACGGTCGTGCATGGCACGCTGCACATGCCGGAACAGTTCGGCTACGTGGTCAGTGTTGTCGAAGCGCTCGAGTCACTCGAACATCAGGAGACGCGACTTTGCTTCGTTGGTCACTCGCATGTGCCTGCGATCTACCTGCGCCGAGATGAAAATCCGCGCGACATCCATGTCGTGCCGCATTCCGAATCCGAGATCTCCTATCGCGGCTTTGAGCGTGTCTTGATGAACGTCGGCAGCGTTGGCCAACCGCGCGACGAAGATCCTCGCGCTGCATATGGCCTTGTCGACACGGACCTCGAGATCGCCAGTATTCGTCGCGTCAGCTACGACATCGCGTCCGTGCAAGCGAAGATCCGCGAAGCGGGTCTGCCCGAAGTCTTGGCTAACCGCCTATCGATGGGAGTCTGAGTTCCAAACAGTCATGCGCAGCCTCGCCGCGTTGCTTTGCCTTGCATCCGCCCTCACAGCACAGCGATGGCATGACACCTGCGGTAGGACGCCGGCTGGCATCCTGACCGTTCGCCAGGCGACTCGCGATTGCGCCGCCGACTCGCTGGTGCTGTTGGTCGCATCGCACCCCGATGACCGCTACCTGTTACCGACGGTCTGGCTTCGGCTGGCCGCGGGCTACCGAGTTGCGGTCTTGCTGACGACTCGAGGTGGCGGTGGCCAGAACAGTCTCGGCCCCGAAACCGGCGACGCACTCGAACGCATTCGAACGCTCGAGACCGAGGCTGGCTGCGCGTTGGCAGGGGCGACGGTTTGGTATCTGAATCGTGAGGACGCCGGCTACTGCCGATCGGCTGCCGAGACCTACGCGGACTGGGGGCGAAAGGGCAGCTTGCGCGACATGGTTCGCCTGCTGCGCGAGATCCGTCCCGACGCGGTGCTGACCACGCACCATGGCGAAGAAGGCCATGGGCATGACCTTGCCATCGTCGACTTGTTGCCGGAGGCGATCGAATTGGCCGCCGACCCCGCCTTCGAAGTTGTTGGGGCGCCACACGAGATTCCGGTGTTCTTGTTAGGCGGCGGTAGCACCGTGTCTGCCGGTGCCGTCAAGATTGATGCTGACAAGCTTGATCCGGATCGTGGTGCTGCGCTTCGGCGCACGGCGTACGATATCCTGCGCGGCACCCACGTGAGCCCCGGCTTGCCGGCGCAGCTAGACGCTGTGTTCGCACCAGTGTTGGTGTTTGAACCGCAGAAGCCAACCAACGTGGATGCGACCGGGACACGCCCTTTCTCGCTGCCCTCGATTCTCGATGCGGACCGCTGGCCTGGCGCGCCCGAACGTGCAGCCAGCTTGGAGGCGTTCTTCCGCACCGAGCTGCCGGACTTGCTGCATGCGCCCGAGCCGCCGATCACCAGGCTTCTTGAGGTTCTCGTTGAGCTACGCGACCTGCGCGCGAGCCGTGCTGCCATCTCGCCACCGAATCGAGATGTGCTCGTGCGTTTAGGGCGACGCATCGCGGCAATCGAGCAACTGGTGCTAGCGCTCGCCCGCGTGCAGATCGAAGTTACTGTGCCGCCCGGTGCCGTCGCCATCGAGGGCGAAGACTTCTTGTGCGCCGTGCGGCTGCTGACTGGGCGCGGAGAGTTGCCGTTGCTGCGGGCCGAAGGTCTCAATGGTGCGGTCGTCACGCTGACTGATCTTGGTAAGTCCGCCGCGCCGGCGAGCAGCTCACTGGCCGAAGCGACGATTCGCGTGGCGGCCAGCAAGAAGCGCCATCGCGATCCTATGGCCCACCGCTTTAAGGCGGATCGCTTTGTGCCCCCGGTGGCCATTCGGTTCTGGGTGACTCTGGCAGGCATCGAGATACCCGTCGAGGTCACGGTGCCCGTGGAACAGCGGCCGCCAGTCGAGTTGACCGTGACGCCGCGCATGCTGCTGTTGCCACATGCGAGGCAGAGCGTGCAGTTCAGCGTTCTCGTGAAGCGCAACTCGCCATTTCCGATCGAAGGCGAGTTGGAGATTCGGGGAACCGCCAACTACGCCATAGCCAAGGATCGCCACAAGGTTTCGCTGCGCGATCAACGAACGGACTTGTTCAGTTTCGAAGTCGGCGCACCGCTGGACCGAAGCGTTGGCGTCGATGTGCTGCGCATCCGTTTTGGCGACACGGCGGTTGCTCTGCCCGTGCACAACATCGACGTCAAGGTTCCGTCGTCGCTGCGCGTTGGCGTGCTGCGAAGCCGCGATAATACGCTGGCCAGTTTGCTCGGCGTCGGCGGGCTCGGCTTGTCATGGTCCGAATTGACCGATGCCGACATTGCCGCGGCAGACCTCAGTGTCTTCGACACGATCGTTGTCGATATCCGCGCGCTGCGCGATCGAGCGGCTGCGCGCAACGCGTTCAGCCGCTTGCTTGCGTTCGCCAGGGGTGAGGGGCACCGGTTGGTCATCTTCTACCAGAAGAACGTCGAGTTTCACCCGGAGGGCGAAGCGTTCCGTGGCGCGCCATTCGAGCCGTTCCAGGTCAGCAAGAACCGCGTGACGCGTGAAGATGCGCCGGTCACCGTGCTCTTGCCGGACCATGTCTTGATGACGCATCCCAACGTGATTCGCCTGAGTGATTGGGACGGTTGGGTGCAAGAACGCGCGCTCTACTTGCCGGCCGTCTACTCAGACGAATACGACCAGATTCTCGAGTTCGGTGATCCTGGTCAAGATCGCGAACAAGGTGCGTTGCTGTATGCGCGAACTGGTGATGGCGAATATGTCTATTGCGCGCTGGCTCTGTGGCGCCAACTCAAGACTCTTCACGCGGGGTCGGTTCGCATCCTCGTCAACCTGTTGACGCCTGCGGGCAAGTAACGGCTGCTTGCTTGGTCGAGGCTCAGTTGCGACCGCGACGCGATAGCAGCAGGCAGCAAGCGATCGCATTGGCGCCGATTAGCGTGCCGAGAGCGAGGCGTGGGGAGCCGGTCTTGATCCAGAACAGAACCGACCAGCCGAGCACGACTAGTGAAATGGCTCCGAGCACGACTGCCTGATTCTTGGCTTGCTCGCCGACAAAGCTTGGCTCTGAGGCATTGATGGATGCCTGTTCGGTGACTTGGTTGCGCTGGATTGTGTCAATCGATTTCGCGACCCCGCCTTCGATGTTGCGGCCAAACTGGCTCATGTGCTCACTGAGCGATGCGACCGCCGTGCTGGTCTGAGCGGCTTGTTCCGCGGATCGCTCAAAGCCTGCTTGCAGCGCTTCGACTAGCGGTTCGACATCAACCGCTTGTTGCGGTCGATGCGCCATCTCAACCAACGCACTCTTCAGGTCGCCAAGGAAGTCTTGGACCTTGTCGATGGAGTTGTTGGTGAGCACGAACTCTTCGTCCGTCGGTGAAGTTGAGTTCGGTGTCGTGCCTGCAGCCGGAGTCGCCGCCGTGGGTTCGGCAAGAGTCGATGCTGCCGGCTCGACGGTTACTTCAGGTGGTGACTCCGCGGCTGGCTTTGCACCGAAGTCGAGCGCCTGTGCGGAAGTCGGTTCTTCGGCTGAGGCCGCTCCAAGCGAGGGGGCTGTTTCGGCGTCGGCAGCGACCTCGATAACCGCATCGGGTTCAGCGTCGGCAGCGACCTCGATAACCGCATCGGGCTCGGCGTCGGCAGCGAGCTCGAGAACCGCATCGGGCTCAGAGTCGGCAGCGACCTCGAGAACTGCATCGGGTTCAGCTTCGGCGGCGACCTCGAGAACTGCATCGGGGTCAGCGTCGGCAGCGACCTCGAGAACCGCATCGGGCTTAGCGTCGGCAGCGACCTCGATAACCGCTTCGGGTTCAGCGTCGGCAGCGACCTCGAGAACTGCATCGGGTTCAGCTTCGGCGGCCGTTCCGACAACATCATCTGTCGTTTGCTCGGCATCGCTGAGCTCGACAGGCCCTGGCTCGACTGGCGGTTCTTCGTCAATCGTCGGTTCGATCCGTGCGGAGCCTTCGTCGGGGTCACCAAAGACTTCCTTCAGCACCTGTTGCTCTTCGTCGGCACCCTGCTCGGAACCAGAGCCACCCAAATCGGCCATCAAGGCACCAAGTTCCGCTTCTTCAAACTGCCGGTCGCCGTCGGCGGCATCCCTTGGCAGCGCTGGCTTGTCGACCGTTTCGATTGCGTGCTCCTCGCTCGGCAAATCGGCCGACTCCAAGGCGGCTTCGCCCACCATGGTACCCAGCGTCTGCTCGTCAGTTTCTTCGAGTGCGGGCTCTGAGACGTCAGTCGTTGTCAGCCCGACAGCAGCATTCGCGTCGGGCTCTGGCTGAACGGATTCCAGCACTGGTTCCTTTAGAACGGCATCGTCTGCAGCGTCGACATCGAACTGGTTGATCAACATCTCGTCCTCACTGCGTTCGGTCGGCTGTGCATTCGGATCGGTGTCACTGGGGGTGTCCAGTTCGTTCGCGAGGTCCGCCAGATCGAGATGCTCGTCTGGGGCCTCATGCGAGTCATCGTCATCCAGTGGGCTCTCACTACCTTCTATTGCGGCGCATTCCTGAATCGGCTCATTCAGCGACTGGCTGGCGGCAATGGCGGATGCGATCTGTAGCGCCAGTTCAATGTCTGGCTCGGTATCGCCGGCACCCATGCAGCGTTCGTGCAATAGACGCAGCAGCACGTGCTCCGGCAGCACATTTGCGACGGGTGCTGCAAGCGGATCGGTGGCCGGGCTTGAAGATGCGGTTTCGTGCGTTTGCTGAGTGCGGGTCATGCGATTGCATGCCGACTCGATCTTTGCACGTTGCTTATCGGCAGCTCAGCGCGCCAAGTGAAATCACCAAGTGCGTGAGCGCCTTGCCATCGGCCTTTTTGGCTACGGCAGGCGAGGGAATCGCATGTGCATCGCTCCCGTACGGATCAGCTTCACGTCACGGCTGTCGCCACCATTGCGCAGCATGTGGATCGCCTGGGCATCGATCAGCGAGTAGTCGCCGTTCTCGTAGAGCAGCTCGACGCGAATGTGATCGTTCATGCCGTCAAACATGCGGATCTCGACGACGGTGCGCGCCGAGATATTGGTGGTTACGCCCTGCAGGTCTATGACCTGGAGGGTCGCCAGCGAAATGATCGAAGTCAACTCCGCTGGCTTGTTTGGGTCGACCGGCTTCGGATCTTGGATCGACTGAATCGGGGCAAAGGCAAGGGCTGCGGCAATCGGCAGCGACAAAAACAGCAGTGACGCTTTCACGGGGATCTCCAGCTAGCGGGTCTCGGGTCTTCTCTAAGAGAGTTGCAGAGACTATGACGCGCGTAACTCTTGTTCCTGCCCCGGATATCGCTGTTGATGTGGATTCTCGCCCTTGCCCTGGCGGGCTGTGGCGGTTCTTCTGCGTCGAAAGCACCTCAGCTGCATGTGGCGGAAGTCGTAGCTGGATCTGGAGATATATCTCCTGAAGCGGTCGAGCTTGTGCGCCAGATCGTGGCCACCGAGCTGGTGCAGTTACAGGAGGTCTTTGGTGGCAAGAAGATCGAACGGTTCTTCGTTCACGTGCACGCTTCGCGCGAGGACATGCCAGCGCCCCTGGTCGCTGGCGTTCATGAAGACGCGCCTGGGTTTGCGATTCTCGGGCGGCATCAGATCCATCTGATCTGGGGCCAGATGGGGCGCACCGGTTCGCGTCCGCGAGGGGTGGTTCGCCACGAGTTGGTGCATGAGCTGCTTGATCAATACGCCGGGAAGCACGGCAACCGCATGCCGCGCTGGTTTCACGAGGGGCTCGCCCAACTGCTTGCTGGCGACACCTATCTGAATGCGCGCGAAGACGATTTGGTGTGGCGAGTTGGTGCCGGCAGTTTGCCGCGGCTTGACACCCTGGCGAAGCACTTCCCGACCCAGACGACCAACCTGCGAACGGCCTACGCGCTGAGCTATTCGTACGTCGCGTGGTTGTCGCGCGAGTATGGCATGTCATTGCTGCTGCGCGTGGCGCGCTACACCGATGACATGACGTCGTTTGGACAGGCGCTGGTCGGCCAGACGGGTAAGGACTCGCTGCAGCTAGAAACTGCGTGGCAGAACTACGTGCTTTATGGGTCGGGCGCACCATGGCGCGTGCTGTTCAGCAGCTGGTTTAGCTTGCTGATGATCCTGGTCCTGCCGGTGCTCGTATTGGCGTTGATTCGTCGTTTGAGTGCCGAACAGCGTGCTGCACGACACTTGGCTGCGCGCGCTCGGTCTGATAAGGCGCGAGCGCTCGAGGCAGCCGCGCGGCAGGAGCAGCTTTTGCGGCTTGCGGCCGAGAATGATTTCGAAGAACGCGAGGACCTAGGCCGCCTTGAGCAAGACGGTGAGCAGCGTTAGGTGTAAAAGACGACGCGTGCATACCCCAATGTCGATGACTTCACGCCTGCGCCTCGCTGCCATCTCGATCCTGTTGTTAGCTGGCAGTTGCGTCAGTCATCGTCACTCGGTCGGCCTTGGTGCGACCGGAACCGGCACGCAAACGGTGCGGCAGTACTACATCCTGTTTGGGTTCTTCTCCGCCAATGAGATCAGCGCCCAACGCATGGCCGACGGCGTCACCAGCTACGAAATCGAAAGCAAGTACAGCATGTGGGACTTTTTGCTGCAGCCGCTGTTGTTGCCGTTGACCATGACCTCCCGCACGTTGACGGTGCGCACGTAAGCATGGACAAGTCGTTCGGGCAACGAGCACTCGAACGCACGAAGCCGGTGAGCATTGCGTTCACCAAGATGGAGGGATGCGGCAACGACTACATCTTCGTCAATGCCATCACCCAGCCGTTGCCGATCGACCGCGCTGGTGACTTGGCGAAGCGTTGGGCCGACCGCCACTTTGGAATCGGCGCCGATGGCTTGATCGTGCTGGCTCGCGACGACGACGACACGTTGCGTATGCTGATGTGGAACGCGGACGGCTCACGCGGCGCGATGTGCGGGAATGGCCTTCGTTGCCTGGCGCGCTTCGCCGAAGTGCAGGGCCATACGAGCGGCACGTCTCTGGTCATCATGACGGATTCCGGTCCGCGCGAGGTGGAATTGATGGGGCTCGGCGATGGCAGCGGCGACGTCATGACCCAGATGGGCGAGGTGACTTGCATGCCGCCACGTTCAATAGAAGTGGCCGGTGGACGCTACGACTTCATCTGCGGCGATGCCGGCAATCCACACGCGGTGACGTTCGTTGACGATGTCGAGACGGTCGATGTCGAGCGAGTCGGAGCCGCGATGCAGAGCCTCGACTCCTTTCCGGACGGCGTCAACGTGGAGTTTGTGCAGGTGCTTGGCGGCGATCGCATCAAGCAGCGCACCTTTGAGCGTGGCAGCGGCGAAACCCTGGCATGCGGCACGGGAGCGGCCGTTGCGGCTCTGGCCGCACGGCATCTCGGCAATATTCGTGGCCGAGTTGCGCACGTCGACCTCCGCGGTGGCACGCTGTTGGTGATCGGGGATGGACCTTCCCTTGCGATCGAAGGGCCGGCGCGTAGCGTATTTTCCGGCGAGATCGAGTTGCTACGATAGGCCGTACAATTCGTGCACCTTGCTGGGGCACTGCGTCTTCCCTAACCACATCAAGAAATCGCCATGGAACATCTAGTCTGGATCATCCCGCTCGTCATCGTCCTGGTCGTCATCATGATGATCGTTGGCTGCTACAACGGGCTCGTGAGCCGTCGCAACGAGGCCAAGAACTCGTGGAGCCAGATCGACGTGCAATTGAAGCGCCGATACGACCTGATCCCAAACTTGGTCGAGACGGTCAAGGGCTACATGAAGCATGAGTCCGAGACGCTGGAAGCCGTCATCAAGGCGCGCCAACAAGCGGTCGACCTACAGAACGCTGGCGACATCGGCGAACTGATGAAGGCCGACGGCGTGTTGACGCAATCGCTCGGTCGATTGTTTGCCGTGTCCGAGAGTTACCCGGATCTCAAGGCCAACCAGAACATGATGTCGCTGCAAGAAGAGCTGTCGTCTACCGAGAACCGGATTGGCTTCTCTCGTCAGCACTACAACGATGCCGTCATGAAGATGAACAATGGCATCGAGCAGTTCCCGGCCAACATAGTTGCCGGCATGTTCAGCTTTAAGCTGGGCGAGTTCTTCGAGGTCGAATCCGAAGAAGAGCGCAAGGTCGTCAAGGTCTCGTTCTAACGATTGATTCGTAGATGACGCACTCGTCCTCAGTCTTGTTGTTGGCGGGCGCCGCTGACCCGGCTGGCCAACGCATCGCAAGCGCGGTGCTCGCCGCCGGCGGCAAAGTAGCTGCCGCGGTTTCGCGCGCGTGGCAGGTCGACAAACTGCGCGAATCGCTTGGCGCCGATGTTGGCAGTCATTTGTTGGTCGGTGTGGTCACCGCGGGCGATGCCCAAGCTGCGGCCGGCTTCGTCAAGGGCGCCAAGGATGCGCTTGGTGTCATCACACACTTCGCTGGTGCTTCGCAGTTGTTGCGAGAACGAGTCGCTGGGCGGGAGCCTGCCGGCGATTCTGACGAGTTGCTAGCTGCCAACTTGAACACCAACGCGACGTTGTGCCGCGCAGTCCTGTCGGCCATGCGCCGTCGCAAAGCCGGGCGGCTCCTGTTCGTGGCTGCTCCTGACAGCACCGAGGCGTTGTCCGTCACCTGCCGCGTGAGCCTTGCAGCACTTGCAGAGTTCGCCGCGGCGATCGCCGCTGATTTGGTGGATACCGGAATCGGCGTAGAGACCGTTCCGGCGCTTGCTGGTTTAGCTGTTGAGGATCCGCACATGGCGCGGTGGCTCCGGGCCGTGGCGCCAATCGCCACGGGGTCCTGACCGAACCTGTTGAGGGAGGGGCTGTTGTCCGAAGTAATCGAGGGCTACAAGCAAGGAACATGTTTGGGCTCCTTAGCAACACGCGACACGCTGTTTTAGGTCTGGCCTCGTTGGTCGTGGTTCAAACTCAGCTGTTTGCTCAAGCCGAGCAACCAGTTGTGGAGGCGGTCGAGCGGGCACAGAACGTTCAAGATCCGGCGGCTCAAGATCCGGAGAAACAGAAGGCCGAACAACTGGCCAAGATCGAGCAAGCAGCCGAGAAGTGGCTGGCGACCGATCAGACCTCCGAAGACATGATGGCTGAGACCGTGGTCACGGTTTTGGATGACTCAAAGGTTGGTCTCGCCTGGCTTGGCAAACAACTGCCGGCGATCGACAAGGCACCCAACACGTCGCGTTCGAAAGGCCTTCGAACGCTGTGCACGCAAACGACACTCGAGTTTCTGCGGCGAACTGCCAAGGCCGAGATGGTGTTCGTTGGCCAATACAACGACCTGTTGGCGCTGCAGCCATTCGCCAGTTACTTCTTGTTCCAGTTACTGCTTGAGACGCCGGATTGGTACCCGTTCACGTTTCGGGTGCGATTGGTGCCAGCTCTGCGAGACATCCAACAGCGCTTGCCGGCGATCGCATGCGTAGATGGCATCGTAGAGTTGATCAAGAATGAGCGAGAGCCCGAGGGCTTGCGTCATGCGCTCGCCGCGATGATGGCGCAATGGGACCGACCCGAGCATGCCAATGCCGTGATCAAGCGTTTGCGCGAAGCGACGATGGAAGGTGACGGCGAGGACCGCGTAGGCGCGACGCTCGTGTTGGCCGACTACTACAACCTGTTGCGCGACTACAAGAACGCGGTAAGTGCTCACCGAACGGCACAAGCTCTGGCGAAGGGCGCCAACGTCGAACTGCGACCGATCGCCTGGTATGCCGCGGCCTGTGTGCACGCATTGGCCGGCAACGTGGATCGAGGCATCGAAGCACTCGAACGCTGTGCTCGCATGCACGCATCCCCCGACCTCGACCGTTCGCTACGACTCAAACGCATCCTGTTCGAGAAGGACCCTGAAATCGAGTTGCTACGCAGTGACAAGCGCTTCGCAGCGCTAGTCAAGCTTGCGTATGGCGACGACAAATTAGACAAGCCGCAGAAGGACGGGCGCTAGTAGTTGGTACTGCCGATCTCGTTCCTACTTGGGCTGATGGTGATTGTCGCTCATCGCGAGATGGGTGGAGCCCTGCCCGGAGAGAGCACAGTCGTCGGCGTTCTTTGGGCCGCGTCGTTGTTATTGGCGCCGCTACTGCTTGCGTCGTTATCGCGTCGATTTGCGGTCTCTTCGTTGGTTTCAACGCGGATCCCGCCGATCCCGCCGCGCGCGCTGCTGCGTTTGTCGGCGCTCGCTACGCCACTCGCACTGCACGGATTGTTCGTGTTCGGTGCCTACAACGATTGCATCGATAGGCTCGCGCCGAGCAGTCACACGCTGCGCGTTCTGCTTGCGCTGGCACCGTTGTATCTCGCTGAGTTGCCACGTTCGGCAATGGCGACGATGGCGGAAGGGCTGCTAGAGGCGCGTTACGACGCGCGCGAAGTTCACCCCGTTTCGCCGTCACTGTTGCCAAGTTGGGGCGACATCTGGCCTGCGTTCCGATTGCGGCTTGGCTGGCCGATTTTGGCGTTCTTGCCGGCCGTGTTGCTCGGCGGTTGTTTGGATGTGCTGCAATTGCATCGACCGACCTACGTGCTCGTGTTGGTGACTTCATCCGGCTTGACGATCGCGACCGTGGCGTTCCTACTGCTCGCTGCTGTCGTCTTGCCGTTCTGGTTTCGGATCGCTTTTGGTGTCAGCAAAGTGATGCCGGAACCGATTGGCACAACGCTGCGCGCGACGGCTCAGCTACTTGGCTTTTCACCGCAGCGCGTGTTCATGTTGCCAACCGGCATGCGTTCGATGAATGCGATGATGGTCGGCCCATTGCCAGTCGGCCGGCTGCTCTGCCTCACGGATGGTTTGCTATCGACGCTGGACAGCCGTTCGCTCACCGGCGTGTTGGCGCACGAGGTCGGCCACGCACGCATGGGCCATCCCGGGTTGTTGATGCTGTTGGCGGTCGTCGTGCCGTTGATGCTGCTGTCGCCGTTGCGGCTGCTGGATGTCGAAGAGATCGACGTCACGTTGCAGGCCGCCGGGATGCTAGTCATCATGCTGATCTTGTGGTTCTCGCTGCGCACACTAGCGCGTCGGTTTGAGCACGAAGCAGATGTGTCGTCGGTCAATGATCTCGGCGCAGAACCTTGCAGCACGGCCCTACGCACGGTTTCGAGCATGGTGGCGCCTCAGTCGCAATCGCTGCGTGGGCGCTTGTTCAGCCTGCATCCAGACGAACAATTGCGACTCACGGTGATGCGTCGCTACGAGAACGAGCCGGCTTTCCGCGAGCAGTTTGATCGGAAGACACGCCGCCTGCGCCGCGTGATTGCCTTGGTCCTGCTCGGTGCCATTGGCTTTGGCGGCTGGTTCTGGCAAGCCGATTGGCAGTATGAACGAGTGCTGTCGCGATTCTATTCGGGTGACCTCGTTGGCGCGCAGCAAGCCATGTTGGAGATCGATGTGCGGCCATCGCGATGGCAAATTGCTCTAGCCCACATCGACGAAGAGTTGGCAGCAGGGTTGGAGTTGGCGCCCGAATCGCGGGACTGGGCCACGATTGAAGAGCGACTCATTCCAGCTGCGTGGGAACGCGGCGAACAAGTGCTACTAGCCGAAGGCCCGGCTGCCGCACGGCCCTGGTTTTCACTCGCCGTCTACGCGATGCCAACACCGACGCCGACAGAATACGCAATCAACGACTATTGCCGCGCCGCGGCAGACAAGGACGCCGTCCTCACTCAACGGCTAGCGCAGATCATCAAGCGGCTCGGCCCGCCGCCGTCGCTAGAGCCCGTGTTCCGCGACTACTAGCCGCGCCTCA
>JBNMNW010000029.1:0-33319 GCA_051278165.1 Planctomycetota bacterium | reverse complement strand
GCGCGCAAGCGCGGCCTGTGGTTTGAACCGGGTACAGTACGCAGGCTGGCAAGCTCGGAGGGCTTGGTCGATTTAGGGATCGGGCAGGGTTCGTGGACGGCTCGCCGCACGTCGACGCTGCCGACCGAAGTCTAGAGAAGCCATCGACAGTTCGTGCGCCCATAGAGTTGCCCGCGGTCGCATCGGACTGCACGATGTGCGGATGCGCATCCTTGCTGAGACGTCCCCCGAAACTGCAGTTCTCGCCCGCTCTGGCTACGACGCCGTAGTGCTCGTTGGCCATGACCCGATCAAGGCCAAGGTCAAGCCACTCGAGAACGCGTTGAAGTCACTGGCCAGCGTCGACGCCAGCGCCTCGGTCGCGGTCAACCTGGTCGCCGACAGCAGCCTCGCCGGCGGCCGTCTCGTGGTCGCCCCCACCGGCCCCGTCAGCCGCGACTACGACGACGTGCGCCGCTACGCCGAGGCAGCTAGCCGCGGCATCAAGCGCGCTCGCGACGCCGGCGCGAAGAGCGTGCTGCTGGTGCTGCAAGCTCCTCCCAAGTCCAAGCAGAACCAATACGGCCACGCAGCAACCATCGCCGCACTCGGCGCCTGTGGCGGCTTGTGGCAACCACTGGAAGCGCGCGAAGATCTCGGCCAGAAGAACGTCGAGCCGATCACCAAGATTGGCGTCAGTGCGCTCGACGGTTCGTTCTCAGCAAGTTCCGCCAAATGGGTCGCCGCCGTCGAAGATGGCATGCGGCTAGCACGCGACCTATGCGGCACCAACCCCGAGCGCATGGCGCCTCTGAAGTTCGCCGCCTACGTGCAGGCCGCGTGCAAGGGAACCGCCATCAAGGTCGCGATCAACAAGGACAAGGTCAAGCTTGAGGAGGGCTACCCGCTGATGATGGCGGTCGCGCGTTCGTCGATGGCCGTCGCGCGCCACCGTCCATGTGTCGTGCGCATGGAATACAAGCCGGCGGGCAAGATCCACCGCACCATCCTGCTGGCCGGCAAGGGCGTGACCTACGACACCGGTGGCGCGGACCTGAAGGTCGACGGCCACATGGCCGGCATGAGCCGCGATAAGGGCGGCGCCGCGGCCGCCGCAGGCATCGTGCTCGCGGCGGCGAAGCTTGGCCTCAAGGGCGTGCACCTGATTGCCGAACTCGGTTGCGTGCGCAACAGCATTGGTAGCGACGCGTTCGTTGCCGACGAGATCATCAAGAGCCATGCCGGTTGCCGCGTGCGCATCGGCAACACCGATGCAGAAGGTCGCCTGGTGCTTGCCGACCTGATCTCCAACCTGCGCGTCACCGCCAAGAAGACCGTCGGTCCAGAACTGTTCACGATTGCGACGCTGACCGGCCACGCCGGCCGTGCCGTTGGGGACTACAACATCTCGCTCGACAACGGCCCGGCGCGCAGCGCTGGCACCTCGGCATCGCTCAGCGCCGCTGGCGACCTGCTCGGCGACCCGTTCGAAGTATCGCGCCTTCGCAGAGAAGACTACGCCTTCGTTGCTGGCAAGACCAAGGCCGACGATGTGCTGCAGTGCAACAACGCAGCGAGTTCGGCGACGGCGCGCGGCCACCAGTTCCCGGCGGCGTTCCTGGTGCTCGCCGCCGGCCTCGAGAACCACGGCAATGACAGCGCGGCACCGCTACCGTTTACGCACATCGACATTGGCGGCAGCGGCTGCGAAGGTGGCGATTGGCAACACGGGACCCCGAGTGCCCGCCCGGTGGTCGCGATGCTCGCGGCCCTGTGTGGCGCGACGCCGCCAAAGTAGGCAGCTGCGAGGCGTGCCTCGATTGAGACGTGGCCAAAAAAACACGCCCGCGAACTGATCCGTTCGTGGGCGTTGTGCGTTCGGGTTATCACAACCCATGACACAACTCGAACAGCCGGACGGTGAGTACAAGACCGACATGACGCCGATGATCGACGTCGTCTTCTTGCTCATCGTGTTCTTCATCTGCATCGACTTTAAAGTGCTCGAAGCGAAACTCGACGCGTGGTTGCCGACGGACAAGGGCAGCATCAACCAAGTCGTAGAGCTCGTCGAACAACTGTCGGTGAAGGTGCTACTGGACGAGCCGGGCACCAAGTTTTACCCGAACGGGGAGACCATCGATCCCAACACCGAGCGCGCCGCACGCTACCAACTCACAGGCCACACGGTGCGCTTCGAAGTCGGCGCGCACCCGTGCCAAACCTTGGCGCAAGCGAAGCAACAGCTGGCCCGCATTGCGACCGACCCGAGCCTGATGATCCCTGATCTGGAAACCGGCGGACGCAAGGTGATGGCGTGCGTCGTCGAAGGATTTCCCGGCACGTGCTACGACGACATCGCGCGCACGGCCGATGTTTGCCGCGCCGCTGGCTTCGAAGAGATCCAGTTCGGCGGCGGCATGGGCCAGCTACCGAGAGGAAAGTAGCGGCTCGGGGTGCGCTCGAGTGGGCCGACCATTCTGGCTGGCCTCTACTCTGACTCTTATCTACTGAGCAGGCTTCGCCTGAGCACTGCTCTCCACGCGCTGCAACCAAGCCGTCAGGTTCGCGTCCTGGGCGGCGGCGGCCATGATCTCGTCGCGGCGACCCTGCCACAGCGGCAACAGGCCACACGCCGGCAGGATCTTAGCGCACAGTCGCACGAAGGCCGAATCGGCTGGCGACTGACGGAACACTTCGGAGATCAGGCGCGCGTGTTCGGCCGGCACGTTCGAGCCGAGCTGCTGCAAGACGCACATCGCCGAACCGAGCAACCAGAAGCCCGGCTGCCAACGCGTTTCGGCTAGCGCCGCATTCTGCAGCCACTGCGTGATGAAGCGCTCGCCATAGAGGCGGTCGCGCGGCAGGCCGCCGGTTTGTGTGATCACCAACGCCGCGTGCTGGCCCATGCCGTCCGCGTAGCGATGCCAGAAGTTCGGATCGCCGATCTGTGGCTTGTGACCCGCGGGGCCGCCGATCAATGGCCACAGTTCCGCCATCAACTGCAGCAGCATCTGGCCGTGCTCCGCGTGGGCTCCTTCGGCCGCCGCGTGACCGAGGCGCTGCTTGGTGGCGCAGTCGTAGGCCCACAGGTCGATGCGGCGGCGCTCGCCGTCAATCCGCAACTGACCGGTGACCAGAACGGTGTTGGCGCGCTCGCTGTCGGGCAGCTGCGACGTCAGTTGCTCTTCAGGCCACGGGCGTCCCAAGACCGCCCAACCACCGTTTTCGGCCATCGCCAAGGCAGCCGTCGCGCGGTGCGGCGTCGACAACCAGATCTGCTCGGCGAACCACAACGGCAAGCTGCGCGTGGCGCGGCCGACTTCTTCTTCCTGGGCTGGCTCAAGCTTCGGCTGGCCATCGATCGCCAGCGCGAACACCATGATGTGCTTGTGGCCTTCGCCCTTGGCGGGCAACAACCAAGCCGGATCATCGAGGCCCGCATACCAGGACGGGCGATCGAGCCGCATCAAGTTGACCTTCGGGTTGGGCGGCAGTTCCGGCATCTTCGGCAACTTGTTCAAGCGCATGCGATCGAATTCGCCCGAGAACTGCTGCAGCTCGGCGCCAATCATGTGGCCGTAGTGCACGTACATTTGATGCAGGAGCTGTTCGCCGACCTCGTTCTTTTCCTGCATGTGGTAGTGCTGCAGGATCGCCATGCCGATGTGTGGGTGGTGCTTGCCCGGCTCGAACTTCGGCACGATCAGCTCTTCGACTAGGTCGTGCTTGCCGTTCTGGACCATATCGGCAACGGCCATCAGCAACGCGTCACTCTCGACAGCATCGCCGGACAGCTTGTCGCGATAGATCACCGCGGCGCCATCCGCGTTGTCCTTGCTCAGGTGCAACCGCGCCATCCACATGTGGGCGCGCCATGCGCCAGGCAACGCCATGACCTTCTCAATCTCCGCCGGGTATCCATCGTCGCCGACACTGCTGTGACGCGTCTGCAGATAGCCGTGCACGGCATCCGCATTGTTGCAGTCGATCTGCAGTGCTTGCCACAGCAACTCTTCGCACTTCTCCAGGTTGCCTTGTCGCTCTTGCAGCATGCCGAGTCCGACATAGGAAGCCGCCGAATCGGGCTTACGTTGCTGCAGTTCCTTGAGCGTGTCTTCGGCCAGGTCGAGGTCACCACAGTCGCGCTGCACCACTGCCAGCACCGTCAACGCGCGTTCGATATTGTTCTTGTCGAGCACCGTCAAACGGTTGGCCGCCGCAATCACGTTGTCAGCGAAGCCATCGCGCACAGCCTGCATAATCACCTGAGTCAGGCGCTCCGGGTCGGCGTCGCTGGCCTTGAGCATCTCGGGCAGTGCCTGCGCGAGGTATTGCTCACGCGTAATGCTGACCCGCTGCCCCTGGGAATTGAGGACCTCAACGTGGTCCTTGGGAGCGGGTGGCGAAGATGGTTTCTCAGATTCAGACATATCGGAAGACTTGGCTAGCCCTTGAGTGTGGTGAGACCGCACAGGCTGGAATGCATACTTGTGGCGAATGACGGTAGCTCGGCGGGCCGACGGAACCAACTTCGGCAAGCAGGGCTGGATCAGGAAACTGTGATCCGAACTCTTTTGCCCCGGCGGAGGAGGCTTTGAGAATCCTTGGCTCGGAATGCTCCGACTTGCGTAGAGACGACCCCGCCGTACCGTACGGCGCAGACTCCACGGAGCCCCACACACACCCCTACGAACGAGCACGATTATGCGCCTCCCCATTCTATCCGCCGCCCTCGCGGCCATCTGCCTCACCCTTCCCGCCACCGCCCAGAAGGTTCAGGTCTTCGGCGGTAACGGCATGCGCGCCAACAGTTCGGTGATCCTATACGGCGCGGAGCTGAAGGCAGGCATCACCGTGACTCATGGTCAGCCCGAGTGGCTTGACGATTACACGGACATGCTCCCCAAGCTGAAGGGCAAAACCAACCGCCTCGGCAAGGACCTCTGGACGACGTTCATGACCAGCGTGCCGATTACGATCGGTGGCACAGCGGTGCCCGCCGGCAGTTACGTGGTTGGCCTGCACTGTGACAAGCAAGGCAACTTCTCGCTCGCGATGCTCGATGCGACCAAGGCGATGAAGAAGGGCGCGATGCCGTTCGGCCCGCAAAACTGGAAGGCCGACGTCATGACGCCGCTGAAGCTCAACAAGAACGTCGCCAAGAAAAGCGTCGCCAAGATGATGATGACGCTGGCGGCCGACAAGATGGATCCGATGTCCGGCACGTTCACACTGGCCTGGGGCCCGCACACGCTGACCGGTGAGATGAAGGTTCTGCCGAACATGAAGAAGGTCAAGAAGGATGGCGAGCACGGCGCGGACCATGATGGCAAGCATGGTGCGGATCACGCCGGTGGCGCGCCCGGCGGCGGCAAGTAGCCAAGCACCTGAGTTCTCGTCAGCTGAGTTCTCGTCAGCTGGGTCCTAGTCAACTGGGTCCTAGTCAACTGGGCCCTAGTCAACTGGGTCCCAGAGACTTGAGTTCCAGCAACTTGAACTCTAAGGCGCGAGCGCCGGCAGCCGTATGCTGCCGGCATGCTCCGCCGTTTGTTTGAGACGCTGGTCCTGCCACCAGCGTCCGTCCTGGCCCTGTTCTTACTTGGCACCTCGCTGCTGCGCTGGCGCAAGAAGCTCGGCCGAACCCTGCAAGTAGTCGCACTGCTCTGGCTCTGGCTGGCGGCGACACCATGCGTCGGCGGCATGCTGCTGCATTCGCTGCAGAGCTACCCGGCCCTCGACCCGACCGCAGCGAAGCCCGACGTGCAAGCGATCGTGGTGCTGAGCGCCGGCGCCGACCGCATCGGCAACGAGTATGGCGGCCCCGTCATCGGCTCGATGACGCTGCAACGACTGCGCTACGGCATCACCCTGCAGCGCCGCTATCGATTGCCGCTACTGGTCAGCGGCGGCAAGCCAGCGAGTCACACCCCATCGCTCGCACGCATGATGCAACAAGCGGCCGTGAACGAGTTCCAGGCAGACGTCACCTGGCTCGAAGAGGCTTCTGCCGACACCCGCCAGAACGCCCGTTTCAGCGCCAAGATCCTCAAGGCCCAAGGCATCACCAAGATCCTACTGGTCACCACGGCGTGGCATATGCCGCGCTCGATGCAGTGTTTTGCGGCCGCTGGCATCGAGGCAACCGCCGCTCCAACGGCGTTTCGAGGCAAAGTCTTCGCCAGCTGGACCAGCTTCGTGCCCCACTGGAACGGCTTACGTGACACGTGTTTGGCGATGCACGAATGGGGTGGCCGGGTGATCTATGCGGTGACCGACTAAGATTTCTGGCGAACTGGCGGTTGCTTCGCCGCTGCAAATGCATAATTATGCTCAACTCTGCATAAGTATGTATTCAGCATGAGCAAGCCAACCACGACTACCGATCCCCGCACGGCGCGTCGCCAACAGATCCTTCGCCTGATCGAGAAGCACTCGATCAAGAGCCAGGCAGTGCTGAGCGACGCCCTGGAGAAGGCTGGCATCGATGTCAACCAAGCGACCCTGTCGCGCGACCTGCGCGACCTCGGCGTGGTCAAAGGCCACAACGGCTATGAGTTGCCCAGCACGATGATGCAACCGAGCACAATGATGCAACCGGCCGCCAACCACCACAGTCTGTGGCACACCGTCAAGCAATGGATGCTGTCGGCGACGCCGGCCCTCAACCAACTGGTTCTGCGCACGCCCCCCGGCGGCGCCCAAGCGCTCGGACTCGCAATCGATAACGGCGACTTCCCTGAAGTCATTGGCACCATCGCTGGCGATGACACCGTGCTAATCATCTGCGCCAACGAACGCAAAGCCAAGACCCTCGCCCGCAAGCTGCAACCCGCTCCCGACCAACGGAGCGCACCGTGAAGTCCGTCGCGATCGTTGGCGCCAGCGGCTACACCGGCCAAGAGCTACAGAAGCTGTTGGCAAGGCACCCCCATCTCGAGGCCAAGCTGCTGATGAGTTCGCGCGACCCCAGCGATGCGACCGTTAGCAAAGCCAAGAGCCAACTGGGCCAGAACCATGCAGGCCAGGTCCTCATCGAGCCGCTCAACCCGGAGCGGTTCGGCGAAGTTGACGGCGTGTTCCTGTGCACGCCGCATGGCAAGGCGAGCGCGCTCGTGGTTGCGGCGCTTGCCGCCGGCAAACCGGTCGTCGACTTATCCGCCGACTTCCGGCTGCGCGATCCGCAGCTGTTCCAAGACACCTACGGCGATGCTCACGCCGCGCCCGAGTTGCTCGACCGCGCGGTCTACGGCTTGACCGAGCACCACCGCGACGAGATCCGGGACGCGACTCTGGTCGCCAACCCCGGCTGCTATCCAACGTCGATCTTGCTGCCGTTGCTGCCGCTGCTCAGCCACGGTCTGCTCGACCTGACGGCACCCCTGATTGCCGACAGCAAGAGCGGCGTCAGCGGTGCCGGCAAGCAACCGAGCGAGCGCAGCCACTACGGCAACGTTCACGAGAACTTCTTAGCCTACGGCATCGGCAACCACCGCCATGCGCCCGAGATTGCGCAAGAACTCGGCCAGCCGATTGTGTTCACGCCGCACTTGCTGCCAATCTTTCGAGGCATCCTGAGCACGATCTACGTGAGACCCGCAGCCGGCAGCAACGCCCGTGCGATGCGCAACTGCCTGATGGAGCAATACAGCCAAGAGCCGTTCGTGAGCGTCTATGAGCACGGTTCGCCCGAGCTACAGAACGTGCGGCACAGCAACGACTGCCACATCGCCGTGCATGACAGCGGCCCGTTGGTCGTCATCACCAGCGCGATCGACAACTTGGGGAAGGGCGCCAGCGGCCAAGCCCTTCAAAACATGAACGTGATGCTAGGGTTGCACGAAGCAGAGGGTCTGAAATGAGAATCTTGATCAAGATCGGCGGCGCGCAACTCGAACAACCCGGCCCCCGCCGGCAGCTTTGCGAGTCGATCCATGCGACCCAACAAGCCGGCCATGAGGTGCTCATCGTGCACGGCGGCGGCAACCAAATCCGCACCGTCGGCAAGGCGCTAGGGCTACAGGACCGCTACCACGAAGGCCTGCGAATCACCGACAAGGCGACCGCCGAAGCTGTTCTGATGGTGCTCGGTGGCTCCGTCAATCGCACGCTAGTGCACGCGCTGACGACGTGCGCCGTGAAGGCCGTTGGCATCACCGGAGCCGATGGTGCGACCTTTAGCGCGAAGCCGATAGTGCGCACGGGCGTCAACCTCGGCTACGTCGGCAGCATCGACAAGGTCGACGGCACCTTGGTTGAAACACTACTGAAGAGCGGCCACGTGCCGGTGATCGCGACCGTTGCACCACGGACATCGGCCGCTGGCAACGAAGCCACTGACGAGCCGTTCTTCAACATCAACGCCGACCATGCCGCAGGCACGTTGTGCCACGAGTTTGACTGCGATGCTCTGCTGTTTCTGACCGACGTCGACGGCGTGCTCGATGCCGATGGACGCATGATGCCATTGCTGACCGACACCGATTGCGACCGCCTGATCAGTACCGGAGTTGTTGCTGGCGGCATGCAACCGAAACTCGAATCGGCCCGGCGCGCCGCTCATGCAAGCCCTCATGCGATCGTCAAGATCGCCTCAGCCGGCGCTGACAACTGCGTGCTAGCGGGCCTGCGCGACGGCGCCGGCACCCGATTCTTCGCCCCGGCCCAGCAGCAAGCGCAGGAGAAGCTACAGCATGATTAAGCAAGGCAACCCCAACATCGAAGCAGGTGTCATGCCGACTTATGCGCGCGCCGACGAGGTGTTCGTCGACGGCGACGGCGCCATCGTGCGCGATCGCGACGGACGCGAGTATCTCGACTTCCTGGCCGGCATCGCGGTCAACGCACTCGGCCATGGCCACGCCCGCATGACCGCGGAACTGCAGGACCAGGTTGGCAAGCTAATGCACGTCAGCAACCTGTTTCGGCACCCATACACCGAGACAGTTGCGACCAGACTCTGCCAACACACCGGCATGGCGGCGGCATTTTTCACGAACTCCGGTACGGAGTCGGTCGAGTGCGCCATGAAGATCGCGCGCAAGGCGATGCACCGCGCCGGCACGCCGGAGCGCACGTCGTTTGTCGCGCTGGAACACGCCTTCCACGGTCGCTCACTCGGCGCGCTGTCGCTGACTCACAACGAACAGTATCGCGCGCCGTTCGCGCCGCTACTCGACGTGACGTGGGTCGCACCCAACGACCCCGCGACTCTTGCCGCGACGATTCGTTCGCAACGGCCGGCGGCACTGTTTCTCGAACCGATTCAAGGCGAGGGCGGCATCGGCGAACTGTCGCGTGAGTTCCTGCAAACAGCGCGGGCCGTGTGCACAGAAACAGGCACCGTGCTGGTGCATGACGAAATCCAGTCTGGCTGCGGCAGAACCGGCAGGTTCTTGGCGGCGCAACACCACGACGTCACGCCCGACATCGTGACGCTCGCGAAGCCAATCGGTGCCGGCCTGCCCATGGGGGTATGCCTCGCCAACGAGGCCTATGCGAACGCGCTCGAACCGGGCGATCACGGTTCAACGTTTGGCGGCGGGCCACTGGCTTGCCGAGCCGCATCGGTCTTCCTAGACGAGATCGACAACGGCTTGCTGGACAACGTCACCGCTCGCGGCGAACAACTGCGAGCCGGACTGCAACAACTGCAACGCGAACTGCCAGTCATCACCGAAGTGCGCGGCCGCGGCCTGATGCTCGGCCTGCGACTCGATCGACCGGCAGGCATGGCCCAACAAGCGCTGCACCAAAACGGCCTGCTGCTGAACTGCACGGCCGGCGATGTGCTGCGCATGGTGCCGCCGTTTGTCATCACCGAAGCGCAAGTGGAAGACGGCCTGCAGCGCGTCCGCCAGGTCCTGCAAGCCCTCCCCCTATCACCCAAGTAATCCCCCCGCGGCGCGACCCAACCGAGCGATAGCCATGACCAGCCACCCGTCCCTCCCCCTACCGGAACTGTCCGTGCACGATCTACTCTGCACATCGGCCCTCACGACCGAAGACATCGAACACGTGTTCAACACCGCGGACACGCTCAAGGCCGGCCGCGACGAACACAACCAAGTCTTGCGCCAAAAGCGCTTGGCGATGATCTTCGAAAAAGACTCGTTGCGCACGCGCTTCACGTTCGACATCGGCATGCAGGACCTCGGTGGTAGCTGCGTGTTCATGGATCATCGCGACGCTCGCTTGGGTTCGCGCGAATCCGTGAAGGACATGGCCCGTAACCTCGAGCGCTGGGTCGACTGCATTGTCGCCCGCACGTTCAAGCACAAGGTGCTCGACGAGCTTGCCGCCAACGCCGACATCCCAATCATCAACGGCTTGTCAGACTTCGTGCACCCGTGCCAGGCATTGGCCGATTTCATGACGTTGCGCGAACGCTGGGGCGACCCCGCTGGTCGCACCGTGACCTACGTTGGCGATGGCAACAACACCTGCCACTCGCTAATCCACACCGCCGCAAAACTCGGCACGCACATTCGCGCCTGTTCGCCCGATGGCTATGAGCCGAATGCACGGGTCGTCAACGAAGCGATGCGCATCGCGCAACAAACTGGCGCGGAGATCTCGATCCTTAACGACCCAGAAGAAGCGGCCGATGGCGCCGATGCGATCTACACAGATGTCTGGGCCAGCATGGGACAAGAAGACGAGATCGAAGAACGCAACGGCCTGTTCGCACCCTACCAGGTCAACGCGAAGATGATGGCGCGCGCCAAGCCCGATGCCTTCTTCATGCACTGCCTGCCGGCACACCGCGGCTCGGAAGTCACCGCCGACGTCATGGATGGGCCACAGAGCATCGTCTACGACATCGCGGAGAACCGACTGCACGTGCAGAAGGCGCTGCTCGCTCTGTTGATTCGATAGGCAGTTGATTCGCTCGTGCCCGCTTACCTGGCGGGCAACTCTTGGCTCATCTGCGTGTCGGCATTGCTCGCCGGCAACGACGTGGCTGCTGCCAGCACGACGAGCCATGGGTTCGCCTTGAAGAAGTCCTTGCAGAAGTTGAGGTAAGCTGCGCCGCGCCAAGGATTGGCATCAAGACTGGTCGCCAACATTCGCAGGGAGACGGCGGAACAGCAGCGGTCCGAGCGGCTGCAGACCCCGCAACCTATCAACCAGAAGTCGCCGAGAACAAACACTTTGCGTCGCATGAACGACACTGGCCACAAGCTTCATTTCGGGCCGAACGCGGCGACTCCTCGACGACCAGAACTTCTGCCAGCACGGACCGAGGAAACCGAGGAGCTTGCGGCTCTACTAATCACTTGACGGCGATCAGCCGAGCAGAGACCATTACGCATAATCATGCATGACTGCGCATAATCATGCATGACCACAAGATAGACATGACTAGCAAACGCAAGATCGTTCTCGCCTACTCCGGCGGCCTCGACACCTCGATCATCGTGCACTGGCTCAAGGAGCGCTACGACTGCGAAGTGCACGCTTACTGCGGCGACGTCGGTCAGGGCTCGAGCGAACTCGCTGGCCTCGCCGAGAAGGCCGAGGCATCCGGTGCCGCGTCGTGCCGCGTCGACGACTTGCGTGGCGAGTTCTTGAAGGACTACGTGTGGCCATGCGTTCGCGCGATGACCGTCTACGAAGGCCGCTACCTGCTCGGCACCAGCATGGCCCGCCCCATTCTTGCAAAGGGCCAAGTCGACTATGCGCGTGAGATCGGCGCCGATGCGGTTGCCCACGGCTGCACCGGCAAAGGCAATGACCAAGTGCGGTTCGAACTCGGCTACCAAGCTCTGGCGCCAGACCTCGAAGTAATCACGCCGTGGCGCGACTGGGACATCCTCAGTCGCGAAGACGCGCTCGACTACGCCGACAAGCACAACATTGCCGTGACCGCTTCGCGCACCAAGATCTACTCGCGCGACCGCAACCTGTGGCACATCAGCCACGAGGGTGGCGAACTTGAGTCGCCTGCCAACGCACCGCCGGACGATGTCTGGATGCTGACCACCGACCCCAAGCTGGCCCCCGACACCCCGCAAGATGTCACGGTCGGGTTCGTGGCCGGCGTGCCCACATCGGTCGATGGCGTCGAACTAGAACCAGTCGCGCTACTCGAACGACTCAATGAACTCGGTAGCGCACACGGCGTCGGTCGCATCGACATTGTCGAGAACCGCTTGGTCGGGATGAAGTCGCGCGGCGTCTACGAGACACCTGGGGGCACCATCATCTTCGAAGCCGCTCGATCGCTGCGCGCCCTGACCATTGAGCGCGACACGATGCGCCTGTGCGAGAAGCTGATGCCGGACTACACCGATCTCGTCTACACTGGGCGGTGGTTCCACCCGATGCGCACGGCACTCGACGCGTTGTTCACCGACGCCACCAAGCACGTCACCGGCAGCGTTTGCGTGCGGCTCTACAAGGGCACCGCGATCTCGGTCACGGCAAATGCCTCCCACAGTCTCTATTCGGAGGATCTGGCGACGTTCGGCGACAGCGCCTCGTTTGATCAGGCGGACAGTCGCGGCTTCGTCAAGCTGTATGGCTTGCCAGGAGCCGTCGCCGCGCGGGTCCAGGGCACCGACGCCTACAAGAACGCGTCGGCAAAGGGAGCAAAGCAATGAGTGACGACGGCAAGATGTGGGGCGCACGGTTCGAAGGCGAACTCGATCCCCAGTTCGCGGAGTTTCAGGACAGCCTGCAACACGACATCACCATGGCGTTCGCCGACCTCGACACCAATTTGGCGTGGAGCGAAGCATTGGTTGGAGCAGGCATCCTGACGGACGACGACTTCGACAAGATTGCCAACGTCATCGAAGGCCTCGCAGCGCAGTGGCACGAGCACGGCGTGCCCACCGACAGCGACGCCGAAGACGTACACAGTTTTGTGGAGCAGCAACTGGTCGCACAACTTGGCGACCTCGGCAAACGCATCCACACGGGTCGCTCGCGCAATGACCAAGTCGCGACCGACATGCGACTGCATTTGCGCGAATGGGTCGGCTGCCTGGTCGAGTCGATCGAGGGCCTGTGCCTCGCGTTGGTCGAGAAGGCTGCGCAGCACTCCGACGATGCGATGCCCGGATACACCCACCTACAACGCGCGCAACCCATCACGATCGGCCACCACGCGCTCGCTTATGTCGAAGCGTTGTCGCGCGATCGCGACCGGCTGATCGACGCCCACAACCGATTCGACCAGTGCCCGCTTGGCAGCGCAGCGCTTGCCGGCACGGCGTTCGACATCGACCGCATCGAATTGGCGGCGCGGCTCGAGTTCCAAAACGGACCAACTCGCAACAGTCTGGACGCAACGGCTTCGCGCGACCACTTGTGCGAGGTCGCGTTCGCCTGCTCGATGACGATGACCAACCTGTCTCGACTCGCGGAGGACTACGTGTTCTTCGCAACCTTCGAGGCCGGCTTTGTGCGGTTCGGAGATGCTGTTGCGACTGGCTCAAGCCTGATGCCACAGAAGCGCAATCCCGACGCCATGGAACTGATCCGCGGCAAGGCCGCCATGGTCCAAGGCGCGCTGCAGTCGCTGCTAACCCTGATGAAGGGACTGCCACTCGGTTACAATCGCGACCTGCAACTCGACAAGGAGATCCTGCTGCCGGCGCTTGACGCCACTAACCAGAGCATCCTGGTCGCCGCCACCGCGATCGAAAACGCCATCTTCGACACCGAGCGCTGCAAGGCCGAGGCAGGCCGCGGCTACCTCAATGCGACCGACCTTGCGGACCTACTAGTCAACGCCGGCGTGCCGTTCCGAGATGCCCACGGCATTGCCGGCACGGCGGTCAACCGCGCCGTCGAACTGGGCGTCGAACTGCACGAGCTGCCAGCGACCGAACAGAAATCCTTGCTACCGCAACTGAGCGGCGACCTGGCCGAATCGCTATCGGTGCAAGCGGTGCTCGACCGCCGCAACGTCATCGGCGGCACCGCACCGGCAAGAGTGCGCGCCGAAGTTGAGCGCTGGCGCATCCAGATCGCAGAGTGGGCCGAGGGCTATCACGAACTTGACGACCTCGATCTAGAGGAAGAAGAGTTCGAACTGGAGTTCAGCAGTGACGAGTAGCCCGAATGTCACGGTGCGGGTCGCGACGGTACGCGACGTCGATCGCATTCTGAGATTGGTCAACGAACTGGCGGTCCAGCAGATCATGCTGCCGCGCTCGCCCGCTTCGGTGATCGAGAACCTGCGCGACTTCCTGATCGCCGAAGTCGACGGGGCCTTCGCTGGCTGCGGCGCGCTCGCCATTACCTGGACCGACCTCGCCGAAGTGCGCTCGCTCGCGGTGCACCCCGATTACCAAAAAAACGGCATCGGCCGCGCCATCGTGACGGCGCTGATCACCGATGCGAAGCGGCTCGGCATTCAGCGCCTGTTCGCGTTCACCTACGTGCCAGCGTTCTTCGAGAAGCTGTCGTTTGTCGTCGCCGAACACGAGCAACTGCCCCACAAGGTCTTCAACGACTGCATGCACTGCCCGAAGTTCCTCGCCTGCGACGAGATTGCGATGACGCTGGTGCTCAATACCGACGCCACGTCGACGACTCTACTGGGCATGCCACAACGCGCCTTCCCCTTGCCACAGCGAACCAAGAAGGTTGGTGCTAGCGAGTGATCGGCCGAGCTCTGCCGGCTAGCTGAATCTGGCCGGCAGGGCGGCAAGGCCGTGAGGAAATAAGGAAATCTGCAGCGTCGCATCTCGCGGCTCTGAAGGCCGCAAAGCCAGCCATAGGGCTCGCCAAGATGCCTCACGACGAGACGCGACGCCCGCGCCTCAAGGCATGCTTCACGCGCGCCACCGCGGCCATGCAACAGCGAGCCGCAATCGCTCGAAAAAGGCCCCGCCAAACGCTGGGTCGGTGCGGCCGTGACTGCCACCAATAACAAGGGCATTTGGGGCCGTTCCACGAGCGGAATCGCTCCAATCCACGAGCGGGGACGCGCAAGAACAAAAACGCTTTGGAAACCCTATCTCCAGTGCCTTGACCGCTGTGCGTAGGAGGTCACAATTTGTTTGCCGTTCCTGCTCTGGTTAGGCACGCCAATCGCAGTAGCCCACGAGTCTCGTGCGGCTAACCACCGCTCTGGCGCCTGCTCAGCCAATCCAGGATATGGTTTCCTAGGTCAACCCATGAAGCGATCCGATTCCGCCTCGTCATCACTCGTCAGCTCGATTGGCGTCATTCCATTCAGTCTCTCCCTGCTCGCTTTTGCCGCGTGTAGCGGCAGTGGCGGCGGCTCCGTAGGCGGAGTCGGCCCCAGCAGTGGCGGCGATTTCGCCGTGCTGAAGACTGACCCAGTCAACGGAGCCACTGTGTTCCTCAATGATGCGATCAATATTGACTTCACCACGAAGGTCGACATTGATTCCGCAACGTTGCTGACGATGACGTTCCAGGCATTGGACCAACAGGGCCTGCCAGTATCAGAACTCGTTGTCGGCAACTTTGCAGTCGGTACCAGCCCAGGCGATTCAGAGCCGGGCCGTCGATTGCAGTTTGTGCCACGATTCGCCGGCAACAACGCCTACTCGGACGGCGGCTTCAAAGCCGGTCGCTCCTACCTGGTGCAGTTGGTCGGCGGCCAAGCTAATAACAACACGGTTCTTCGCGACACGTCTGGCCGCGCCCTAGAGCAGCCAATGACATTCCAGTTTTTGACGCGCGATGGCACCCAGCCGACGCAACTGTTCCGCAACCCGAAAGCCGGCGGTCCGGCCCGTACGGGTATGTCAGTGTCAACCGCTGCGTCGCTCGACAGTGTGCCGCTCGGACTGTTTGGCTCGCCACCGCTCGAGATCAACCTCGACTTCGACCAGGCGCTCAACCCGAATAACATCAACGTCCCGACGGGCCTCGATATCGACCCGCTGGTGCGCGACATCAGCAATCGCGGTCGCATCTTCCTTGAGTATGACGACCCGATTCTCGGTCTCGACACGTGGATCCCGGCAACGGTTGAGCTCGAGCGCAACGACCTGACGGGCGCAACCATGACGCTGCGTCCTGCCGGCGTGCTGCCTAACAACGCGACCATCCGCGTGATCGTCGAGCAATCGCTCGAAGACATCTCGGGTGAGAACAACCTGTCGAACCCAATCTTCAACCGCGTGTTCGGCTCCTTCAAGACCGACAGCAGCTACGCGCAGCAGTGGAACGGCATCGCGGAAGACTTCAGCCTCTCGGCCGACATCGATTTCGGCGCTTCATTCCCCGAGTCGCAAGCAGAAGTCGGCCAAGGCTACATTCGCGCCGGCTTCGCCTTCGAAGGCAACTCGACCAGCCTCGAGTATGAGCCGCAAGCGCAGGAAGTCGTGCTCAACACGTCATTCACCCAGATTGTCCCGAAGGCGGGCCTGCCGTTCTCGGTTGCTGGCGGCGTCTTCAACTTCAAGAACGTCTCGATCCCGCAGGGCGTGACCGTGCGTGGCACGGGCCCGAACCCGATGGTCTGGCTCTGCAGCGGCACGTTCAACGTGTCTGGCACGCTGACCGTTAGCGGTGGTGCTGGCGCTCGCGTCGACACGCTGACCTCGGCGAACTTCGCCAAGGCAGGCGGCGTTGGCGTGTGTGGCGGTGGCAACGGTGGCGATGGCACCCCCAGTGCGACGCTGCGCGACCTGCGCGGTGGCGCCGGTCGTGGTCCAGGCCAAGCTGCTGGTAAGGGTGGTCGCGGCGGCTACCTTGCCTGCACTGGCGGTTGCTACACCGGCACTGGCTACAACAGTTCGGGCGGTGGTTCCGGTGGCGGTGGCGGCACGATGGCCACGCAAGGCGACCTCAACTGGCGCGGCACGATCCCGGGTGGCACGACCCCGAACACGTCCGGCCAAACCTCGTTCCAACAGGTGCTCGGCTACGGCGGCGCAGGCTGCAGCGGCACCAGCGCGGCCCGCTCCGCCTACCTCGCGGGTGGTGAGCCAGGTGATCTTCTGTTCACCGACATTCGCCAAGACAACAACTTCTGGGGCAGTGCCATCGACGTGAACCGCAACCTGCGGATCAGCGGCGAGCTGAGCATCCCGACCGGCGGTGGTGGCGGTGGCGGCGGTGGCGACACCTCTGCCCCCAACCCCAGCTGCACGCTGACGGGTGGCAACCCGACCACCGACTACAGTGGTGGCGGCGGCGGTGGCGGTGCTGGCGTGCTGATCGTCAAGGCTCTGCAAGAGATCACGATTTCGCAAACCGGTCGCATCGAGGCCAACGGCGGCAACGGTGGCGGCGGTGAGCAGGTCGGTGCATGTGGCGAAGCTGGCGGTGGCGGCGGCGGTGCCGGCGGCATGGTCATCCTCATGTCGGCCAAGGGCATCATCATCGAAGCCCACGGCGATGCGTCAGTCGGCACCAACGGACGCTTCGTCTACGGATCGCCTTCGACCACCGGCACGGCGACGCACCCCTACACGGGCAACGACTACAGCTTCGCGATCTCCGCGGATGGCGGCGTATGCACGACTGGCGGCTTCGGCTCGGTCAACGTGCAGGGCAAATACCGCGCATCGGGCACACCGATGCTCGGGGGCACCCAATACGATGGCGAGCCGCTCGGCGGCCTCGGCGGCATGGGCATCGTGCAGCTGATGGTTCCGCCCGGCGAGAACCTGACGGACGGCACCAACACGCGCCTGGATGACAACATCCAGTTCCGCTTGCCTGGCTCCCCGATCGACCTGGACGGCGCAGCCAAGCGCCAACTGCTCGGCTGGCGCGGTTTCCCGAACGCTCTCGGCACCTACGTCGATGACTTCGGCAACCCAACCTCGGTCGGCAACAACGAAGGCGACATCCGCCCCTCGCCGACCTTGATGCCGGTGCCGTTCAACCCCAAGTCGCGCGTGCGCTCCAAGTGGATCGACACGGGCTCCAGCCAACGTCGTGGCCTCACGGCTATCGACGACCAAGCGCGTGGCCTGTTGCTTGAGAACGATGCCGTCGTTGGACCGACCTACGAGTTTGCTGGTACCGACGTGCAGAACCTCATCGCCGGCTACATCGACTACGAAGTCGTTGGTCAGTCGGTGCGCGTCAAGTATCCGACCGAAGTGCCGCCGACCGACATCGTGTCGATCGACACCAACTCGACCTACCTCGGCGGCCCAGCCTACAGCATCAAGCTCGCCACCCCGATGGTCGCCGACAACGACCGCTACGTGCAATACGAAGCGGAACTGCTGAACTCGGCTGGCTCGGTGCTCGTTGGCTATCGCATCCTCAGCCACACGGCTGACGAGTTGCTAGTCGAAGCCACGGCTGGCTTGATCCCGACGCAAGCGGGTCGCGTGCAAGTTCGCGCCAAGTTCTTCAAGGTTGTCACCAACGGCGCTGAAGGCCTCGGAACGACCTACTCGCCGGTCGGTGGCCAACCGGCCCCGATCTCCAACGTGCGCATCGGCTTCGCGTTCCACCAGGACCCGGACGCGTCCGCGTCCCCGTCCGGCATCCTGACCGGCCGCTACCCGGAGACGAGCGAGCAAGAGTTCGTTCGCGACCTCAACGACCCGGGTCTGCAAGCCTGGATCCAAGCCAACGGTGCGCCACGCTACGTGCAGTGGGATGTCGTCTTCGACATGGCCTTCAAGCCGGGCACCGCAGTGCCGCCGGCGCTCAACCCGTCGACGCCGCGGCCGCAGCTCGACTTCCTGCGCATGCCGTTCCGCTTCTAATAGCAACGGCATGACGATGGCCCGCTCCTCACTAGGGAGGACGCGGTAGCCAACTGCAACGGCTCCTTCGGGAGCCGTTTGCATGTACGGTGAGCGATGCGCCAACGGGATGATCCAGGCATGCAGAGGCCTATCCACGAGTCCTCGGCGCGGCTAGCAGGGCGCCAAGACGAAGGCATGTTCCAGACACCGGGCTCGAGCAACGGCTGCTTCGCGACCGACGTTCTGGAACGGCAACGTTGGCGCCGCATTTCTGACGCACACCACTGGCTCAAGCCCGCGTTACTGTGACGGCAATCATGAGCTCTCGCATCCCCCCTCCGAGCACCGCGGTCAAGTTGCCAGAAGGCTTCCAAGCTGCTGGCATCCATTGCGGCCTCAAGAAAAACTCTGCCCGAGACCTAGGCTTGCTGCTAGCTGACGAACCGGTCCCTGTTGCGGCGTTGTTCACCCAGAACGAACTGCTCGGCGCGCACATCCCGGTCTGCAAAGATCACCTGCAACGCAGCAGGCACATGGCTCGCGCCATTCTGGTGAACTCACGCAATGCCAACTGCGCCACCGGCGAGCAAGGCATTCAAGACGCCATCAGATGCTGTCGCGAATTGGCCGCACGCATCGGCTGCGCAGAAGAACACGTGCTGATGGCGAGCACTGGACCGATCGGTGCCTCGTTGCCGACCGAGAAGATCGTCAGTCATCTAGACGCCTTGCTCGAACAAGCATCGCCAACAGGCGGCATGGACTTCGCGCATGCGATCATGACCACCGACACCCACCCAAAGACAGCTAGCGTGACGACGGCACCAGAGACCCGCGACGCAGCGCGCGTCACGGGCTTCACGAAGGGCTCCGGCATGATCCATCCGAACATGGCGACCATGCTCGGGTTCTTGTTGACCGACGCCACTAGCGGCCAGGACCTACACGGAGAACTGCAGGCACTTGCCGCGCGCTCGTTTCACCGCGCCACCGTCGATGGTGACACATCCCCCAACGACTCTCTGTTCCTGTTCGCCAACGGCAAGCGGGCGACCACCACGAAGCACTGCGAACCACAGCTGCTGGAGGTTGCCAGCAGCCTTAGCCGACAACTGGCGGCTGATGGGGAAGGTGCCAGCCGCCTGGTGACGATCGAGGTCCGTGGAGCCCGAAACGAAGCAGAGGCCAGTCAGGTTGGTCGCGTGATCGCGACCAGCCCGCTGGTCAAAACGGCCGTCGCTGGCCGGGATCCAAACTGGGGCCGCATCCTGTCGGCCGCGGGACGCTCGGGCGTGCCGTTCGCCACCGACGGCGCCAAGGTGTGGGTAGGCACGGCTGAGGTATTCACCCTCGGCGTGCCCCACCCCGAGCGCGAAGTCCTCGCCAGCAAACACCTGCAAGAGGAAGAGTGCATCGTGCTTGGCATCGACCTAGGCACTGGCACGGCTGCCGCCGACATCTGGACCTGCGACCTGACGGCCGACTACATCCACATCAACGCGAACTACCGGACCTGATCCGGATCCGGATCGTCGCTGCCGGCGTTGGTGTCATCGTTGGTGTCAGCTGCGGCGCCTGAAGCATCATCCGGCGACTGCTGCTGCAGCCAGCTCGAATAGCTCGCCGGCGGCGCCGTGCCCTTCTCCTGCCACCAGTTACGATGATCGTCGGCATGCGCCGGAAGATCGGCGACGTAGCCAATCTTGGCATCCGGCACGCTGTCGCAATATGGCAGATACGGCTTCAAGTCGAGCACCGGAGTGCCATCGAGAAGGTCGTGGTCCGCGATATGCAGCACGCGCTTCTCGATGCGCAGCAAGCGCACACACGACATGCCGATCGAGTTTGGTCGCTGCGGCGCCCGCGTAGCAAACACGCCGCGCTTCTGTTGGTCACGCGGCGGCCGAACCTGCAACGGCGTGCCGCGAGCGTGATGGCACCAGAACAGAACCCATAGATGACTAAAGCCATCGAGGTCCTGCAGACCGTTTTGCATGCCTTGGTAGAGATGCACTTCGCCGACCGAGCCACGCCCAAGACCGCTTTGCCGCGGAGCTTCGTGGTGCAAGCGCTGCTCGGTGCGAACCACGCCGATCGCCGTCAGGGGCTCAGTAACGAACGGATGCATCGACGCCGTCAGCGCATCTCGGTGCGCTTGATCTTGACGTCCTGACCAGTCGGAAGCCGGCGCGTGTCAGAGGGACTCCAACCATTCCACTTCATGATCTCTAGAAATCGACGACCATCGCCGAGGTAGCGGCGAGACAGATGGATCAGCGTCTCGTTGATAGGCAACTTAACGATCACCCACTCGGACTCCGGCGGAGTCGGCAAAGGCTCAACGGGTGGCCCGTCAGGAGGAGAATCTGGATCTTGTCGCTGCGGATCTGGCTGCTGTGGACTGTGCTCTATGGATCCCTGCTGCGAGGGACCTTGCTCGCCACCGCTTTCGCCAGCACCAGGAAGGCCAGTACCGGACTGGTCCAGCAGGTTGCCAGCGGACCGTTGCCACAGCGCCTGACCGGGAGCCACTGTGCGGCCCATCGCTAGCAGTGAGGCGCGCAGGGACGGCTGCTGCTGCCCGCCGACCTCAAGCACCAACACATCCGTCGGAGCAGCCGCCTGGGCGGGCTTGCCGCCACACCCAGAAAGCAAACCAACCGCCGCGAGACTCACGGCCCATAGCCAAACTTGCCGCATGCCCTGATCTTGCCAGATATCGCCTCGCACGACCATTCTCTTGCGCAAAGCCCTCCCAACCGCAACTGTGAGCCGCCGCCACGATGACCACCCTGCGCCGAGTAACCCTGACCGCCTTGCCCAAGGTGCCGCTATCGCGACTGTGCGGTCTGCTGACGGCGACCCCATTGCCGCGCTTCATGCGCGCCGGGTTCTTCCGTTGGTTCGCACACCGCTACGGAGCCTCGCTCGAGGACATCGAAACGGACCTTGTGGACTTTCGCAGCCTGCAGGCGTTCTTCCGACGCTCGCTAAAGGCAACGGCGCGGCCAATCGCCGATCGCCAGCTGGTCTGGCCCTGTGATGGCCGCATCGTCACTGCCGGCGCGTTCGAAGATGGCCGCATTCCGCAGGTCAAAGGCAACGACTACGAACTTGCCGACTTGCTCGGCAACAACGAGTTCGCGCAGGAACTCGCCGGGGGCCAACAAGCGACAATCTACTTGGCGCCCGGCGACTACCACCGGGTGCACTCCGCGTTCGAGGGAACGGTGCTCGACGTCACCGCCATCAAAGGCACGCTGTTCCCGGTCAACCCACCGGCGGTTCGCTGCATCGACAACTTGTTTGTGCGCAACAGTCGCCACGTGTTCCGCTGCCGCATGGCAAACGGCACGCCAGCAGCCATCGTCATGGTCGGCGCCTACAACGTTGGCGGCACCAAGGTCACCGTTTCGAATGGCGCCATCGCCTGCGGCCAAGAAGTTGGCCAGTTTGGGTTCGGCTCAACCGTCGTGCTCGTAATCGGCAAGGGCGGCGGCGAGTTGCTGCCTGCGGTGCCCGAGCAACGGGTGATCATGGGCGAAGCGGCCAGCGAGTAGCGGCCGGCCGCTAGCCTCGCGCTTACGCCATCCCAGCAGTGCGCAGCACTAATCGGGCTTCATCACCAGCGCGACCCTTGGTCCGCTTGGCGAGGTACTGCAGCAACTCGGTGCCGAAGCGACGCTCCGCACCAACGGCTTGCGTGAAGTAGGTTGCGACTCGCAATAGCATCTCCGGCTTGATCGCCGACTCGCGCTTCAAGCGATCAAACAGCGGGAAGCCTGCACGGATGAGCACCGAGAAGAAGCCCATCGTTGAGTTGCCAGGAGTGACGGCTCCTTCGACTTCATCCGCCGACGCCAGCAGTTTGATCAGCGCGATCTGGTAGTGCACCTCGTCATCGCTGTAGTCACTGGCACCAATCTTGGCCAGCACGTGCAGGGCTTCGGCGGGGCGTTGCGCGCGGCGCATGCGGACCGCCTTGTCGATGAAGAACGGCGTAATCTTGGTGCCGCCGGCAAGCAACACGAGGTCGAGCAGCATGTCGCCTAGTCGCGAGTTGGTGGCGAGCAGCTTGACGGCCTTCTCACCGGCCGTCTTTTGCATCTTGGGCGTGATGTGACTTACAAGTCGCGCCAGGATGGTCCCTGCTGTCTGCGACATTTGCAGGTTCTTGGTCGACTGCATCAACTTGAGCAATGGCTCGACCGCTTGCTTATTGTTCGCCAAGCCATCAATGGCGGCTTCGCGGAAGCGCTCATCATCGTGATCAAGCAACTTGATGAAGCTCTTCGCGAGTTCCTCGCCACTAGCCGTTCGCAGCATCCGGATCGCAAACAACCGCTGCTCCGGCTGGCGCGAGGCAAACAGTCGCTTGAGCCCTGGCGCGAGGCCAGTCGGTAGCTCGGGCAAGTTGACGAGCACTTCACGAATCGCGTCGTGCGCGCCCTTTTGCGCAGGGTCCTCCAGCGATGCCATCATCGCCTTGGTCTGGGGCGCGGTCAGCTCGGTGCCTCGCAGTGCGCGGAAGGCTGCCGAACGAACCAGCGCTGGCGAACCGGCTTCGGTGTATTTCAGGAACAGCGCCTTCGACCCCTTCGCATCGATCGCTGCGAGCACCTCAAGCACACGGGCGACGACGTTCGGGGCGATCGTGTGTGCAGTGCTACTGCGTGCAGCGTTACTGTGTGAGGCAGAACCGTTCGAGGCGACACCGTTCGAAACGCCGTCCGCCGTGACAGACTCGTCGAGGCGCGTTTGCAGCGACTCACGCAGCAGCTTCTGAATCGCCGGCGTCATGCCGGCGCGACCGCGTTCGAGCATGGTCGCAGCGGCATCCATCAAGTCGTTGGTCAGCAGGGCATCAACGATCACCGGAATGGAAGAGTCGCTGAGCTCGCGGCCAAGCACCATCAAGATGCGTCCGCGCTGTTCGCCGATCGCTTGCGGATAGATCTTCGCCAGTACGCCGTGCGCGTTTGGCCCGAGGTCGCCCAACAAACGTGCGGCATGATCCGACAGGACTTCATGCTCGACAACGGCCTCCCCCATCCTGGCCAGCGCCGCTGCGTTGGCGATCTTAGCTAGTGCATCGAGGCAAAACCGACCCAGCAAGGGAGAACGATCGAGTCCGTTGCTGAGTGCATCGACTGCCGCTGTGTCTTTGGGGCGAAGCTCGCCAAGGATCTGAGCAGCAGCGACTTGCAACTCTGGTTTGCCTTCTTGGAGGAGGCTTACAATCGTCTTTGTTGTGTCATTCATGCCGCTTGTACCGGATACGCCTCGCCGTCATTGAGCCGGTCGACCGCGCGAGGTGAGCGCCGTCGCGACAAAGCTCCGGAGCAGGATTATGGCAGAGGATCGCCAATCCCGCCACTGCCACCATGGCACACAGCCGGCTGGCTCCGTATTCTGGCAGTCAATAGAACACAAACCCCTCGGAGCGAATGGATTATCGGTAGGCTAACGGCTGTGCGAATCCTCTTCTTGACGCCATTTCTACCAGACCCAGTGGCCAGTCATGGCGGCGGCAGCTATCTGGGCGCGCTGGCGGAGGGCTTGAAGGATCAGGCCGAACTGGGGCTAGTGAACCTTCGACACCCAAGCGAAGGTGCCGGACCCGACAGCACTTGGAGTTGGCAAAGCAGCGTCGCCTACGATGGGGCTCCGCGCGGTGTGGCTCACCAGCTGCGCATGCTGTGGCGCTGGCGCAACCGGCCATTGCTCGCTGCCAAATACTGGCAGCCGGAACTCGTGGATCGCCTTCAAGTGGCTCGACGAGAGTTCGCGCCCGATGTAGTGCTCGTCGAGTTGGCCCAGATGGCGCAGTATCTCCCGGCACTTCGCGGCGTGCCGACCGTCTTCACCGACCACGAAGCTGGCCGCCCAGCCAATGCGCACACTGGCCTCGGAGCCACCGCAGATCGCCGCGACGATCGCTTGTGGCAGAGATACATACAGAGCCATTACACGAAGGCCACGGCCATCCAGGCGGTCACCCAGGAAGACGCTGACGCACTCGCGCAGCAGACCGGACGAGAGGTCTTGGTGCGGCCACCAACGCTGAACATCCCCGACCGCGCGTGCCAACCGGGCGCCGCCCCAAAGGCGGCGCTCTTCCTCGGCGACTACCGCCACGGCCCAAATCCAGAGGCCGCCACGCGGCTCGCGACCGAAGTCTGGCCGCTGGTGCGGGCGGCCCACCCCGACGCTGAGTTGCTCTTGGCAGGCCCCCACGAAGCACCGATTCGCGACCTCGACAAACTGCCCGGAGTACGCGTGCTAGGGTTCGTTCCTGACCTCGCCGAACTGCTCGGTCGCGTGCGAGTCGTGCTGGCTCCGCTGTGGTCGGGTAGCGGCTTCCGCGTCAAGAACGCCACGGCGCTGGCGCACGGCGTCCCGGTGGTCACCAACGAACTGGGCAGTCGCGGCTGCCTGGCAGACGACCCTGCGTGCCTAGTCGCCGAGTCCGCAAACGAACTAGCCGAGGCAACGATGCGGCACCTCGCCTCGGCGGAGTTTGCCAACGCCGCTGGCATCAAGGCCCGCCACTGGGCGCGCGCGCGGTATGCGCCAACGGAGGTAGCCCGGCTGCAATTCGAACGCCTAGAACGGCTGGTTCGCTAGCACTGATCTGCGTACGGCCACCTGTGTAATGTGCCCGGGTGTAATGTACCCGGTTCACACCACAGGTTGGTTAGCGGCTGGTTGCCAAACCTGTGGTTTGAACCGGGTACAGTACACAGGTTTGAGAGACTGCGGGGCAAGCCCGCGTCAGCTCAGGGCGCGCTTAGCTCTTTGCTACCGGCACATCCGCGGTCGCGGTGTGGGCAAGCTTCTTGGCTACTTGCTTCGGCTTCTTGCGCAGGCGGAACTTGCGCATCGTCTCTTGGAGGAACGACTCCATCTTCGAAGTTTCCTTGCCGCGGACGAAGTTCCACATGATGCGGAACACCCGGGTTGGGTGGAACAGGAAGCTGTTGAAGTAGAAGTTGGCGACGACCTTATACTTCCACCACGTCAGCTGCTTCGCCGTCAACGCGTCGCAGAACTTGCGATCCTCAGTGAGGAACTTGTTGTGCACGTAAATTGGCAGCTGCAGGAAGGCGTCGGTGTATTCGATCTTGCCTTCGCCTTCGAGCTGTCGCGTGATCTCAGTGTTCGGCAACGGGAAGAAGAAGCCCGCCGAAACATCGTCGATGCCGGCGCGACCGAGGCGGCCAGCAAGCTTGACCGATGCCTTCATGTCGATGGCTTCGTCGGTCGGATACGCGAGCACGAAGAACGCGCCGACGTTGAGGCCTGCCTTGACCGAGGCCCGCACCGCGCGGAACAGCTTCTTGTCGGTCAGCATCTTCTTCATGTGCTTGCGCGTGCGCTCACTGCCCGACTCGGGCGCGAAGTTGAGCGAACGGCAACCACTGCGAACCAGCAGTGCGGCAACTTCTTCGTCGATGATCTCACTGCGCGTGCCAGCAGGCAGCTGCCAGGTGATCTTGAGGCCCCGTTCTTCGACCTCCCTACAGAAATCGACGACCCAGTCGCGCTTGAGAATGGCGGTCAGGTCTTGGAACGGGAAGTTCCTAGCGCCGAGGTCATTGTAGTAGCTCTCGATCTCGTCGAGCACGTCCTTGGGCGAGCGCGCATACCAGCGCGTCGTCCACATGTTCGGCGAACTGCAGTAGGTGCACTGATACGGGCAACCACGCGTCGCCAGAATCGGAACCGTCTTGCCGTAGTAGATGCCACTGACCAAGCGGTTGGTCGAGTAAGCCTCAATGTCGAACAGTTCCCAGGCCGGCCACGGGATCTCGTCGACGTTCTTGATGCGATCGCGGCGGTCGGTCTTTTGGAACTCGCCCTCGGCGTTGCGGTAGGCAATGCCGGGAATGACGGTGTGGTCGAGGCCCAACTCAAGCGCGCGAAACAGCCCCACCGCTGTATCTTCGCCTTCGCCGATGACCAAGTAGTCGATCGGAGCCTGCTCCATCGACAACTCCGGCACGGCCGTGAAGTGCTCACCACCGCAGACAATCGGCAGATCCGGGAACGCGGCCCGCACCTTATGGATCAGCTCGCGAACGATCGGCCAGCTGTAGCTCCACATGCTGGTTAAACCGATGGCTTTGGTGTCCTTCGGAATGCGCTCGATGATCTCATCGGGCGTCAGCCCCAGGCGCCAAATGTCGCCATCAGGCACCATCTGCTCTGGGGCTTCGCCCAAGGCATCGATGACAAGCACATCGTGTTTATCATCGCGCAGTACTGCTGCGATGTAGGCGAGACCGAGCGGCAGACTTGGCCGCAAGGCAGTCAGGCCGTTCTTATTGATGTAGACCGGCGGATGTAGAAGTGTGACCTTCATCTTTGTTGGCGAGGTTGTCCCAGGTGTGAATGCTCAACTATAGCACTCTGATCTAGCCCTGAACTGGGGCTAATTCCAATCTCGTAGCATTAAGTTCTCGGAACTTCGCGCAACTTACCTGGGGCACGTTCGTCCTCCGTCGTCTCACATCGAGCCTCAGCAGCTGCTCCTCCAACTCAAGCGAGTGGCGGCTGCTCTCGAAACGCCCATACGACCGACCAAAGCCATGCGCCGCCTCATAGCCTCCCTCGCCGTCCTACTCCTTTTTGCTAACGATCTTTCTGCCCAGCGTAGAGGCGGAGACATCAAGGCTGGCCCATGGACGACGGCCAAAACTCCGGATGGATGGGTCCTTCATCGTACCCGCAACTACCAGATCCAATCGCAGTGCAGTGAGGACAAGGCGGAGCGGCTCGGCAATCACATGGAGGTGATGAACAAGGTCTACCGCCGCATGTTCCGCCCCGGCAAGGATGGCGCCAAGCGCCAGGTCATCAAGCTGTTCAAGGACCGCAAGTCCTACCTAGAGTATGGCGCACCACCGAGCAGCGCCGCTTACTACAGCCGCGGCGAGCGCGAGATGGTCTGCTACGATACCGGCAAGTGGAGTGACGAGAAGCAGGTCGCGGCCCCAACCACCGGCGGTAAGCCGTCGGCAGCTGCGCGACGCCGCCTGGATCGCCTTAGCGACCTGATGAAGATGGACCTGCTCGGCTGCGCGGCGCACGAAGGCTGGCACCAATACTTCTCGTGGTACACCGTCTCGCTGACCGCGCCGCTGCCGTCGTGGATCAACGAAGGCATGGGAGACTACTTCTACACGGCCGCACCGAAGGACGTCAGCGGTCGCAAGATCCCCGCCCAGCTCGGCCGCCTCAACAATGGCCGATTGATGGTGCTCAAAGCAGCCGTGCGCTCCGATCGCTACATCAAGGTCGAGAAGCTGATCACGATGTCGAAGAACGCGTTCTACGCCAACGGCAGCGTTTGCTACGCCGAGGGCTGGGCCTTCTGCCAGTTCTTGCTGCACTCCGGCAACAAGAAGTACGCGAAGATCATCCCTAACTTCGTCAAGTACGTGAAGAACGACAGCAACTACGAAGACGTCCGTAACCGCGCATTCAAGCGCATCGACATGGAAAAGCTCGACTCCGAGTTTAAGGCCTGGATCGACAAACTCGCGATTCCTGGCTCAGAAGAAAAAGACGAAGGAATCGAAGACGGGATCTGAGGGGCCCGCGCCGCTACAACGGCGGCGCAACCCTCACGTATGAACCTCAATCAGGTCGCCCGCTTGATGGCGGGATTCGCTGGCTTCTTCACGCTGGCGCAACTCCCCCCGCTGGTCTCGGCATTCACCGAAGACACGCAAAGCTCCGTCTCACCCTGCACCGGGTTCGTCGCGAGCATGGGCATCGGCTTCATCGTTGCCGGACTGCTTTGGTGGATCGGTAAGCGCGATACGACCCAAGTCTTCCGCAAGGAGACCATCGCCGTCGCTGGACTGTCTTGGTTCCTCGCTGGACTGCTGGGTGGCGTACCGTTCTTGGTGTCAGGACTGCTGAGCAATCCGATCGACGCGTTCTTCGAAGCGATGAGCGGGCTGACGACGTGCGGCGCCACGGTGCTCGGCGAGCCCAACATGCAGATCGAGGACGTCGCACCGAGCCTGCTGCTATGGCGCTCGATGCTGCAGTGGATTGGCGGCATCGGCATCGTGCTGGTGTTCGTGGCGTTGCTGCCGGCCATGGGCGTCACCGCCAAGAACCTGCTATCGTCGGAGTCCGTCGGGGTCGGCACCGATTCCTACCAACCGCGCGCGATTGAGAAGGCACGGCACGTCGCGACGATCTACATCGGTATGACGGCACTGTGCACGGTCCTGCTCGTGCTGATCGGAGACTTCGGCTGGTTCGACGCGATGTGCCACGCGTTCACGACGATGGCCACCGGCGGCTATTCAACCCGCAGTTCGATTGCTGAGTTCCACAGCCTCGGCGGCGAACTGGTGCTAACCGTGTTCATGTTCATCGCCGGCGCCAGCCTGGCCGTGATCGCAACGCACTTCCGCACCGGCTTCCGATGTATCGGCAAGCTGCTGCAGTCGGCAGAGTTTCGCATCTACAGCGCGTCAACCTTACTGATCATTACCATCCTGACCATCGCGCTGGTGCGCGACGGACAGCCATTCGGAACGGCACTGCGGCAAGCCTCGTTCAACGGCGTCAGTGTGCTGACGTCTACCGGCTACGCAACGGCCGACTTCCAGGCGTGGCCGGCGACGGCAACCCTGGCGTTGTTCATCGCGATGTTCGTTGGCGGCTGCTCCGGCTCGACCGCTGGCGGCTTCAAACAGGTGCGCCTGCTCGTGATCCTGCGATTGCTTGGCTACACGCTGCGCCACTTCGTGCGCCCAAAGAGCATCGAACGCATCAAGCTCGACAACGAAGTGCTGCCGGCTGCAGTGATCTCTTCGATCATTGCGATCGTGCTGCTCTGGGTCGTAACCATCATGGTCGGCGCCATCGTGATCAGCTTTGACCCGCAACTGAACTTCATCTCGTCTCTAGCTGCCAGCGCCAGCATGGTCGGGTCGTGCGGCCCCGCGCTGTCGCAACCGGGCACACTCAACATCGGCCCGTTCGGCGGCTACGGCGAGCTAGAGGGCTGGACCAAGATCGTGCTGTCGGTGCAGATGGTCTTCGGACGCCTAGAACTGCTAACGGTGCTGGCTCTGTTCTCGCCGAACTTCTGGCGTCGCTAGCACGGGGCCAATGCGAGCCTGCCCTGCGTCATGGCGCAGGGCGTCACCGTGCGGCGTCATGGCGTAGGGCGTCACCGTGCGGCGTCATCGTGCCGCGTCATCGTGCCGCGTCATCGTGCCGCGTCATCGTGCGGCGTCATCGTGCCGCGTCACACTGCTACGTCAAACTGCCGCATCACAGCCGGCAGCCGCGACCGCACTAGCGGTCGTTAAGAATGACCTTCTCGCGACGCTTGAAGATGATCCGCACCGGGACCTCTTGGCAATCGAAGCGGTCGCGCAGGCGTTGCTCGAGATAGCGATTGTAGGGCCCCTTGAACAGCTTCGGGTCGTTGACGAACACGATCACCGTCAACGGCTCCTTACCAACCTGCGTGCCGTAGAACAGCTTCGGAATGTTGCCGCCGGATGGCATCAACTTCTCCTTAGCCCTCTGCAGCTCATCGTTGAGCTTTGGCGTCGGCATGTCGCGAGTTGTTTGATCGCGCATCTCGAACAGCAAGCCGAGCATCTCGTGCACGTTGGTGCCTTCGAGCGCGGACAAGAACACCACCGGCGCATGGTCGACACCAGGCAGTTGCTGCTTGATGTATTTGTCCCACTTCTCGATATCGAACGGACCGCCGCCCTCCTTCTCCGCTAGGTCGATCTTGTTGCCAACCAAGATCACCGGCTTGCTCTGCTCGACGCAGTAAGCAGACAGTGCCTTGTCGACCTGACTGATCTTGTCGCGCACGTCGAACATGTGCACGCAAACGTGCGAACGGCGAATGCTCTCGGTGGCACGCGAGTGGGCGAACAGCTCAATCGCGTGAGCGACACTGGCCTTCTTGCGTACGCCGGCGGTGTCAATCGCCAGCAGCTTCTTGCCTTCAAATTCGAGTTCGACATCGACGGCGTCGCGAGTCGTGCCGGGTATGTCGCTGACGATGACACGCTCTTCCTTGGCGAGGCGGTTGAGCATCGTCGACTTACCAGAGTTGCGCTTGCCGACAATCGCGAACCGCAGCGCGTCGTCGTCATGATCAGCCGTTGCCGCCGCCATTGCCTCGGGCAACGCGTGGCCGATGCGCTCCATCAAGTCGTAAACACCAAAGCCTTCCTTGGCACTCATCACCGACGCCTCGCCGAAGCCAAGACGTTCCCATTGGCTGACGGCGATCTCGTCGTAGTACGACTCCATCTTGTTGGCCACGAGCAGCACCTTGTGCTGCAGCGGGCGCAAGCGATTGGCGACCATTTCGTCGCCCGGCACGCGCCCTTCCTTGCCGTCCACCAGGAACAGGATCAGGTCCGCAGTATCGATCGCGACATGGATCTGCGACTCGACGTGCTCTTTGAGCAACACCTCATCAACAAGACCTAGGCCACCGGTGTCGACGAGCTCGAACGCGTAGTCGTCCGTTCGTACCACCACCGAGACGCGATCGCGGGTCACCCCAGCGGTCGGCTCAACAATGGACACGCGTCGGCCGACCAGCCGATTCATCAAACTAGACTTGCCGACATTGGGTCGACCAACAATTGCTACGCGTGGGAGGCTCACTTGAGGGCGACCATCATACGGACAACCATGCCGTTACTCCAGATGCCTATGCACTCAGAACTCAGGCGTCGCAGTTTTAAACAGCGCCAACCCCGCCTAGTTGAACTACATAGATGTCGTTTCGCCGATGTCACGGGCGTTGTCATTCAAGGCAATCGCTGAAAAGGTCGATACCAACGGGGTCAGTGCGCCTGAATCGCTGGCAGGAGAAAACAAATGTTGGTTCACAATAGCCATGTGGTGGCGCCTAGCGTCTTGAGTGCGAAAGCCCCACTGATTCGCGTCGTCGACGACGAATCCTCGATCCAAACGCTCTTCGAGCGCATTGGCCAGCTTTGCGGATTCGACGTCGATTGCCATAGCACAGCCGAGTCCTTCTTGGATGCGTTTGACGACAACCGACCGGGCTGCCTGGTCATTGACCTCATTCTGCCTGATCGCTCGGGCATCGAAGTGCTGCAAGAAGTCACCAACCGCGGTTGCGAACTGCCGGTGGTCTTCATGAGTGGCATGGCACGCGTCTCGGAAGCAGTCTTGGCGCTCAAGCTCGGCAGCATCGACTTCGTAGAGAAGCCGTTTGATGTCCAGCAAATCGCCGAGGTGCTACGTCGTGCGGTCGACATCGACCTGAACCGCAGGCGACAGGACGGCGACCAGAATAACTTGCGCAAGCGCTTCGAATCGCTCACGCGGCGCGAAACGCAGGTCATGGATCAAATCGTTCAAGGGTCCGCGAACAAGGAAGTCGCTGCGAGCCTTGGACTCAGCCACAAGACCGTCGAAGTGCATCGCGCCAACGTGATGCGCAAGACGCAAGCCGGTTCGCTAGCTGAGTTAGTGCGAGCGCATGTCGCGGCGCACATGCTCGAGCAGCCTCAGCAAGCCTAACTACGGCTCACGAAGCGGTGCGTTACGGGCCGCTCAGTAGAGCAGGGTAGCCCAGAAGCCCTGCTCTCAGTAGAGCAGGGTAGCCCAGAAGCCCTGCTCTCAGTAGAGCAGGGTAGCCAGCCGGCGCCGGAAGGAATCCAGCAGCTCATCATCCTCTCCGATGATGATGAAGCACAGCAGCATCGCCCTTCGGGCCAAGCCCTTCTGGAAATCGCGGTCCATTTCGACCGACTCCAGGATCGAAGTCATTGCTGGTTCATACTCGCGGGCGAGGAACTGCTGCTTCGCCTGCTGCAACTTGGCCGCGGCCTCGCCACTGGCGCTGACGAGCTCGTCGCCAAACCAAGCCAAGCCATCGGTGATGCGCTCACCCGACGAGAAACTGCTGTCCTCCTCCGGGATTCCTGACAGCGCATCCGCGACTTCCGCGACATCACCGGCCGCCGCCGCAGTGCGAGCCCGCTCAAAGCGAGCCTCAGGACTGTTGGGGTCGACGACAACCTCTTCTTCCTCGGCAGCAGCCGCGGCCTCAGGTTGCACGCCATTGCGAGCCAGGAAGTCGATGATCTCAGACTCCGGAAGCACCCCTTGGAAGCCATCCGCCGGCCGCCCCTGCTGCACCAGCACACAGAACGGAACGCCTTGCACGCCGAAGGCTTCGGCCAGTTCTGGCTCCGTCTGGGTCTCGACTCTGCCGAGCGCAAAGCCGCCGTTATATTCGGTCGCCAGCTTCTCCAGCACCGGACTGAGCTGCTTACAAGGCTCGCAATCCGCCCAGAAGTCGAGCAACACAGGCGTTTTCATCGAGCGCTCGACGACATCCTGCTGGAACGCGGCGGCGGTGATGTTCTGCACGTTGAGTCCGGCCATGGCGCGTCTGTAGATGGCGGAGGCCGCTACGTCAATGAAGGAACCGTGCGGAACTGGCTTGTCGTTACGCGGGCCACACACAGAACGCCCAACAGAGACCTGATACCGCACCCCGAGGAGACCGACCGATTTCGTCGACCACGGCACGCTATGTGTGTCATTGGCAGGGTCCGACCCGAGGCCATGCACTACCAGGATGGGGTGCGTGAGAGAGAGGCGACCGTTGCCTCGGGTCGGCATCTTCCCCCCGCCGCTAT
>JBNMNW010000028.1:0-33453 GCA_051278165.1 Planctomycetota bacterium | reverse complement strand
AGTTCGCGCACCGTCGGCGCATAGCCGTTGGCAATCGGACACTCGTGGCTGATGAACAAGATCACGTGCACGGCGTCGCCGGTCGCGGCCAAAGGTGCGTGTCGTTGCCCTCGGCAATCCGGCAGCAGGACGATATCCGCGGGGACGATATCGACGGGGACATTACTGACGGGGACGATAACGCCGGGGGCCGGATTGACCGCAGACGCAGGCTCATCGGCAGGCGAACAGGCAGCTAGCAATAGCCCGGCAGCCAGCATGGCTAGGCGAAGATTCTTCATCGTTTGCGCCGCGTCAACGTGCCGAGGACCTTGGCTTCCGCCAACGTCAGCGAGCCATCACCGTTCTTGTCTAAGCGTTCGAAGAAGCGACGTAACTGCTGCGGCATCTCGTCCTTGCTCAGTCGTTCATCGCCGTTCTTGTCGTAGCCGGCAAACCGGTTGACGACGGAATTGGATACGCGCGTCGCGGCGGCGTCGCCACGCTGCTGACGAATGGCCTGGTTGAGTTGATCCAGGTCGCCTTCGTCTTTGGGTGTCACCAGCAAGGTCACGCTGCCCATTTCATCGCTCGTCTCACGCCCCCAGCGAACGCGTTGAGGAGGCACGTTGGGGTTGTCAGGATTGGCCTCACTGTTGTCGTAGCGAAGCTCGGCATGGATGACCGAACCCGCAGGCAGTCGTACCGACTGCGCAAACGTGTAGCGATTCTGCCAGTCGAAGTCCCACTCGGGGATGTGCACCAACGGCACGTCTGTGCCGTTTGGCAACACCGCATGCATGCGCATTGACCGACACAACAAGTGCGCGTGGCCGCCAATAGTGACGGCGTCGACATCGCAGGGCAGTTCGAACGAATCCTCGAGGCGAAAGTCGGCTTGGCCGGCCGGGATATCAAGGCCGGCGAGAAAGCCGAAGAACGGCGGCAACTGCACGGACACAACCGAACGCTGCGGCGGTCGCTTGGCAAAGTAGAGACCGATCGTGGTCTGCTCCTCGGTCTTGCGACCAGTCGGATGCAGGTGACTCTGAAGGGTCAGGTCACAGCCTTTCGGCAACTTGATCGCGAGCCCTTCCGGCAGGTGCTCGGGTTGCCCCCCTACAGCCCAACCGGCCACCATCTGCGCACGCCCGGCACCACGACCGCGGAACCCGGGCTTGCCATCGCCACCATCCTCCGCACGCCCCTTCTTCGCGGGATCGAGAAACAGCAGCACGTGGTGCAACACTTCACGATCACCGGGGCGAACTTCCATCGCCGTCAGCCACTGGTCTTCGGCTAGATCGAGCGGCAACGAGAAGTTGCGGTAGATGTCGCGACCACCGGCAGGCACCGGGTAGGCCCCCGAGGTCTTGATGATCAGGTCCGGCGGACCGAGTTGCCAACCCTCGGGAAACTTCGGCAACTCTGGCAAGCTCTCGGCAGGCCCCTCAGGCGTGCCGGCTTCGACCCACGAACGAAACATCGCGATCTGCGTATCCGACAAGCGTTGGTCGTTGCGGAACTGGCCGTAGTCGGGCGCCGGATGCCACGGTGGCATGATGCGATCTGCCATCACCGAGAGCAGGTTGCGCGCCCGCTTCGACACGTCGCGGTAGGTGCGCAGCGAGAACGGACCCGCTTCGCCAGGTCGATGGCACTTGGTGCACGATGCAAAAACCAGAGGTGCGATGTCTTCGGTGAAGGTCGGCACCTTGGCGTCTTGCTGGCCAGGTATCAGAGCCGCGAAAAACGCGAGAACGAGCGGTAAACGCATGGATAGCATTGGCTGGAATCGCTGCCGCGGGGACACCTAGCGGCAGCGCATGATCCTAGCGCACGAGTGGCCAGGCTGCATCGCCTGTGCGTTTGCTAGCGGCACGTGACCATCGAACCGGCGGATCGCCATATTCTGCAGCAGCAGGTAGTGTGCCGCCAGATCAGCGGGGATCGGCCAGGACGCATTGCGGCATGATCGGCCGTCGCATGATCGGTCGTCGCATGATCGGCCGTAGCATGATCGGTAGCCGCAAGGCCTGACCTACCACGAGGAGACCAGGCCCGTAGCGAGTAGTCTCTGAGGGCCATGGATGCCCCGACCTGTGTCTGCGATACCACCTCGAGCCTCGGCGAAGGGCCGCTGTGGCACGAGAGTGAAGACACCATTTACTGGGTCGACATCGAAGGGCGCGCGATCCATCGCCACTGGCTGATGAATCGCCAGACGCAAACGTTCAGGATGCCCGAGCGAATCGGCTGCATCGCGCGTCGCAGCCGCGGCGGACTCGTTGCCGGCCTGCAAACGGGGTTCGCCGCGATCGACCTCACGCACGACACCGTCACGCCCATTGTCGATCCGGAATCGGCGCTGCCCGACAACCGGTTTAACGATGGCAAGTGCGATGCGCAGGGTCGCTTCTGGGCCGGCACGATGGACACGCGGATGCGCAGTGCTAGCGGCGTGCTATATCGACTGGATGCCGACGGCTCGGCGCATGCCATGGATGATGGCTACGGGATCACCAATGGTCCCGCGTGGTCACCGGATGGCACGGTGATGTATCACAACGATTCGAAGGTGCGCACGGTCTATGCATTCGATTGCGACCCCGCCGCTGGCACGATCGCCAACAAGCGCGTCTTCGCGCAACTACCGGATGACGATGGCTTCCCCGATGGCATGAGCGTCGACAGCGAAGGCGGTCTCTGGCTAGCTCACTGGGGCGGCTCGCGAGTCACGCGCTTCACACCGAACGGTCACATCGACCGCGTGCTCAAGTTGCCGGTCAGCCAGGTAACGAGTTGCGCGTTCGGCGGACGAAACCTGCGCACCTTATTTATCACGACGGCGAGCATTGGCCTCAGCGACGAACAGCTAGCGCAAGAGCCACTTGCTGGCCGGCTGTTCTCTGTCGACGTCGACATTGCCGGCCTGCCAGCGAACTCCTTTGCAGGATGACATGAGCGAACCTTCACGACCGCTACGATCGACAAGTTGGTTTGGCCAGCACGGCAAAGATGGCTTCATCCATCGCAGCTGGATGCGCAACCAAGGCCATCCGCCGCACATGTTCGACGGCCGACCGGTCATCGGCATCTGCAACACGTTCTCCGATCTAACCCCGTGCAACGGCCACTTCCGCGAGCTCGCCGAACGGGTCAAGCGCGGCGTCTACGAAGCCGGTGGTCTGCCGCTTGAGTTCCCGGTGTTCTCGCTCGGCGAGACCAACCTGCGACCGACGGCGATGCTGTTCCGGAATCTCGCGAGCATGGATGTCGAAGAATCGATTCGCGGCAATCCAATCGACGGGGTGGTGTTGTTGTGCGGTTGCGACAAGACCACGCCGTCGTTGCTGATGGGCGCAGCGAGTTGTGACCTACCGACCGTCGTCGTGTCCGGTGGGCCGATGCTCAACGGCAAGTATCGCGGAGAGGACATTGGCTCCGGCACGCACGTCTGGAAGTTCGACGCCGAGGTCAAGGCCGGCAAGATGTCGATGGCCGAGTTCATGGACGCCGAAGGGTGCATGTCGCGTTCCGCCGGCCACTGCATGACCATGGGCACCGCGTCGACGATGGCGTGCGTTGCCGAAGCGCTCGGCATGTCGCTGCCGGGCAACGCGGCGATTCCTGCGGTCGATGCGCGGCGGAACATGCTCGCGCACATGACCGGCAAGCGCATCGTCGAGATGGTGCACGAAGACTTGCGCATGTCGCAGGTCGTGACGCGCGAGTCGTTCGTCAATGCGGTTCGTGCGGTCGCAGCAATCGGTGGCTCGACCAACGCGGTGCTGCACTTGCTCGCGCTCGCCGGCCGCATGGAGATCCCGTTCTCACTCGACGACTGGGACGCGATTGGCAAGAACGTGCCGACGCTGGTCGACTTGATGCCTGCCGGCAAGTTCCTGATGGAAGACTTCTTCTATGCCGGTGGTTTGCCTGCCGTGCTGCAACGACTCGATCAACATGGGCTGCTCGAAGGTGACGCCGCGACGGTGTCGAAGGTGACCATGCGGGAGCAGAACGCGGCCGCCAAAGTCGTCGACGAACGGGTGATTCGACCGCACGACGAGCCATTGCACCCGGACGGCGGCATCGCGGTATTGCGCGGCAACCTGGCACCGCTCGGCTGCGTCATCAAACCTGCGGCGGCAAGTGCCGGCCTGATGCAGCATCGCGGCCGGGCCATCGTGTTCGACAGCATCGAGCACTACAATGAACGCATTCTGGATCCGGACCTAGACATCGACGCAACCTCGATCATGGTGCTGCGCGGCTGCGGTCCGAAGGGCTACCCAGGCATGCCGGAGGTTGGCAACTTTGCGCTGCCGACAAAGCTGCTCGAACAAGGCGTTCGCGACATGGTGCGCATTTCCGACGCGCGCATGAGCGGCACCGCATACGGAACGGCGGTGCTGCATGTTGCGCCAGAGTCGGCCGCAGGCGGGCCGCTGGCGCTAGTCCGAGATGGCGACGAAATCGAACTCGATGTCGCGGCACGACGACTTCACCTACATGTCGACGACGAAGAGTTAGCGCGCCGGCGGGCCGAATGGCAAGCCCCGCCACCACGTATGGCTAGTGGCTACCAACGCCTTTATCACGACCACGTGCAGCAGGCGGATGCCGGTTGCGACTTGGACTTCTTGGTCGGGCGTCGCGGTGCGGACGTGCCGCGCGAAAGTCACTAATCGCTAGTCACTTCGCCGCCAGATTGCTGTCACCGGTAGGAGGCGAAGTTGTTGTTTATTGTCCAGGCACCGTACTAACGGTTTTTGATCATGGTGCGGAAGCGGTCCATGACGGTGTCGGCGAACTCGCCGGTTTTGGAGATCCACTCGGCGTGCAGGAAGATGCGGGGGTGGGACGCGGCTCGCATGGCTTCTAGGTAGGGCTCTACTTTGGCGAAGAGGAACATGCCTTCGCCGGTGTTTTCGAGCAGGTAGTTGGTGTGCACAATCGAGTTCTTGGCCATGCCGTAGACCATTTCCCAGTAGGTGGATACTTGGCGGTAGGCGCGGTTGAGCGGTTGGTCGGGGTTAAGAATGGCGGTCGCTTCGTCAGCGTTTTTCGGCCAATACTCGGCGTTGATCGCATCACGGGACTCACGCATCACGGGCTCACGACGCAGGTCGTAGAGTTTGAGGACTAGGTCGGCGTCGTGATGGTCAGGGGCATGCTTGCTCATGCCGCCAGTCTCGGAGGTCAGGGCCGCAAGCGCAAACGGATGTCGCGGCGCGCTACCTTGAGCTTGCTCTCGCTGCGCTCACCGCCGCGATCGATAACGACCCGGTAGTCGCCTGACGCCAAGAACGGAAACCGCGTGTCCGTGGTCCTGACCGGCCGGGTCAGTGCATTGCTCGCAATCGGGTCCCGCTCCAAACTGCGGACGGTTACCTGGCCGTGCTCCGGCAGCATGCCGCGCTCGTCTCGCGCGAACACCAGCAGATCCGTGCACGCAAGAATCATCGTCCAATCGAGCCGCGGCTGGTTCTCCGGCACCACCAAACGATGTCGCCCGCACGGAACCCTTGGACAAACGGTAGACCGTGGCGCAATCACGCCCACCGTGTGCTAGCCCGCGGACAACACGATGCGGTAGACGCCATCGTCGACCGTCGCGGACCACGGCCAGTGCTTGTCCTCTTGTTGCAGCGAGAGCCTCAGCGACTCCTGCACCTCGCCGGACCGCAGCACTTGACCAGAGTTTCCCGTGGTCTGATCGGTCACTCATTCTTTGGCTGCAACTCGATCGATCCAAACGACATCGCGCCCGGTGACGACCAACGGAACACATGGCCGGAGTGGCCGGTCGATTCTCTGAGTGCCTTCTTGGCACGCAACGCCTCATGCCAGACCTTGGTCGGCTCACCCACCAACACCACGGTGCCACCACCGCCGCGCCCAGTCAGCCGCGCACCAAAGACCGACGCACCCTGCTCGCGTCGCTGTTTCAATACATTGACCACGAGGTCACATGCATCGTTGCTGTGGCCAAGCTGGCCATAGTGTTCGTGCGACGCGAACATCAGGTCGCCAAGTTCCATCCGGTTCTCCTTGGTAGGATCCGCCAACAGCAGTTCGTGGAAGCGGCTCGCGCGCTGCACTTCTTCCTCACTGACGTGCTCCTGGATCTGGCCATCACTCTGAGTACCGGTCTCGAGCCCAACGAACTCCAGATCCTTGGGCACAGGGACTCGCTCCACGAGATCGCCCGCGGCACCGTGCAGCAAAAGCAACTCACCACTCTCGGCGAGCAAGGACGCCATGGAATCCGCCACACGGCCGTCGGCTTGCAGAACTTCCCGCTCGACGACTTGTGCCAACCGCGCAAACTCAGAAGCCGACAGATCCATGCCAAACTGCAGCGCAAACGCCCGCAGCACCGCCACGGTGACGGCACTTGAGGACGCCACGCCACAGCTATTCGGAACGTCACTGTGCACCAGGAGTTCGACGCCAAACTCCGGGGTCACCGCATGCTCCCTCGCCAGCACCAGCAGACTGCCCAGCAGATAGCCTGCCCAGCGATCCCGCGGATCCGCCAACAAGAACGCCTTCGCCTCCTGGTAGTTGATCGGCGTCGCAGGCAAGCCGAGGTCGCCCATGCGCACCGTCAGCATTTGCGTTCGCGAGCCGTCCCGACACGGCGACCACAGCCGGATCAAGTCGTCATCGCGGAGCTGCATGGCGGCGCATGCACCTTCGGCCGTCGGCAGCGACAGCGTCAGCGGCGACTGCCCGCCAGCTAGCCCCCCCATAATGTCCAACCGCCCCGGGGCGCGAGCGATGTGGATGGACCGGCCTGGCTGGAAAAAGGCGGAATCCGCCTCTTCGATCAGTCGCAATACGGTCAGAACTCCGAGCCCTTCAGCAGGCTCTTCGGATGGGGTAAAATGCTTCACAGGCGGATCCTCGTCACAGCTGCCAGCATACGCAACTAGGCGCCATTCCCGAAAACCTGGACATCAACCGGTGCACTCGTATCCTCCTCTACGAAACCCCACGGCCCCCCGCCGACAACCTCAATGCCTTCACGCTTAGCAAAGTCGACTCTTCTAGTCTCGCTGCTGGGGCTGACCGCCTGCGGCACCAGCTCCTACCAACGAGAGGTCTCCATCAACCCGCCGCAGGCAACGCTCTATATTAATGGCGTCGAATCAGGTAGCGGTGACAAGAAGTCGGTGACGTTCTCCTTTGAGAAGCACAAGCGCATCTTCCTGCAGGCTCGACAAGTCGACTGCAAGCCTAGGCTGCGCGTCATCACCGAAGCGGACATGCGAGGCAACTTGCCCATCAAGCTCTCATTGGAGGACTTATAATCATGGCCCTGTATCGCAAATCCATGGTCTTGGTCGCATGCGCTGCCATGACTGCCTGCGGCTCGATGCCGAAGAAGAACTTCTCGTTCAAGGCAATCAACAACAGCGGGGAGACGCAGACCTGCCTGATCGTCATCAACGACCAGTGGGACACCGCCATCGAAAACGATTGGGTCACCGGCAAGGACGGTTCCGACAGCTGCTCGATGACGCTCGAGTTCCAAACGCCTAAGATTGAAGTCACCGTGGTGCCATTCAATATCGGCATGGAACTACCTCGCTCGCGTTCGCAAGCAGTCGACTACAAGAGCTACACGCGCACCCTGCTCATGACAGATCCAGAGACGCACCTTTTCATTCTCGAAAAGAAGCCGCGCCGCTAAGGCTCTAACTGGCCAATCATTGGCCGGAGCTCTAACCGGGCAATCATTGGCCGGAGCTCTAACTGGCCCGGCCCCCAAAATGGCCGGGGCCCAAACGGACGCCCCAGCGTAGCTCCAAGCTCAGCTCCGAAAGCTGGTGGCGCCACTGAGCGACAAGTGCCCCAAAACTCTGGGTGCCCTTAGAGCGATGACTTCTCAAAGCGGAGGGAGCACCGGCTTGGCGTGTCACCGGCAGGGGACAACGCCAAGCGCCTGACGGCCGCAAGCCGCCCGCTCAGCGCGGCCAGGTGATCGCCGGGCTCAGCACCGCGCGGAAGTAGTCCTGCGGGCGCAGCACCGCGCGGAAACCGATCGCCTTAACGCCTTCCGTCTTCGAGTAGGAAAGAAGGCTCTCCCCACTCGCTTCATCTTCGGCCCGTGAGCCCGACGGCACGGAATACCGCCCGCCAATGGCCTCAACGAGCCCATCGTTCTCGCCAACCAGCCACTCGGCGACGTTGCCGCTCATGTGGTGCAAATCAACGTTGCGCCAGGATCCGCCACCAACGTCGACGTTGACGGAATCGCTGTTTGGATTGCGCTTGCTCCGGTCGGCATCCGTCCAATTCGGCCCCCACGAGAACTTCTTCGGTGGGATGCCGAATGCAGCAAGCTTCCACTCCTCCTTAGTTGGCAGATCCAGATCCCTCCATTTGCAATAGGCCAAGGCACCCGTCCAAGTCACCCTCTCAACTGGCTTGTCGCCGTCAACGGTGCGGACATCGAGCAAGTCACCAACGTCTGCCTTCGTAATGGCCATACCTTTGAGAAGCCGCTTCACGGCGTCGACCCCACCCATGCCCTGAGCATTCTCGACGACGGCTTGAAACGCCTTGAACTCACTGTTGCGACATTCCGTCCCGGACACGAAGCACGCCTTTTGACCGCCAGCGCCAGGAATGGGGATCATGCCGGAACTCACTTGTTGCAGCTTCTTTACCCCGCCTTGCCAATGACTGATCTGCCTGCCAACGTCAACCGGAAGCCCCTTCGCGGAAGCGAGCACCGAAGCCTTGGCCAACAAGCCTTCGACCTCACGGAAGTCGAGCGTTTGCTCTAGCGCTGTGAACGCATTCTGGCACGCCACGACGACCTCAACCAAGGCGGCGAACTCGTCCTTGCCCTCCTCGGCAACCATGCCGAGGCCGGCCGCCTGCGAGCAATCCTGCAACTCGCCACGGCCAAACTGCTGCGCAGCATTGTCCATCGCTGCGGCGGCATTGGCCCACTTGGTGTAGTCATCGAAGAAGCGCTTCAGGTCATCCTTCAGCTGCGAATTGTCCTCGAGGTTGATCAGTTGCTCGCCAAGCGATCCATGGGCGGCGATCACCCCACGCTTCCTGCTCCGCCAAGATGCCAGGCTGCTTACATCACGCAACTCGTCCCTAGCGGCCACGAGTTCGCGCTGCCATTCGCTGACCTTGCGCTTCGCCATTGCCGGCCCCATCGCCGACTCGCGGGTCGCTCGTGGAACCTGTCGCTGCAAGTCATCAGCACAAGCCGGCAAGACCTCCGCCGCGCGCCGGAAGGCTACTTCGATCCTGGCCATGCCCTCCTTAAGGGTCGATAAATCGACACCCTGGTCGTCTCGGTCCTTCTCCCACGCCTGCCAGAGCTTCACGCACTCCGCCACAATCGCGTCGCGCCACTTCTTCTCTTGGCGCTCATCGTCGCGGAGCTTTTGTGCCCACGCGGGCAACTTGCCATCGATGTATGCTCCCTTGAGAGAGTTCTCAATGCCCTTCAAGAACGCGTCCACGCCGTCGAAGCTTGGCGCCGTAGCGCGCACCGGCCGACTGACATTGGTCACCGCTTGCCGCGCCTTGCTGGCACGGTCCATATCGTCGACAAGCTTGGCGACCACAGCATTGACCGCGGCATCGGTGGAGTTGAGTTTCTTCGCGGTCGTCAGCAGCGATTCCTTGGGGCCATTGGCCATGAAGTCCAAGCGAATCGCAGCTTGCTCCGCGCGCACCTTCGCCCCGTCATCGCCCACGACCTCCGGCACGAGTTGTGCTCTGGCAGCCTGAACGTCGCCACCAATGCCATCCTTGCCTAACTCGGCACGATGATCAGGCAGCACGTCGATCAACTTGAGACGAGCCGCATCGATCTCGTCGAGTCGCCCCGCGAGTTCCGGCAGACTGCCATCACGTCCTTGCTTGGTGGCGTCGCGAAGATCTCCACGCCACTGCTCAAGTTCCTTGCCAAGCTCTAGCACGGCGGCATCCCCGACGGCACGTCCAGCACGAACGGTACTGATGCGGCTGAGAAGCCAATCGCGCACTTCCTTGCCAGCCTCGTCGGAGCCAACCGCAGCGGTAGACACCGCAGCAAAGTGGCTAGCAACGTCTGCGAAGTTCGGCGTCGTCGGCGCCTTCAAGAGCTGCAACTTCGCGTCAATCACCAGACCAAGGTCAATGTCGCGCTGGAGGCCGTCACGCACCGGGCCCATACCTTGCGGCAAGTCCATCACCGCGAGCTCGTCGCGCAAGGCCTTGCTCGGACCAACGGCCGCGAGACGCTCGCGGAAGTTAGTGAGCACCTTGGTTGCCGCTTCGATCGACGGGCCATCGAGATCGATTGGGCCGGCCTTCTGCTGGGTCGCCCACCAATAATAACCACCACCACCGCCGCCCAAGACGAGCAGCAACAGCAGGATCACCATCATCGACGAGCCCGACTTCTCGGGTGCCGCAAAGCGAGCTTCCTTTGCCGCTGCATCCTTCTTGATGCGCTTCGCGCGGACCGTGATTGTCTCACCGGCCTCGACCAGCAACAGGTCGTTGAGCAGCTCTTCGTAGCTCTCGTAACGATCTTCGCGATCGTTCGCCGTCATGCGTTCGATAACGCGCGACAGCGGGTGGTTCTCGTCGAGCTCAGGCAGCGACTTCCACAAGCACAGGTTCTCGAGCTTGGTCTTCGTTTGGATCAGCTCGTAAACAGAACTGGCGCGGATCGGCGGTTCGCCGGTCAACAGGTAGAAGAACGTCGCGCCGAGCGAATACATGTCGCTGCGGAAATCGAGGTCCGCACCGCCCTGGCACTGCTCGGGGCTCATGTAGAGCGGCGTGCCAATCAGCTCGGACGTCATCGTCATGCTGAAGTCTTCTTCCGGCTTCGCGATCCCGAAGTCGGCGATCTTCAGAACGTTCTGGGTCGTCAACATCAAGTTGTCTGGCTTGATATCGCGGTGCACGACCTTCAGTCGGCGCGCTTCTTCGAGTCCCTTGCACGCTTGACGAATCAGCGGCAACGCATCGCCAGCGGACAGACGGCCACCAGCCAACAGCTTAACGTGCTGGCGAAGGTCGGTGCCCTCGACGAACTCCATCACGATGTAGTGCACGCCGAGCTCGAAGCCGACGTCGTGAACCATGACCACGTTGGCGCTATTGAATTTGCCAACCGTGCGCGCCTCGATCTCGAAGCGCTTGAGCATGCGCGGATCAGTCATCATCTCTGGACGGATGACCTTGACGGCAACGTCGCGATCGAGCTTCAACTGACGCGCCTTGTAAACCGCGCCCATGGCTCCGCGACCGAGCAACTTATCGACGCGACAGCCGCCGATCGTCTGCCCCATCAACTCACCTGAGTTGAAAGCCTGCCCGCTCGCGGCCGGTTCGGGGCGGCCCTTACTGCCCTGAGAAGCCTGACTGCCCTTCGAGGCACTGCCTGAAGCGATCGTCGGATCTTCACTGGCGCCGTCGGCAGTGCCGGACGCCATCGTCGCATCCTCACTGCCGTCGCCATGCACGCTACCCGAAGGCCCATTCACGCTACCCGAAGGCATCGTCGCGTCTTCACTAGGGCCATCCAACTGGACCTTGCCCGACGGAACCGTGTTGTCGAAGTCGAGACTGTCGGGAGTCGGCGTCGCGCGGCCAGCCGGGACCGTGCGGTCGAAACCACCGTCATCAGCCGGCGGCTTCGCGCCGCCCGAAGGCATCGTGCTGTCAAAGCCATCGCTATCGACTGGCGGCTTCGCTTTCTTCGGGGCTTTGCCCGAAGGCATCGTGCGATCTTCCGGCCCTTGGCCGTCGGGGAACTTCCCGCCCGGAACGGTCGGATCTTCGTTGTCGTTTGAGGTCATTATGCTGATGGGTTCATCGACGCGGGTTGCGGATGCGTTGTAGTGGAAAACCCCGAGGTGCCGCAACTCCGCTGCTGCAAGTGCCGAAACCGTGCAAGCGCCGCGCGCAGAGCCCAAACGCCGCGCCAGAACGCGCAAACCTCAGAATCGCAGCAGCTCCAAGTCTGCATCGCCTTCATGTAAGCAGAATGCCGAAGGAACGCACGGGACCCAAAAAAACGAACATTGTTGTCCATTCCCGGACCGGCAAATCGTCCGCTATGAGCACCAAGACGAGGCGCTCGGCCTCCAACCCCCCAACCACGCAATGAAGCTCCTCACGTCACTGTTCTCGCTCGCCCTCGCCCTACCGATCGCCGCGCAAATGCCGCAGCCGACCGCCGAGCACCAGAAGCTCGCCGAATTTGCCGGTGTCTGGGATGTGACGATCGACTTCGTGGGCGAGGATAACAAGCCGGTCAAGAGCAAGGGCACCTGCGTTCGCAAGCAGCCGATGGGCGGCTTCTGGCTAGTCGACAAGTTCCAAGCCCAGATGATGGGCCAGAGCTTCAGCGGCCTCGGCACCACTGGCTACGATCCGGTCAAGAAGAAGTATGTCGGCACTTGGATCGACTCGATGACGCCGAGCATCATGGTGACCGAAGGCGGCTTCGACAAGACCGGCAAGATCCTGACGATGAGCGGCATGGCACCGGGCTTCGACGGCAAGCCGGTCATGAACCGCACCGTCACGACCATCAAGGACAGGAACACGCACCTGTTCCAGATGTTTGCTCCGGGCCCGGACGGCAAGGAACTGACGATGCTGACGATCACCTACAACCGCCGCGTCAAGGCGGTCGACAAGGTGCCGGGTAAGTAAGTCCTCAAGCAAGCCTTACACTGGGCACACCTGACACTGGCAACGAGCCGAGTGACAACAGTGTCAGGGGCTTAAGAACGTTTTGCAGGCGCCCGCTGGCGCCATTGGGATTTTCCAGTCTGACGGTTTCGACGCCTAAAGCCACTGGGAGCAACACGGTCTCCCCCACCGCAGCTACATCAAGCTACTGGGGTCGACGTCGAGGGTGACGCGACACGTGCGCGTGCCAAGATCTTCGACCGTGCCGATCGCGCTCATCGCAGTTTCGAAGGCCGCCGGATCGAAGCACTTGACCAACATGTGCCAGCGCCAATTGTCCTTCACCTTGAGGATCACAGCCGGCGCCGGGCCAAGCACCTCGACACCCTTCATCGCGTTGAGCGGCTTGCACGCTTCGCGCAGAATCTTCTGCGCATCGCTCTCGTTGCGACCTTCGGCAAGCACCCGCAGCAACCGCGCAAATGGCGGGTAGCCGGTGAGCTTGCGGAACACCAACTCCTGCGCGACGAACGAGTCGTAGTCATTCTTCGCCGCCGCCTCGACCGCATAGTTGTCGGGGCAATACGTTTGGATGATCACGGTGCCGGCCTTTTCGCCACGTCCGGCGCGACCGGCAACCTGATGCAGAAGCTGGAACGTGCGCTCGGCCGCGCGGTAGTCGGGCACGAACAAACCGGTGTCCGCCGACACGACCCCAACCAACGTCACGTCCGGAAAATCGAGGCCCTTGGCGATCATCTGCGTGCCGATCAACACGTCGATGTGCTTCTTGCGGAACGAACCGAGCACGCGTTCGTGGGCACCTCGTTCGGCCATGGTGTCGGCGTCCATGCGCGCCACGATCGCGTCGGGGAACTGCTCCTTGACCACTTTCTCGAGGCGTTCGGTGCCAACACCGAGTTCGAGCATGCGTTCGTTCTCACAGGTCGTGCACATCTCCGGGCGACGCTTTTCACTGCAGCACCAATGGCAAACCAGACGACTGCGACGGCTGTGCCACGTCATCGACACCGAACACTGTTCGCACTGCACCGACTCGCCGCAACTTGGGCACAACAGCACCGGCGAGTAGCCGCGACGATTCAAGAACAGCAGCACCTGGTCGCGTGCCTTCAGCCGCTCCTCCATCATCACGAGCAGCGTGCGCGACAACACCACGCCAGCGCGCTGCGCTTCCTTGGACTCGGTGCGCAGGTCCTGAACGATGATGCGCGGCAAACGGCCGGCACCGGCGCGTTCGGGTAAGGTCAGCAATTCGAAGATGCCGCGGCGCGCTTTGCCGATCGACTCCAAGGTTGGCGTCGCCGAACCGAGCACAACCACCGCGTTTTCGATCTGGGCCCGTTCGATGGCCATCTGGCGGGCGTGGTAGCGCGGCGTGCTGTCCTGCTTAAATGACGTCTCGTGCTCTTCGTCGAGCACGATCAGGCCAAGGTTACGCACCGGGGCGAACAGCGCCGAACGCGCGCCCACGGCAATCGTCGCCTTGCCCTGCAGCAGACGCTGCCACTGACGGGCACGTTCGCTGTCAGTCAGACCACTGTGCAACACGGCGACGTCAGGAAAGCGCGACGCAAAGCGGCCGACGGTCTGCGGTGTCAGCGAGATCTCGGGCACCAATACGATGGCGCTCTTTTTCAACGAATGCACCTTCTCGAGGATGCGTAAGTAGACCTCGGTCTTGCCGCTGCCGGTGACCCCGTGCAGCAAGAACGTGCGATGCTCATCGGCTACGACGAACTTGCAGACAGCCTCCACGGCCTTCTCCTGATGCTCATTGAGCACGTGGCGCTCGGCACGCTCTTCGATCGCCGGCCGAAGCTCCTCGAGCTCTTCGGCGATCATCACGCGCTTCAAGATGCCGCCCCTGCACAGCGTCTTCCACGGGCTGTCGCTGGTTTTGGTGCGGCGGCGCACATCGGAAATTGTCATCGGGCCACCGAACTCGATCACGGTGCGCAACACCCGGGACTGCTCCTGGTGCTTCTCTTCGAGTTCTTCGACGGCTTGCACCGCGAGGTCGTGTGGCGCAAGCAACTCCACGTGTGCGATCAAGCGCTGGCCGCGACGCTTCGCAATCGATGGCAACGTCGCGTCGAGCGCTTCGCCGATCGAGCAGCCGTAGCTAGCGGCCATGCGCTTCGCCAACTCGAGCAGCGAGGGCGGCAACGACAACTCGGAATCGAGCACGTCTTCGATCGGCTTGACCTTGTTGATTGGCAGGTCGGTCGTATTGCTGACCGCCGTCACGACGCCTCCGAGTTTGCGGCCGTGAAAGTTCACTCGCACGCGATTGCCTGGCAACGCCGACATGCCAGCTGGCAGTACGTAGGTAAACTCGCGACGCAGCGGCAGATTGAGTGCGACTTGCACAAACTTCGGAGCCGGACTCTCGTCGGGCTGCGGTTCAGATGGTTCGGGAGCTGCTTCGGTCATGGCGGGCGCGGTCAAGTGAACGGGTCCACCACTAGGAACGCAATGAGGGGGAACGGTCGTTGGTTATGATCCCTAGAAGTCGGGATCCATCGGCAGGGCATCGAGATCAACGCCGCAGGATCGAAGCGACGGATCGGCCCACAACACCGCCCATACACGCTCGGCTCAGGGCCTAGGCACCATCAAACCAGGCACGAGCAAATAGGTGCTTTGGGGCCGCGGATACAGGCACAAAATCCCGTGCGGCGGCACTACCCAGGAGACCAACGTCGTCAGGTCATCAGAGCGCCAGTCGCGAATCTCGCGCGGCCACCTGGCCTACCGCTGCCAATCGATCCGTGCCAACAAGCTAGCCAACCGACCCGACAAATCGAATCTCTTTGCGTGCGCCACCCGACCCTGCAGATGCGCGCGGAAGTCCGAGACCTCGGAGCGGTTCTGAGTCGATGGACCGTGCTGCACACAGTTGTGCAGGATCGCCTCGATTCGTTGCCGCTCTCGACGTGGCAGTGCTGCCCGCTCGTTGAGCACAAGCCCGCAACTGCGCTGCGCCTGACTGCTACACATGATGCGGGTCTTGTGGTGCGCAACATGAAGTCGTTCTGCCAATAGAATCGCGGCGGCATGATCCGCACAGCGGCGGGCGTCGCGGCGAAAGGCGTCATCACCGCTAAACAACAAGTCGTCGGCGTAGCGAGAATACGTCGCGCCAAACCGGGCGGCGAGACCACGTAGCCGCGCATCGATGCGATACAGCGCGAGGTTCATCAATGCCGGCGACGACGGGGCTCCTTGCGGCAAATGCGACGCGCGCAACTTGCCAAGCAAACGTGCAGATCGTTCGGTTGCGGGCGTCGCCAGGCGGTGCAGTTGCGCGGTCGGCGTTGCCGTCGTGCACAGTTGCGCCAGCACCACCGCAACATCTTCGGGATAGCCAATATTGAGGAACACGCGCAACACCCGCCCGCGGGCAATCGACGCAAAGCAGTCTTCGAGATCCATGCGCAGGACACAACGCTGGCCGACATGCTGCTGCACGCCAGTCAGCACCGATCGACCACGCACAAACCCATGGGCGGCATCGTGGGCGGGCACGTGACGAAGCATGCCGGACGCGATGCGCACCTGCAGATCCTTTAGGCGTTGCTTAGGAGCTTCGATCAACCGTGGCGGCGAACCACGGCGCGCGTACCACTGGTAGTGATAGTGACGCCATCGCGTTCCGGAGCGGTCAAGGTCGCCCCGATATGTGCTCGTGTAGACGGCAAGTTCGTCGTCATAGAGAGCGAGCCAGTCACGCAACGCGGCCAGAGTCGTCAACGCCGGAAGCTGAACCGACACGTGCAAACCAGCGACCGGCTGCATGGCCGGCGCGCCCGTCGGAACGACGGCTCCCGAGCGCGCAAATGCCTTCCGAAACGCAGCACTGCCGGCGAAGAACTCCTGCAACTCGTCGCGCAGCAAACGACGCCCCGAACCAAAGTGCTGCACGACTTCGATCGCCACGGCGGAGAGACCCGTGAGCCGGCGCTGACCGCCGCGGATCTCCAGCAGGGCATCAAGAATCCCGGCCACCGTGAAGTCGCTTTGCGCAACCGCAACCGAGGCGGCACGTTCAGCAATTTCGGGGCCAGTAATCATTGCAGCAAGCAATCACGGCAAAAGGGCCGCGCTCCGGCGTCGTCTGTCTTGCGCGTCCATCTCTGCATGCAGTGCAGCGCAGGACGTGCAGCGGAAGAATCATGCGGAACTACCCCGAGGTAACCTCGGAGAGAAAGAGGCGGACAAGTCCACTCTTTCAGCCCGGAGCGCGGCATCCAGACTATGGCCAGCAGCGGTCAACCTGTCGAGAGGCTACGCGTGACGGCGATGTCGCATCTAAGACCTTGCCGAAACCGTGGAGCGCACCAACACTGCGGGGCCGGATCCGTAGAGGTCCCCAAGGATATGTTCATGTCACGCACCGTACCGCTCGCCCTGATCTTCACCTCCCTGCTCGCCACCACGGCGATTGCGCAAGGCCCGCCGCGCACGACTCGCGTCGTGCCCTACCCAATCGACCTGCCCACGGGCTTTGAAGCGGCCATCGAAGCTGGCACGCGCACCCGCACGGGTGAGCCCGGCGCCAAGCACTGGAGCAACTACGCGCGCTACAACATCGCGATCGAAGTCGACCCGGAGGCTTCACGCATCAGTGGCACCGCGAAGATGACCTACGTCAATCGTTCGCCGGACGACCTGAAGTCGCTCACCGTGCACCTCTACCAAGACATGATGCGCGCCGGCCGCATGCGCACGCGCTCCATCGTGACGACGGATGGGTTCGAATTGAAGGAAGTGCGCGTCGACGGCGAGAAGGTTCCCGCCCGCGCTCGCGACACGAAGTTGACGGTGCGTCTCCCGGAAGCCATCCCGAGCGGCGGCGAAGAGACGATCGAGATCGACTACGCGTTCAACATCCCAAAAGCCGGCACCGCGCCGCGCATGGGCTACGAAGGCGACAAGGTCATCTACCTCGGCTATTGGTACCCGCAATTCGCCGTCTATGACGATGTCGAAGGCTGGGTCGCGGACCCGTATCGCGGCAACGGCGAGTTCTACATGGGCTACGCCGACTACGAGCTCGCGATCACGGCGCCGGTTGGCTACATCGTGCGCGCGACGGGCGTTCTACAGAACCCAAAGGACGTGCTGACCAAGCAGTCGCAAGAGCGGCTGGAACTTGCCCGTGAGCAGCGGGAGATCGTGCATATCGTCGACCCTGATGATCTTGAAGCTGGTGATGCAACCGCGCAGTCGAAGAGCGGCAAGCTGACGTGGAAGTTCCACGCCGAGAAGGTTCGCGACGCAGCCGTCAGCCTCGGCCGCACCTACCTCTGGGATGCAACACATGCCGTGGTCAAGGACAAGCACGGCCCCGGGCAAGACGGCACCTGCATGATCCACTCGGTGTTTGAGAAGAACGCTGGTGATTGGATTCGCGGCGCCGAGTACGCGCGCCACACGATCGAATACATGTCGGAGCACGTCTACCCCTACCAGTGGCCGCACATGACCGCGTGCGAAGGCATCATCGGCGGCGGCATGGAGTATCCGATGATGACCATCATCGGCGGCCAGCGTCCAGCAGGCACGATCGCGCACGAGCTGATCCACATGTGGTTCCCGATGCTGCTCGGCAGCAACGAAAAGCGCTACGCCTGGCAGGATGAAGGCTTCACGTCGTTCTGGACCACGATGTGCCGCGACGACTTCAGTAAGCGCACCAACGGCGGCAAGCGCTCGGTACTCAGCGTTGGCAATGCCATCGGCCGCGGCCGCGATGTCGCCTGCATGCGACACGGCGACACCTACGGCACCGACAGCTTTGGCTTCGCCAGCTACAGCAAGACCGAAGGCATCCTGCACCAACTACGCGGACTGATTGGCGACGAGCTGTTCTTCAAGGCGTTCAAGGAATACGCGCGCGACTGGGCGTTCAAGCACCCCTACCCCTACGACTTCTTCAACACGTTTAGTCGAGTTGCCAAGCAGGACCTCAACCCCTACTTCCGCACCTGGTTCTTCGAGACCTGGAGCCTCGATCACGCCATCGCAGACGTTGCCGTCAAAGGCAACGAGACGACGGTCAAGATCCAAGACAACGGACGCGCGGTGCACCCCTGTGTCGTCGAAGTCACCTACGACGATGACCGCAAGGAGCGTCAGGTAGTCGACACCAAGACGTGGTGGCAGGGTGCGGAAGTGACGCTGAAGTTCTCGGGCAAGGCCATCGAGGTCCTGCTCGACCCGGACGTGCAGACGATCGACGCGGACCGCGACAACAACCGCTGGCGCAAGGGCAAGTAAGCCGCGCCGGCCAGTGCGGGTCGCCTAGTGCGGCCCGGTTGCTACGGCCCGGTTGCTGCGGCCCAGTTGCTACGGCCCGGTTGCTACGGCCCGGTTGTCCGAGACGGTCTATTCGAGACCGGGCAGCAAGCCGCGCTACTTGAGCAGAGTCTGGTAGCAGCGCCAGCAGTGCTTGGAGTGCGCGAACTCATTGACGAACCACGCCCACAGATGGCCGAGTGCTTGGTTCGATTCGCGCAACTCGTCGGAATTGGCGTTCGTCAAGAACTCAAGATCGCGGCACGCCGTTGCGTCAACGAGCAAGCGGTGCAATCGCGCGCCGGCGACGACCTCGAACTGCGTGTCGTAGTCGAGCTTGGTCATCGCCTCGGCGACTAGCGCGAGCGCAACCGGGCCCTGGCTGACAATGTCACGCGCTAGCGTCGACTTGTAGGACTTCATCCTGGTCAACACGCCGATTTGGTCACGCAAGCTGCGTTCTTGTGGATGCGTAGACGTGCGTTCGAACTTTGGCAGTCGCGCCCCGACCCGCTGGCTCGGCGCTATCGGAGCGCGCTGGCGCAGCTTGCCGATGCGTTCCAGTAACAGCCGCTTGGCGCCCCGTGGATTGTCGTCGTGCGACAGTGCCCAATCGGGTTCCTGACGAGAGACCAGCGAGTCGTAGGAGCCGGGCACGACGAACTTTTGGTACGTCGGCTGCAGACTGTATTCGGAGCCGGTCCGCTGTGTCGAAGTTGCGCGCGCGCGCGACAACTGCCTCGGAGCTGGCACGGGCCCATCACTCGTACGCTCGGCGACGAGGTAGCTGTCACCGGAAGGCATCAACACCCCGACCCAGACGGCAAGCAAGGTCAACACCAGCAGGGCCAACGCGCCTGCAACCCAGGCCGCACGCCGCATGAACCCAGGATTTTTCCGCGCGGGCAAGGATCCCGGCGTAGCAATCGCAGTGGCGACGCGTCGCGCCGCTTGGCGATCAGCACCGCTCTTCTGCTTATGCAACTGCGTCAACGAGCGCCATCGACGGACGCTGTGTTTACGGGTGCGCTGCCACGACTCACGCCACTTCGCCTGCGCATGCTTCGCCGCGGCGCGGGCGCTGACGGACGCTTCCTGCATGGCCTTGCGAGCGGTCTTGTGCGCGCCCCGCATGGCATCGCGGGCGGCATCGTTGGCATGCCGGAACGCCTTCTTCGACGCATCCGCCATCTCCTTGTATGGATGGTCGTCGCCATCGCCACCCACTCGTGAAGGTGGTGGTGGCGGCGGCGGCGGCGGTGGCGCAGACGACCCGGGTGGTGGTGGCGGCCCAGCACCTTCACGAACGTCATTCCAAACTGCCGCCGCGGCCGACGTCGGTGCGCCAAAGGCCAGAATCAGATCCTGCACACTCTCGAACCGGTCTTCCGGTTCTTTCTGCAAGCAACGCTGCAAGACGGCGCGCTCGACCGCAGTCAGAAATGCCGGCAAGTCCGGCTCGGCGGTCTCATGCTTGCGCAGCACTTCCCATTCGCTGTCGCCTGCGAACGGCACCTTGCCGCACAGCAGTTCGTAGAGCATGACGCCGAGCGAGTAGATGTCGCTACGCGCATCGCCGCGCCGCTTAAGCATCTCGGGCGCCATGTAGTAAGGCGTCCCACGCCCCATCGACAGGCTGCCACGAGAGTGCGTCACGAGCTTCGACAAGCCGTAGTCACCAAGACGCGCGACACCGCCCTTGAGGAACACGTTGGCCGGCTTGATGTCGAAATGCACCAGCGACCGTTCGTGCAGCGCTTGCAGACCGCGGCAGCTCTGTAAGAACGCGCGCAACAGTTCGTGCTTCTCGGCAGCATCCGGGATGCGCCCAACTCCGGCGTCGTCGACCGGCATCTTGTCGCGCAGCGTTTCAGAGCCGGCGAACGCCATCACCAAGTATGGGATGCCGCTGACCTCGCCGCGGTCTTCAATCGCCACAAGATTGGGGTGGTCGATCTGGGCGAAGTATTTGACCTGCTCCAATTCCGAGAGGATCGCTCGGCGCACGTCGCCATCGTCGACCTTCAAGAACTTGATCGCGTAGTCCTTACCGATGGACATCCGCCGCGCGCGGAACACCAACCCGAACATGCCGCCGCCGAGCTTGGTCGTGATCTCGAAGCCTTCGATATACCCAGGCTTCCGGTAGTCGCAGTAGAAAGCTTCCCAGTCGGCGGGCTGCTCAGGTTCTGGGGTCGGCTCAGAGGTCATCGAGGGGAGGCAATGTTTGGGATCGGCTGACGGCGCGCCCCTACGCGAGGGACCTCGGAAGATTGGCAGGTTTGTGAATCAGGCCATCGCAATCAGCCAAGCCAGCCTGAGGGGACCAACCCTAAAGGGTCCAGGGGGCAACTGCCGTGGCGATCGATTGCATCGTTGATCCCCTGACTTGGCAAGGATCCGAGACGAGTCGTGGTCACGAACAATTGCCAACTCTCAAAACGGGTCTCCCCCATGCCACCGGAGCTAAGGCCCGTGCAGGGCTGGCTAGCGACAGGCGAATCGCACGGCAGCCTGCTGGACCGGCAAGCTACTGCGCCGGTAAGCTACTGCGCCGGCAAGCTACTGCGCCGGCAAGCTATTGGGGCTGCGGCGGATGAGCACAGGCGCACGGCGTCGCCTGACAGCGTGGGCAGCCAGCGCCGTATTTTTTCCGACCGATCGCGTCGAGATCGAGCCCTTTCAGCGACGCGAGCGTGGCGAGCCAGGCGTAGACATCGCCGAACTCTTCTTCGAGATTATCGCGCTCGCCGCGGCGGATCGCCCGCACAAGTTCGCCGACTTCTTCGACGAACCAGAGCAACGTGCCTTGCGTGCCACGATCCTGATCGCGGTCGAAGTAGATGTCCTCAATCAGCCGCTGGAACGTGCCATCCGGTGCCGGATGCTCCGCACTCATTCTTGGCTGTCCTTCTTGACGGTGATCAGCACGACATCTTCGCGCAGACCGTCTTCGCCGGCATCCTGCTCGATCGTGCCGAGCATCATGTTCATGAACATGTTGGTGTGGCGCGGCGACTGTTGCGGCAGCGTCTCGAGCAGGCCCTCGGCACGCAGCAGCGCATCGTTACCGAACACCAAGCGAGTGCCCGGAGTCATCTCGATCGGCTGAGGACGCAACGACTTCTCAAACACCGGGCCGTCGTCGAGGCCGAGAGCGATGCCTTCAGCGTTGAGTTCGAGCACTTCCCCGCGCTGGCAGATCAACAGCGGTGTACGCGCGCCAGCTTGGTAGAGCTTGCAGCCTTCGGAGTTCATCTGCAGCAGCGTCGCGACCGCACATGCACCTTGCGGCAAGTGCTTCTTCATCACCTTGTTGGTGTGCGCCAACGCGCGCCGCGGCGTGGCACCTTGGCCGAGCGCACGGTGCAATTCGTCACGCGCCAAGCGGCACGCGTAGACAGCCAGCGCCCCGTGGCCTTCGGCCGTCACCACGTAGGCAACGGCTTCCGCCTTGTTCTCCGGGTTGACGATGATGTCGAAGTAGTCGAGACCGCCGCGCGAACCATTGCTGATCGCTGCGTCAACTTCGTAGCCGGGCACCTCTGGCGGAGCTTGCGGCACCGTCTTGTCACGCAACTGCTTGACCAATGGATCCATCGAGACCGGCGCGCCGCCCGAGTCTTCTTGCGAACTCAGCAGGGCCTCGAGGTCGGTTGCCAAATACTGAACGGACTGGCCGAGTCGAGCGACTTCATCGTTACCCGAAACACGCACGCGCACTTCGCTGCCGCCGCGGCCGAGCTTGCTAACGGCCAAGCCAACGTCGGTAATGCGCGTCGCGATCTTGCCGCCGAGCACCATCGCGGCACCGCCGCATAGCACCCCACACAGGACCGACAACCCCAGACCCGCCGGCCAGCCGCGCTTGGCGGCTTCAGGGTCTTCGAGTCCGCCGGAGATGTTCTGGATGACCGCGAAGGTCACTAGAATGCCGCCGAAGAACCCCGCGAGGGCACAACTGATTGCGAGGGAGCGGGCGAGACTGCCGGTCGACTTACTGCCTTTACGTGCCATGGTCTTGTTGGCGGCCCGTGCATGGGAGCGACGATAGGTCGCGGGCCGACGAAATTATGGCGAGGGAAGGGCCCGGCGTCACGAGCCCATTCTCGATCAGGTCACGATCGGCAGCGTCAACCACAGCAAGATGCCGGCGTAGATACCCGCCATTTGATCATCGAGCATGATTCCCCACGCGCCGGGCAAGCCTTCAAGCCATCTAGCAGGCTGCGGCTTCCAGACGTCGAACAGGCGGAACCAGAAGAAGGCTCCGGCGTGGCCCATCGCCATCGGCATGTCGCCGGTAATCAGGGCGAATGTAATCAGCGTCACCAGGTAGCCGACGACCTCGTCGAGCACGAACTGGCCCGGGTCCTTCTTCGGCCACGTGCGGGCGACGTAATCGGACTGCAGGCAACCCCACAGACAGAGCACGGCCGCGGCGATACTCCAGGCCCATATCTCATTGCCGGGGCACAACCACTGCAGGGTGATCGCAAGTGCGACACCGCCGAGCGTGCCGACCGTGCCCGAAGCGAACGGCGACAATCCCAGGCCACCCGAGGTAATCAGGAACCAACGGATCGGATCGAGTGGCGACTTGCCGGCTGACGTATCGACTGGAGACGTATCAGCTGGCGACGTGGTTTCGGACAACTTAGAGCCCTCCCTTCAAGATGACGTGGCGGGCCTTGGCAACGTAGTTGAGGCCGCTGACGACGGTCAGTGCGAGGCTGAGCCAGTAGCCGATGATGGCAGGCCACTCGAACCACGCAACGCCGCAGATCAACAGCATCAGCGCGCCGACGGTCCAGCACTGCGTGACCATCTTCCACTTACCGAGCTGGTCGGCGCCAAACTCCTGCCCGCTCGCTTCCATGACACCGCGAATGGCGGTGACCAAGAACTCGCGACCGATCACGATGACGACATACCAGAACGTCAGGATCTCGGTCGCAGCGGGGAACTGCAGCAGCATCACCAGCGTGCCAGTGATCAGGATCTTGTCGGCGAACGGATCGGCGATGCGGCCGAACGCCGTCACCAAGTTCCATTTGCGGGCCAGGTAGCCGTCAAGAAAGTCGGTTACCGAGGCAACGATGAACAACCAGAACGCGACCCAGGCGAGGGTCACATCGAGTGGCTCAGCCGAGACCGCGAGCTGCATGCACACAAACACGAGTACCGTCATGAAGAGACGGGCCATCGTGATCATGTTCGGGATGTTCATGCTGCTGTTGGCGGACGAATCTGTTGGCGGACGAATCTGTCGGCGGGCGAATCTGTGATGCGGTCTAGACGTCGTCGGAGATGACCTCAGCGGTCCACTCATAGTCGCCAGCAGCGAGGATCTTCGCACGCACCAGATCGCCAACCTTGGCGGAATCCTTGGGCAACAACACGCGGCCGTCGACTTCGGGCGCATCTGCGTAGCTGCGTGCCACCATACGCTCGGCGTCTTCGTCGTAGCCGTCGACGAGCACCTGCATCGTCTCACCGACCTTGCTCTCGTGAAACTCGCGCATGACCTTTTGCTGCATCCCCATCAGTTCGGCGGCGCGCGCTTCGGCGACTTCCGCAGGAACCTGATTCTCCATGTCGTGCGCTGGCGTGGTCTCTTCGCGCGAGTAGGTGAACACGCCAAGCCGCTCAAAACGGTAGCTCTCGACGAGGTCCTTGAGTTCTTGGAAGTCCTGCTCGGTCTCGCCGGGGAAACCGGTGATCAACGTGCTGCGAACGGCAATACCGGGCACTTCTTCGCGCAGGCGATCGAGAATGCCGCGCACTTGTTCGGACTTCACGCCGCGCTTCATGGCGCGCAGCATCGGCGAACTGATGTGTTGGATCGGGATGTCGAGGTATTTGACGGCACCAGGGTTCTCGCGCAGGAACGTCGTCAACTCAGGCAGCACCGTGTGCGGGTAGGCATACATCAAGCGCACCCACTCAATGCCTTCGACCTCGGCCAGCTGCTCGAGCAGCGTGTGGATCTGGCGCTTCTTGGTGAGGTCCATGCCGAAGGCAGTGCTGTCCTCAGCGACGACGACCAGCTCCTTGATACCGGCTGCGGCTAGGGTCTGTGCTTCTTCAACCAGCACTTCGATCGGCTTAGATCGGTTGCGGCCGCGCATGCTAGGAATCGCGCAGAACGTGCAGGTGTGGTCGCAGCCTTCGCTGATGCGCAGGTAGGCGAAGCTCAGCGGCGTCAGCAAACACCGCTTGGTGTCACTGCGCGGGCCCTTGGGCTTGCCGCCATCGATCGTCGCGGTCCATCGCTTCTCGCTGCCGTTGACGATCTTGCGCACGACGGTCGGCACACCCGAATAGTCGGACAGGCCAAAGACGCCATCGAGCTCGGGGATCTGATCGGTGAGCTGCTCGCCGTAGCGCTGCGCCAAGCAACCGACGGCGATCACGCCCTTCAGATTGCCTTCCTTCTTGAGGGCCGCCACCGACAGGATGGTGTCGATCGACTCCTGCTTGGCACTGTCGATAAAGCCGCAGGTATTGATGATGACAACGTCAGCGTCTTCAGCGTTTTGCACAACCTGCAGACCTTCCTCGACGACATGGCCCAGCAGGACCTCAGAATCGACGAGGTTGCGGGCACAGCCGAGGCTGACCATGGAAACACGGATGGCTTCGTTCAAGGCTTCGCCTCAGCTGCGCGCCACTCGCGTGGCACGTTGGTTATCAGTCGTCCCCGACCGTCTGGGTTCCCATGCTCGGGGCCCCAGACTTAGGAGACTATAAGTGGACTACTCGGGCTTCTGTTGGACGACCCAGACCTTGATCTTCGACTCGACTTCAGCGTGCAGATGCACGATCACGTCGTAGACGCCGATTTCCTTGATCGGGGTCTCAAGGCGGACCTGCTTGTCGTCGACCGGCACACCCTTCTCACGCAGGCTTGCTGCGATCTGGGCGGCAACAACCGAACCGAACAGGTGACCTTCGTCGTTGGCCTTGCCTTCGATCGTGACCGAGACTTCGCCAAGCTTGGAAGCCATGTCCTTGAGGTCCGCAAGACGAGCCTCTTCTTCGGCGAGGGCGGCCGCGCGAGCGCGATCGACCTGTGCCATGTTGCCCTTGGTGACCATGACGGCCAGACCATACGGCAACAGGTAGTTGCGGGCGTAACCGGGCTTGACGTCAACGACGTCGCCGGTGCGGCCCAAGTGCTCAATCGTTTGGTTTAGTAGTAGTTCCATCGATTACATCCTCCCGACGAACGGCAGCAAGCCGACGATGCGGGAGCGCTTGATGGCTGCTGCCAACTTGCGCTGGTTTTGACCGGAGAATCCAGTGCGCTTGCGCCCTTGGATGCGGCCGTTGGGGGACAAGAACTTCGACAGGTAGCCGACGTTCTTGTAGTCGAGCGGCTCTTCCGGCTCGACGAGCTTCTTCTTGGCACCAAAGCGGCCGAAACTCTTGCGGCGTCCTGCTGGAGCTCCGCCGTCGCTGCTTGAGGTGCTTGCACCGGTATCTTGGCTAGTCATTACTTGGTCTCCTCACCATCAGTGGCGGTAGCTGGAGCAGCGTCGCCATCGGCAGGCTTCTCTTCAGCGGGCTTGTCTTCAGTGGCAGCTTCAGCAGCCTTGGCATCGCCTTCGGCGGCCTTGGCTTCGCCTTCGTCAGCCTTGGCTTCGCCTTCGTCAGCCTTCGCTTCGCCATCGGCAGCCTTCGCTTCGCCATCAGCAGGCTTATCGCTAGCAGCAGCTTCTTCAGCCGGTGCTTCGACAACGTCCGGTGCGTCATCCTCAGGGATGGCGTTGACGTCGAACTCTTCTTCCGGCTCATAGGCACCTTCCGGCACGTCCGGGCAGTCGGTGATCATGTAGCGGAGCAGCGCGTCACTGAACTGCAGGTCACGACGGAGAACCGGGATGTTGCCGGTTTCGATCTCTATGTAGATCAGCAGGTAGGTCGCGCGGACCTGCCCGTTCATCGGGTAGGCGAGGCGACGCTCATCCCAGCGGCGGCTGCTGAGAATCTTGGCGCTGTGCTTGGTGAAGATGGCTGCGACGGAGTCCTTAGCAGACTCCCAGCCCTTGCGTACTTCTCGGTTATCGAGAAGACACATGCATTCGTAAGTGCGGGTATGGTCCAAATTTCTATCTCCCGGGCAAAGCCCGTGACTGGTCCAGGCGACACGCCTGGCAACAGATTATTAACGGCAGAAGGTGATCAACGGACGGACTGCCAACGCAGCAGTGAGACACCGGTTGGTGAGACACCGGCTGGTGAGACACTGGTTAGCAGCAAATCAGTTGTAGGTTCCCATCAGGGATTTCAGGTCCTCACCATCGAGCCACGCTTGCGCGCAGTCGGCGGCTTGAACCAGAACACGACTCAGAACCTCACGTTCCTCCGGGAGGAATGGAGCCAGGACGAAGTCAGGCCAATCGCGCCCCCTCAGCTGTTGTGCTTTGGGCTGTTGTGCTTTGGGATCGGCGGCCTTCTTTCGACCTTCGGAGCCCGCATCATCCTCATTACTGGAGGATGCAGGTGGTCCGATACCGAGACGGAGACGGGGGTATGCGTCCGTTTGCAGCATCTGCTGCACGGATTTGAGGCCGTTATGGCCCCCTGCACTGCCCGACGGCCGGATGCGAATCCGGCCCAGCGGTAGGTTCAGGTCATCTACAATTACAAAGAGCGAGTCCGGTGTGCGCTTGGCATACCGCAGCAAAGGAGCTGCGACTTCACCGGTCAGATTCACGTAGGTCTGTGGCTTGGCGAGCAAGAACGATTGGCCCTTGCGACGCCCTTCACAGACCTGCGCCTTCACCTTGCCTGAGAACCGCTTGGAGCCATCCGGCCCGTTGCGATCCAAGCGTGTGAAGGAGAGTTTCATCCGCTCCGCCAAGAGATCAAGCACCATGAACCCGACGTTATGTCGGGTGGATTCGTATTCGGGACCGGGGTTTCCGATGCCGAGTGCGATTCGATGCCAACCCATGACGGTGTTGGAGGGGCGAGAAGGTTACGCAGCGAGCCGAAGCGGAGCAAGTGCCCCATCGACCCGAAACGCTACTTCAAGCTATTTGGCGGCTTCCTCGTCGTCTTCCTTAACCACCGACGCCACGGTGACGTGACAAATGGCTTGCTCGCCATCGATAGCCAACTCAACACCTTCGGCTAGGACCAGGTCCTTGGCGCGGAGGAAATCACCGCAGTTCAGGTGACTGATCTTGACCTCGAGGATTTCCGGAAGCTTGGTCGGCATCGCCGTGATCCGGATCTTCAAGCTGTCCTTGACGAGCACACCACCACGGGCGAGGCCCGCTGGGTGACCCAGCAGGGTGATCTCGAGCACGGTTTCGATCGGCTTATCAAAGCTGATGCGAAGGAAGTCGGCGTGCAGCGGGCGATCGTTGGTCGTCTTGTAGGACACGGCCTGCAAGAAGCTCTCAATGTTCGTGCCAGCGACATCGAGGTTAAAGACCTTGTGGCGCGCCTGCAGGTGCTGCTCCAGTTCCCACTCGGAGATCTGGATAGAGATTGGCTCACCGCCTTGCCCGTAGACAACGGCCGGTATCCAACCTTCTACGCGCAACTTCTTGATCTGATTACGACCCAGCGCGCTCCGGCGCTCTGCCTTCATTTGGGCGACTTCCATGACTTACCTCAACTACGTTCGAAAATGCGATGAATAGAAATGCGGTTGCAGCGCGATCAGCGATCGCTTTCGAAGAGCATGCTGACGCTCTCGCTGCGGTGGATGCGGTCGATTGCGCGCGCCAACAACTGCGCCATTGAGACGACTTCGAGTCGCTCAAGGCCGCGGTCGCGCAGCGGAATCGTATCGGCGAACAGGATCTTCTCGACGTCGGCGTTATTAAGACGCTCGACGGCGCTGCCGGCGAGCACGCCGTGGGTCGCGACCAAGAACACCTTGTTGGCGCCCTTCTCTTTGACGATGCGGGCCGCGTCGACAATCGAGCCGCCGGTCGAAACCATGTCGTCGACCAGCACGATGTCGTGGCCTTCGACTTCGCCAATGACGTGCTCGATGACGGTTTGCTCACCGCTGATGCGGCGCTTGTCGATGATCGCGAGGTCGCAGCCAAGGTCCTTGGCGTAGGCGCGAGCGAGCTTGGTGCCACCGATGTCCGGCGACACGATCTTGATGTTCTCGGCGCCGAGCTGACGCACGCGGTCGATCATGACCGGGCGCGCGTAGAGGTGGTCGACGGGGATATCGAAGAAGCCCTGGATTTGGGCGGCGTGCAGGTCGACCGTGACCACTCGGTCGTAGCCAGCCGTGACCAACATGTTGGCGACCAACTTAGCGTTGATCGGGACCCGGCCCTCGTCCTTGCGATCCTTTCGGGCGTAGCCGAAGTATGGGATCACCGCCGTGATGCGATCGGCTGACGCACGACGCAAGCAGTCGGCAAACGACAGCAACTCGAACAGGTGCTCATGCACGTTCGGACTGGTCGGCTGCACAACGAACACGTCGGCTCCGCGCACATCGCACTCGACCTTGAGGTTGATCTCGCCATCGGGGAATCGCTGCAGCGACGCCGCGCCGAGCGGAACACCCATGAACGAACAGATGTCCTGCGCCAACCGCGGATGAGCGGTGCCGCTGAACACGCGCAGACGTTCGCCGCGCATCCTCATTAGTTCTTTTCTCCAGTCACGGGTGATCCTGCTGCCGGTGGTGCTACTGCGGGCGGTGCTACTGCGGGCGATGTTACTGCGGGCGATGCTACCGCGGGCAACTCACGTTGCTTCAGGTAGCGAGCGGGGACGCCGAGCCACAGCTCCTGCGCCTTGATATTGGACCCTGGCGTAACGACCGCGCCAGCCGCCGTCATGGCACCTTCGCCAACCTCGACCGGGGCGCATAGCACCGTGCCGCTACCGATGAAGGCGCGGGCACCAATCTTGGTTTGATGCTTGTTCACACCGTCGTAGTTGGCGGTGATCGTGCCACAGCCGATGTTGGCCTTAGCCCCCACCACGGCATCGCCGAGATAGGTCAAGTGCTTGGCCTTCGCGCCGGCACCCATGTGGGTATTCTTGGCTTCGACGAAGTTGCCGAGCGCGGCGCCATCGTCGAGCACCGTGCCGCCGCGCAGGTGCGCGAACGGACCAACCGCGCAACCATTGCCGATCTTGCAGCCTGTGCCAATCACGGTGCATGGCAGGATCGTGGTGTCGCTGCCGATTTCGACATCGTGATCAATCCACGTCGCCGCAGGGTCGGTGATCAACACGCCGTTACTCATGTGCTCGAACAGGATGCGCTCCTGCATCACGGACTGCACCAGCGACAGGTCGGCGAGCGAGTTGACACCCATGATCTCGGCGATGTCCGCGGCCTCAGCCGTCGGCAGCACTTCGCCTTGCGACACGAAGTCGGCGATCACGTCGGTCAGGTAGTATTCGCCCTGCGCATTGTTCGGCTGCAATCGCAACAGCGCCGGGCGCAGCTTTTCACTGTCGAAGCAGTAGAAGCCACAGTTTGTCTCATCGATCAGCAGCTCTTCGTCGGAGCAATCTTTGTGCTCGCGGATGCCAACGAAATTGCGTTCGTCGTTGCGCAAGATGCGGCCGAGTCCCGTTGCGTCGTCGGGATACGCGGTCAGTGCCGAGCACGCCGCATCGCCGCGCAGCGAAACCATGTCTTGCAACGTCGCGGCGGTCATCAACGGGCAGTCGCCGTAGATGACGATGACATCACCGACGAAGTCCTTGAGCGGATCCATGCCAACTTGCACCGCGTGACCGGTGCCCTTCGGCGCGCCTTGGTCGACGTAGTCGATGCTCTCAAACTTACCCGTGAGTTCCTTTTCCAATGAAGCCTGCACGCGCTCCATCTGGTTGTGAAGAACCACCACTGTGCGCGCCGGCTTAAGCTCGGCTGCCGCCAACAACGCCGATGAAGCCAGGGTGCGCCCACACAAGGGCAGCAGCACCTTGGGCATGCTGACCTTGGTGCGTTTGCCCATGCCGGCGGCAAGGCAAATCACAGCGAGTGGACGGGACATCTGGGCGGAACGGAGGGGAATCAGGGAGACTAATGGGGGCAAGGATTGTGCGGATCTGCCCCTGGGCGGTCAAGGGCGGAGGTGCACCTAGCTGCGAGATACCCGCCTCAGCCACCAAGTCCGCGCCCTATCTGAGCCCCGATCTCCGCCCTTCACCTAGAAACCGCCGGCCGTGATCGCCAGCAGTCAAGAGAACGCAAGGCCGACCAGAAACGCCGCCAAGAAGGCCACGTCCTGGTGCGGGACCATGCAGCCATTGGGCACACCGGCCAATGACAACGGCAGGAAGGTGGCGCCAACGGGCTCGGCGGGCATTGGCACCCAGCAGTAGCGTAGCTGGTGACCATCGGGTCAGAGCCCGTCAGCAGCACCTTTGGCGGCTGGGTCTCCGACCCGACGCTGCCAAACGCGTCTCAGGCCAGGCGTCGAAGGAAAGCCGCAGGAAATCGACCTAAATATAATATTTCAAGACACTTAGAATCATTTCTAGGCCGCAACACCAGCTGACCGGCGAGCAGCAATGTTGCACACCGTTCGCCAGCCGGATCGTCACTTCTTTGCGGCCGACTTCTTGGCGCTCTTCTTCTGCAGCAAGGCCAACGCCTCGGCGACACGCTGGTTCGCAGCCATGCTGTAAGCAGACCTTCGGGCCACCGAGACCACAAACGCAAACAGCCTCGAACACCGTGAGGTGGCCGAGGCTGTTTACCTAGTAGTCACGCGCCCTAGAGCGCGCCCTGACTAAGACGGCACGTCCTAGAACTGCTCGAGTTCGCAGTTCGTGCGGAACCAGCCGCTGACCGGGTCAAACCCGACGGCTTGGAAACTCATCTGCTGGCCAGCCAGCAGGAAGTTCGGGATACCCTGGTAGATCCAGGTCTTGCTCGGGGTGCCGATCGAACCGCTGCCGGAGAGTGAAACACCACCGAAGGCGCCAGTGCCATCTTCGAGAACCACCGTCAACGCGTAGCTCGGATCCGTGCAGATCGGGCCGATCGGAGTCGGAACGGTTTGCGAACCCGGGAACGACATGAACACGATGTAGGGGATCTGTGCCGGAACGGCATCCGTCTTGTTGACCGTGGACAGGATCAGCAACGTCGCAGTCGACGTGACACCCGTCGCCGTCAGCTTGCGCGCGAACATGTCGAACACCGCATCGCTCTGCGAGCCGGGCGTACTGCCGGTAACGGTGAAGGCACCACCAGCGATCGTGCTGGCCGTAACCGAAGTCTGGGCGAAGCCGTTCGAGTCTGCCGTGACCGGGTTGGTCGTCGACAGGATGTGGCCACCCGTGGCCGAGAAGTTGACCGTGCCACCAGCAAGGGGCTGACCGAAGGTGTCCAGGACCTGAATCACCAGCGGCGCCGCGAACACTTCGCCGACCGCAACGATCTGGTCGCCACCACTGATGGCGGTGACGCTGTTGGTCGGGCCGAGCGGACGGATGCGCTTGAAGCTGCCGCCGTTGGTCGCATAGGTACCGGAGTGCTGCAGATAGTAGATCGCGCCATCGGGACCTTGACGCATGCTGACCGTAGCCGCCATGCCGTTCGCCCAGTTGGTCGCGTTCACTTGACCTGGAACGGCCGGAGCAGCGCTCCAACCCGAACCGTTATAGGTGACGCGGCGCAGCTCACCGGAGAAGTAGTCCATGTAGAAGGCATCGCCTTCGTAGCTGGCGCCAAAGTCAAACGAGCCACCTTGGTTGCGGTAGCGCGGGCCGCCAACGACCGAGTTCCATGAACTGGACGTCACCGCCGCAATTGGGTTGATCAGGCCACCGGGGGCGCCACCGCCACAACCACCGCCACTGCCAAAGCCTTCACGCCATGGCCAGCCGAAGTTGACCAGCGACAAGGTGCCGCCGCTGACGACGTATTCGCTGTATTCCTCGGACTGGCTCAGGCCGACGTCGCCGATGTAGCAGTTGCCGGTGACCTGGTCGATCTCCATGCGGAACGGGTTACGCAGGCCGTAGGCGATGACCAATTGGGTCCAGTCGGTCGCCGCGCTGTTGGGGTTGTTGCCCGGATCGATCGACGAATAGGACGGCTCCGAGTTGCTCGGCGTCGACGCCAAGCCCGAGAGATCCATGCGCAACAGGCAGCCACGCTTCGACGTCAGCGACTGCGCCGAACACGAGTTCGCGTCATCACCGATCGACAGGTAGAGCATGCCGTCGGGACCAAAGCGGCAAGCACCACCGTTGTGGTTGAAGGCCGAGTCCGGAGCGGAATTGATAATCACGCGACGCGACGCCGTCGAAAACGACAGGCTGGTGCTAGCCGGGTTCGATAGTTGGCCCGTGCACGTGAAGCGATCCAAGTGCATGAAGCTGTCCGACGTGCTAGCCCACCAGACGTAGAAGTAGCCGTTCGTCGCGAAGTTCGGATCGGCTTCAATACTGAGCAGACCACGCTCGGAACCAGTCTCAACGGAAGAGACGGTGCCAACACTGAAC
>JBNMNW010000027.1:0-33463 GCA_051278165.1 Planctomycetota bacterium | reverse complement strand
TATAGGGCCACTTTTTTAGCGGCCGCGGCGACTCCGGCAGCTTGCCGATCGAACGCAGGTAGGCGTTGGCGTAGTTGACGCCATGCTCGAGTTGGCCAAGCGTGCCGTAGTGATAGTGCAGGCCAGCGCCACCACCGATCTCGACGCCGACGTGCGACGTCGCGACGAAAGTCGCTAGCGCATCCGCATCCGTCACTTCGCGCTGGCCAACGCTGATCTCATACATGCGAGGCCGATTGTCCATGCCCCACACGGTCTTCGTACACAGCTCGCCGATATAGAACGGCAACTTCGGCACCTTTAGGTCCCGGCGCCAACTAGCGAGGAAGTTCTTCAGGTTGGCACCGTAGTTCTTACGGTACTCATCGTTGAACATGTCGTTCTCGCCCTGGTGCCACATGAAGCCTTCGAGACGCCAACGAATGCGCTTCTTGTCGAGCGCCTTAAGCGAAGCGCGCACCGTCTCAAGCGCGATCGGATAAAGCTTGAAGCCGCTCGGCTCATCAGGGTTCCAGTCGGCACCAATGGTCGTGCCACCTGCCGCGATCTTGATGATGGCAATCGGCGCCTTGATCGCGTTGCTGACATCGCGCGCGAAGCTCAGCTCCGGCCCGACGATGTTGTTGACCGGCTGCAATTCGGTCCAACCATCGGAGCGCGTCTTGTTTTCGCGGCCGATGCAATACGAGTAGCGCACCTTTGCCTGCGGTTCACCAAGGCCGTCGAATGGCGGGAATCGCGCGATGTCCTTCACCTTGGAATCGGAGCCAACCATGTTCGATTGGCCCGCGAAAATGAACACGCGCACCGTCTTTTGGTCTTCCTCCTGGGCCGACAGCGGCACCAGAATCCCACACATCAAGACCCAACACATCAAGATCGCCGGCAAAAGCAGCTGCCACGGCATCAAGCAACGAGTCGTCATCATCATATTGTTCCTTCGCAACTAGCGGGTCTTGTGCACCGTGCCGTGAATCTTGGCGCGCAGCACGTCGCCATCTGCAGTCTCAAGGTCGCAAGCGATCTCGATGCACATCGTTGGCACCAAATCGGGAATCTGCAACGTCACCGTCTTGCGATCGGCAGCCAACTGCGCCTTGCTGACCTGCAGCGCTTGCTCGTCATGGTGCTTGCTGCCGTAGTTCTTGGTCCGTCGCAACGACCACGTCTTGATGCTGTAGCTGTCTAGAGCCGTGGCCAACTCAGGGTCGAGCGCGGCGCCGAACGTCAACTGCAAGCCGCCCGCAACCACCTTCATCGCGGTCGGCATCAACGTATCGCCACCGACATACCGCACTCGGTAGAGACCGCCAGGCCGCGTGCGAGCACCGGACCAGCCGTAGAGCCCACAGCAGTAGAGCTGGCCACTCGCTTGGTGGAATCGGCCGCGCATGACGCCGGTCGCAAACTGCGCAATGGGTAGCGCCACCATGCCACCTTGGTGAACACCATCGACTTGGTCTTCGAGCACCAAGTAGGCGCGCCCCATGCCATACGACAACTGCAACAGCGAACCTGCCGGCAGACCCCACCTGGAGCCAACCACGCGCACCAACTCGGCGGGCGAACGATCGAACGCATTGGTCAGCCAACAAAGCGGCTGCTCCATGTCCTCGTCCTTGTTGCTAGTGCGCTCGTGGTAACCAAACATGTTGCCGTAGAAGCCACCCTTGACGACGCGGTTGATACGGTTCTTCGGGGTCCAGTGACCTTCCTGATCGGTGACATAGAACGAACCGTCGTCGTTGATGCAGACGCCGTTCGCGGCACGGAAGCCGTTGGCCAGGATCTCGGTGGTCTGGCCGTCGCTCGACACCTTCAACAACGTGCCATGATGCGGCACCAACGCCGTCAACGCGTGGCGCGCCGACTTCGCGTAGTAGAAGTTGCGATCCTTGTCGCTCTGCAAGCCCATCGCAAACTCGTGGAAGTGCTCAGTGACCTGGTGGTCGTTATTGAAGCAGCGATAGTAGTCCGTCTCACCATCGCCGTTGTGGTCTTCGAGCACGCAGATTTGATCGCGACAACCGACATAGATGACGTCATCGAGGATGCGCACGCCCAACGGCTGGAACAAACCAGCGCCAATGCGTCGCCAGGTCAGCTCGCCTAATTCATCCTGCAAGCCAGACACGATCCACACGTCCCCGCTCCACGTGCAAACCGCCGCGCGCTTGCCGTCGGCGAAGAAGTCGAAGCCACCAAGCCGCATCCAACTGTGGAACGCATTGGCCGCGAGATCGGGGACCGGCAACTCGTCGACCGCGTAGCCGGACGACGCTTCGCCTGTTCGCGCCTTGGTGGTGCAGGTCGCGGTCCACTGCGCCTTGCTGGCCGCTTCGCGCGTTGGCATCTCAGGCACGCCATGCAGTGACTCGGCCAGTTCGAGCATGCGCTGGTCGCCGCTGCTGAGGCGCAGCATGTAGTGACCAACGTCCTTGCCCTTGGGGATGCGCATCACCCACCAACCGTGCATCGCCATCACCGTGCCCGGTCGGCTACCCGACAGCACGCTGACGCGCAGTTCGTCCGACTTTGGAGCAAGCCGCACCAACAGGTCCTGGTCTGACGCCTCAACTTCGAGGCGGCGCGTCACGATGGTCGTGCCGTAGACCGATTCGAGACCCGGCATCTCCCGCACGGTGACGGCACCAACCGAATACTCGAGGATGGAATCCTCACCAAGCTGCTGGCGGCCGCGGTACCGCAGCCACGATTTCGGTAGCGGTCCGTAGCGTTTGCCGTCGCGGCCGACAATGCGTTCGTCGGCCCACGACCCAGTCTTGGGATTGGCCCAGCCTGGCTCGTTGGGCGCAACGAACAATCGCTTGCCACGGATGTGTGCATGCGAGTTGTGCGAACCGTCAAACGCGACGCCCTTCCAATCGATGAAGCCGTCTCCGGTCCACGCCGCCGCGAGTCGCATCGTGTCTTCGTCATAGACGACAAAGGCGCGGCCGCGCGACACACCACCGGGCCCCTCGTCGAGCCGCACGGCGATTCCCTTCTGTACGATGTTCTGCTTGGCCACTTCGTAGGTCCAATGCAGCGCGTTGCCGTAGTCCATGCGGCGATAGCCGGGCCAGTCCGAGTCAGGCATTGGGCTAACCGACTTAGCAACCGGCATACCGGCTGGCAGCGCCAAAACGTAGTCCGCACTGACGGGAGGCAACGATAATTGCTGTCGCAGGTAGTGGATCACGTCGTAGCGCGCCTCCGCGGGAATCCACGCCATCGCTTGCTTCGCGCCGAACCCCTGCTCCAACGTCGCGAACAGCGAACGTGGATCGGAACCGTTCTTCAAGCCGCCCGCGAACTGCGTCGCTGGCTGCGCATGGCAACTGCTACAGAGCGCCGACCACACATGCGCACCACGCGCAACACTCGCCGGGTCTTGTTGCGCGAGACCGCGATGATCCACCTCGCTCAACGGACGCACCCAGATATTCGCAAAGCGAACTTGCGAGCTATCCGCCTGCAGGCGAATCGGGCCGAGCACCCACGGCTGCTTCGGCTTGGCCGGATTGGCCTTCGCGGCCTTCTTCTTAGGCTGCCACTGCAACGAAGGCGTGCCCATGTTGACTACTTCGCCGCGCGTCCACTGCTGCGCCTTGCCGACGGGCACATTGTGTTCGAATACCGTCACATCGGATATTTCGCCGGTGTAGCTGCCACCAAAGTCGTCAGCCGCTGCCCCGATCTTGAACACATGGCCAGAACGGTCCTCGGCCTTAAAGTCCTGCTTGTCGCAAACCAGCGCGCCATCGACATACATGCGCGCTACGCCCTGTTGGTGCGTCAACAAGACGCGATGCCACTTGCCATTGTTGTAGCGACGTGGGCTTTCCATCTGGCCGACCCAACCGATGTCATAGACGAGACGACCGCCGCGCAAGAACAACGCCTTGCTGCCCGGTCGCCACTTGCCCGACGGGGCACACTTCGCCGCCAGGGTGCCGTTGCCCTTGGTTCGAAACCGGGCGGCAATCGTGAAGTCGCCTGTGCCGAACGCAAATGAATTGCCAGCCGCCCGCGCCATGCGCACGCCACCACCTGTGGTACCCGAGCGTGCGCCCGGTTCCTCACGCAGGAAGCCGTAGATCGTGCGTTCGCGCAAGGTCACCGCGTCGTGAATCTGCTTGCCATTAAGCCACGCACTAACCACCGGCCGTTCGTTCTGCTTATGGCGGTAGTAGACGTCGAGCGACTGCCAATCGCTTAGCCCACGCGAAGCATTGTGATCTGGCGCTTTCTGGCCGTAGATCGCCCCCATCGACGTGGTGCTCGGCAAACGGTACTTGGAGTCCGCGATCTCGAGCTCGTAGCGGCCTGCGAGGTAGATGCCACTGCGGCCGCGAAATGAATCTAGGCCCCACGGCGACTGCGGCGGGCCCGGCACGAGCGGCCCGGCGACGAAGTCGACGTGCAGGTGATAATTGCCAAACGATTCTACCGTCACCAAGTCACCAAAGCCGGGGCGCGCAACCAGGGCGCGCCCGTCTGTCAGCCAACGCGCGGCATCGTGCTTGGCACCCCCGCTGCTGGAATCCGCGCGTTGGTCGATGCCAATCGCACGCGGCTCGACACTTGGATCCCAATGCCGCCACTGGCTCAGATCCGAACCATCGAAGAGCACCTTCGCATCCACAGGAGCCTGCAACTTCGGTGGATCATGGGGCTTGGCAGAATGACGGCGACGCAGTACTTCGCCAGTGCCAAACGCGCCTGCTTCCGGCACCTCGCGCTTGAGCCCCCACAGCACGGCATTGCCCAACAACGTCTGAAAGTCTGGCCGCTCGAAGTTCTCGCGACTGCCGAGTGACGTGTAGAAGATGCGCGAGTCGTTGCGGTAGCGGTTGGTCCACGCAATCGGTTCTGCGGGTAGAAGGCCGGTACGCCCCAGCAGCACCAAACTGGCACTGTCAGCCAACGGTTGCGCGTTGTAGGTGCCGCCGTGCCCCATTTCGACAGCTTGGCCGACGCCATTGACGAGGGCGTGCCCGTCCGTCCACGGTGGCACCACGCTGAGCGTTCCCTGCCCATTTGGCGCATGCGATTTGTAGTGGCCACCAAAGAACGGCGGGAACCACCCCTTGTCGGCGACGAATGCGTGACTCGTGGTGCGCAGGGCAACGCACGGCTTGCCAGCGTCGAACCACTGCTTCAATCGTGCGAACTGCTCGTCGGTCGCCGTGCGGAAGCGCAAGAACATGACCAACAGATCCGCCGAGTCCAGCGCCTCCAGCGACGGCAGCTCGTTGCCCTTGCTTTGCAAGTACGTGACACGCAGATGCAACTCCTCTTCGAGGCGTTTGGCGAACTTCGGCATGGTCTCGCCAGAGCCGTATTCGCTCTCACCGACCAGGAAGACCACGTGCTGCGGCGCTTGCGCAGCCAACCCCTCGGACACAACCGAGGCCACCACCAATATCGCCAACGCGACAATCAGACTTCGCATGCAAAGAGCGTAGCCGGAGAGGCCCGCTCGGCCTACCATGCCGCGCTCGGTCGCTGCTGATTGCAACATCGCAACAAGCCCGATACGAATGGCTTCTGACATGACAGAACTCTCGGTTGGCTTCCTTGGCGCTGGCGATGTCGCCGACCTGCACGCCGACGCGATCATGTCGTGCCCCGGCGCACGACTGCACGGCGTCTGGAATCGCACTCCCGGCCGCGGCCAGCGCAAAGCCGAGCAATACGACTGCCGTTCGTATGCGACAGCGGAAGAACTCGTCAAGGACCCGACGCTAGACGCAGTCTTCGTGCTGACCAACCTCGAGACCCACCGCGAGTATGCCGAACTCGCCATGCAACACGGCAAACACGTGTTGGTCGAAAAGCCGGCGGGTTGCAACCTCGAGGAGATCGCCTCGATGCGCGAAGTCGCGAAGCAGCACAACGTGCAGTGCGTGCCGGTGCATAACTACGTATACGAGCCGTCGGTCGAGCGTACGCGCGACCTGATCGACCGCCAAAAACTGGGCAAGCTCGTGTCGGTGCACGTGCTCTACAACATTCACCACCAGGAAGCCGTCGCCGCACGCTACCCGGGCGTCATCCGTCAGATCATGACGCACCACGCCTATATCCTGCTGTACTTGGCAGGCGCCCCAAAGACGGTGGCAGCGATGAAGGCGAGCGTCAACGACGGCTCGGTCGAGCAAGAAAACCTCGCCGTGGCGACGCTGCAAATGCAGAACGGCGCCATCGCGCATCTGCATGCCAGCTTTGCCGCCGACGACCACTCGGGTGACCCGTGGACGTGCCTGATCAAAGTCATCGGGACCGACGGCGCGACGCGCTTCAGCTACCGCGACTGGGTCGAGAACAAGCGCGCCCATGTGCACTCACACACCTACAGTGCCTACCCATTCTCGATCGAGCGCACGGTGCACCACTTCCTGACCAAGTGTGTCCGCAACGGGCTTCCCCCGCTGTCGAGCATGCAAGACGCCTACGACGCGCAACGCATCATCGAAGGCTGCGAAGCATCGATCGCCGAGCAACGAATCATCCAGCTGTGATCAACACAGTCTGCCCACACACAGGCTGCCGTCACACAGTCTGCCGTCACACAGCCTGCCTACATACAGTCACTCCCCAGACAGAATGAGCAACCACTTTGATCTTACGGGCCGCGTAGCGGTCATCACTGGCGGCGCCCGCGGCATTGGCCTCAGCGCCGCCGAGCGCCTAGCCGACGCCGGCGCGTCGATCGCCATTGTCGACATCGATGCCGAGGCATCACAAGCTGCCGTCAAGAACATCGAGCAGCGCGGCCGGAAGGCGATCGCATGCACGATCGATTTAACCGACGAGCAAGCGGTGATCGCGATGACCGATGAGGTCTGCGCCAAACTCGGTAGCTACGACATCCTGGTCTGCGCCGCCGGCATCGTTGGCCAAAACGCGTTCGCTTGGGAAACCAGCGTCGACGAGTGGCGCAAGGTGATCGAAGTCAACCTAACGGCGCTGTGGCTGTGCAACCGCGAAGCCCTGCGCCCGATGCGTAAGCAGAACCGCGGCCGCATCGTCAACATTGCGTCGATCGCCGGCAAAGAAGGCAACCCAAAGCTCGGCCCGTATTCAGCATCCAAGGCCGGCGTGATCGGCATGACCAAGTCGCTGGCCAAGGAAGTCGCCAACACCGAAATCCGCATCAACTCAATCGCGCCGGCGGTCATCCAGACGCCGATGCTGGACCAGGTCAGCCAAGAGACCATCGATTACATGGTCTCCAAGATCCCGGTTGGCCGCACCGGCAAGACCGAAGAGGTCGCCGCCCTGGTGCACTACCTCGCCAGCGATGAGTGCGGTTTCAGCACCGGCGCTTGCTTCGACATCTCCGGTGGCCGCGCCACCTACTAGCGCCAGCTACTAGCGCCAGCTTCTAGCACCAGCTTCTAGCACAACCTTCTTCACCTTCATCACGAACTCGGACTCCCCATGCGACGCATCTCCATCGGTTCTTGGGCCTACACGATTGGCCCGTACGCGGACAAACCCATCGACTTCGACACGGTCTGCACGAAGCTCAAAGAGCTCGGCTACGACGGCGTCGAACTCGGCGGCTTCGCGCCACACCCCAACCCCGACGACTTGCCCGAGAAGTCGCAGCGCGACGAAATCGTGGCCAAGATGAAGAACTGGGGCCTGTCGTTTAGCGGTCTCGCCGCCAACCTTTGGGGCGAGCAACTGGCGAACACCGACGACAACAGCAAATACATCGCGGAGTTCACCAAGAACGCCGCGTTTTGTCGCGACCTCGGCATCAAGGGCATCCGCGTCGATACCGTGCAACCGCCGACAATCCTCAACGACACCGACTACGACACCGTGTTCCAGCGGGTCACGTCCACCTGGAAGACGTGTAACCAGATCGCCAAGGACCACGGCCTCTACATGACATGGGAGTTCGAACCTGGCTTCGTGCTCAACAAGCCGAGCGACGTGTTGCGCGTTCTGGACGAGATTCCCGACGACAACTTCGGCGTCATGTATGACACCAGCCACGGCCACATGGTTGCCGTCGTCGGCGCGCGTCAGCACGGCGAGAAGGAAGTCGTCGACGGCGGCCAGTGCGGGTTCTTGGACAAGCTCGACGGCCGGATCAATCACATCCACTTGATCGACTCCGACAACACCTGCCACAAGGACGACAAAGGCGAAGACGAAACGTCGATGCACTTGCCGTTCGGCAAGGGCGTGGTCGACTTCCCACCGATCCTGAAGAAGCTCGCGGCAGTGAAGCTGTCGCACGACTGGTGGACGGTCGATCTGTGCTTCTGGCCAGATGCTTGGGATGCGACTGCATCGTGCAAGCAGTCGATGGATGCCTTCGTCGCCGAATACACCTAGGCACGGCAGTATCTAATTACAGCAGTAGCTAGGCACGCCAGTATCTAGCTACGCGATTGCCTAGACCTGCAAACGCCTAGGCACCGAATCACCGCCACGAATCGGCAACCACACAATATTAGAACCAGGAATGAGCAAGCCACTCAACGTCGCCGTCGTCGGCTACGGCTTCATGGGCAAGGCCCACGCCAACGCCTACAAGCAGGTCAACCACTTCTACCCTGAGCTCGAGCATCGCCCGAACCTCAGCTGCTTGTGCGCACGCGATGCGGACAAGGCCAAATCGTTTGCCGACACATGGGGTTTCGACTCGATCGAAACGGATTGGCGCAAGGTGATCGAACGCGACGACATTGACGTCATCGACATTTGCTCGCCAAACAACACCCACCACGACATCGCGATCGCGGCGGCCGAGGCCGGTAAGTGGGTGCTGTGCGAGAAGCCGCTGTCGATGGATGTCGCCGAAGCGGAACGCATGACGGCGGCGCTTGAGAAGTCGGGCCAGCCCAACATGGCTTGGTTCAACTATCGCCGCGTGCCTTCGATCGCGCTGGCACGGCAACTGGTCGAAGAAGGCCGCACCGGCAAACCGTTCCACTACCGCGCCACCTACCTGCAGGACTGGACGATCGCCGAAGACGTGCCGCAAGGTGGCCCAACGCTGTGGCGCCTCGACGCCAGCGTTGCGGGTTCTGGCGTAACCGGCGACCTGCTCGCCCACTCGATCGACACCGCGATGTGGCTCAACGGCCCGATCGTCAAGGTCGTCGCCGACATCGAGACGTTCGTCAAGGAACGCGTGCACCACGACACCGGCAAGAGCCAAGCCGTGTCAATCGATGACGCGTGCATGTTCTTGGCGCGGTTCGCCAACGGCTCGATGGGCACATTCGAATCAACCCGCTACGCCCGCGGCCGCAAGAACTTCAACACGTTCGAACTGAACGGCGCCGACGGCTCGCTGCACTTCAACCTCGAAGACCCGCAGTATCTCGACTTCTATGAGCACAAGAAGCCAGGCAGTGACGACAAGGTCGAAGACCATCTAACCGGCTGGCGCCGTATCCACACGACCAACTTCGAGCACCCCTACATGGACCACTGGTGGGTCCCGGGCTGCACGATTGGCTACGAGCACACGTTCATCAATGCGCTCGCCGACTTCCTGGCCGGCGTAGAGTCAGGCAAGCCAGCACAGCCCGATTTCCGCAGCGCGCTGCAGACCCAAAAGGTCTGCGATGCCGTATTAGCTTCGGCACGCTCGGGCCAATGGACGGAGACAGGCGTCGAGTCGTTCGAGGCATAGTTACGCGGGTCTAGATCCCAAGTAACAGTTAGCCCCCAGGAGTCGACTCATTCTATCGCGCCCTCGCGGTAGAATGCGTGCTGTGCAATTTTACGGCTACGACCCAAGTCCCTGGCACCGCCTGTGGCGAATCCTGACAGCCGACTTCTCGCTCGGCACCTGGCTCTCTGTGCATGTTCGCATGTATTGGGCAGCGGTCATCCTGATGCCGTTGGTGTTCTTGCAGCGCGTGCCGTCCGCCAGCCCCGGCGAAGCGATCCTGCTGACAACGATCTGCTTCGTCGGCCTATTTGCGATCATCTGGACCCACGAGATGGGTCACATCGCGGCGGCTTGGCGCTACCACATCCGCACCAGCAAGATCACGCTCGGCCCACTAGGTGGCCTGGCGCACCTCAACGCGCCCGCCAAGACGCCGAAGGAGGACATCTGGATTTCGCTCGCGGGCCCAGCCGTTCACTTGCTCTGGCTGCTAGTTCTGTGGCCGATCGAGTGGCTGCTAACGGACGTCGCCTACGCGACCAGCTGGTATGGCTTCGCGGTGTGGTATCTGGTGACGACTAACCAGGTGCTGTTGCTGTTCAACCTGCTGCCGATCTTCCCACTTGACGGTGGCCGCGTCTTGCGCGCGCTGCTGTCGATGAAGTATCACCCGAACCGCGCCACAATCTGGGCTGCGAACGTCGGCATCGTTGGCGGCGTAGTGATTGCCATCGGTGCCATGACGCAGGCCAGCGCCGCAAGCTCGATTGGCTTCATTATTGGACTCTCCTGCGTGCTCGCTTCCATCAATGAGAAGCGCGCAGCGCGTCACATATTGATCTACGGAGCCACGCAGCGCGATCCGTGGGAAGCGGATCCCGACGCGTGGAAGCACGGCGGCGACGGCCACGACGACGAGGGTCAAGAACGCAAGCCGGGTTGGCTGGCGCAACGTCGAGCCGTTCGCGCTCAGCAAATCGCCGCAGCAAGCAGCCAAGCGGCGGCAGACCAAGAGGCGCAAGTCGACGCCATCCTCGAGCGCGTCAGCCAGGTCGGCATGAGCGGCCTGACCGAACAGGAGAACAACATCCTGCAGCAGGCTTCGAAGAAGCGTCGCGGCGCGGGTTAGCGCGGCGCATCAGTGGGCAACCGGCGCGGGTTAGCGCGGCGCATCAGTGGGCAACCGGCGCGGGTTAGCGCGCCTTCTCAGCTACAGCGACACGCCCAGTTCGCCGCGCGTCAGTTGAAAGCGCACGTTGCCCGAGCTTGCCAGCTTCGGTTGGTAGCGCTGAGACAGCGTGGCCGTGATGCAGTTGAGCAGTGCCGCTACGGCTTGGTCATGAGCCACGCCAAGCACGACATCCAAGTCATGTTCGAAGCCGTTCTCACCGTCGGCATTGGCACCACTGCCGCCGATCTGCAGCATCGGAATCATTGGATGGCCTTGCAACGCGACGCTGCCGACGGCAGCAAGCATCAACTCAACGCCGGTGCCACCGAGACCCGTCACCGTCTCACTCGCGTCTTCCGTTGGCGCGCGCATGACATGCAGACCTGGTTTCTTGGCCGTCTCGCCATACGCAAGCGAGGCCTGCCAAGTCTCGGGCTTCGCCAACAGCGCGACTCGGAACGCGTCACTCGCCAGTAAGCCGTCGTTGTCTGCCAGCACCACCGTGCCGCCCGCTGCCACAATGCCGGCGCAGACTGTTGCCAGAACTCGTTGCTTTGCGTCATCGAGCGAACCGGAGGACAGCACGGCAAGGCGCACGTGCTCGCCCGATGCAGTCACGCGTTTTGCCGGCGGCATTGCAGCCAGCGACTTGGTGAACCACGCAACGACTCGTTCGCGAACCTTCTCAATGCCACCATCCAACTGCACGCTGGCGAAGCCAAAGTCCTCGACGATCTCGCCCTGCTCACCAAACCAATGACGCACGGCATCGTTGTGGAGCTTCTCACAACCGTGCTCCAGCAGCAGCGCGCGCTGGGTGAACGGATGGCGCAGGTGCCCCACCATCGTCTGCAGATACATCTCTTCGGAGTTGGCGGCGCCACAGCCTTCGGTATGCGCCAACGCGACAAAGCGGGACAAGCCACCCGGCAAGCCACCGCGCGCGTTGAGGTCCGCGGCGATTAACTCAGCCACCTGACCGGAGCACAGGCTGGTCGGCATGATCAGGCCAATGCGGTCACAGGCGATGCCGCGCTCAGTCTCGAATGCTTCGAAGGCGATCTGGGCGGCGACCGCAGCGACTGCAGGCAACGGCTCGCCCGTCGGCACCGGCTGGTTTTGCAGTGCCTGCAATTGCGAGTCGTCCTGCTGCCGCCATTCGCGCCAAATAGACACCTGGGAATGGCCCGCCGCTTCGCCCTTGCTGCGCTCGCCAGATGCGACGCGGCGCACCAGGTCGAATGTCTCGGCACCGAGCTCGTTCATCGGCATGCCGTCGTTGTAGCGACCAGCGTTGACGTCCATCTCATTCGACATCAGCTCAAAGCGGCCGGTCGTGGTCACGAACTTGAGCGTCGGCACGAACGGGAAGTTCGTGATCGAGCCATTGCCGGTGATGAACAGGATCAGGTTGCAACCCGATGCGACCTGGCCGGCGATCGACTCCAGGTCGTTGCCAGGGCTATCCATGAAGTAGTAGCCGCGTTCGTGCATCGGCGCGCCGTAGTCGAGCACATGATCGAGACGCACCTCCGGATCCTTCTTGCGCGCGGCGCCGAGCGACTTCAACGCGATGTTGTAGAGGCCGCGGAAGTTGTTGCCGCCGGACGGATTGCCTTCAGCACTCGCACCATGGCGCTCGGCGCGCTCCTTAAACGTCGCTACCTTGTCGAGGAAGCGCACCGCGACGTCGCGATCGCGCACGTTCGCCAGCACATACGACTCGGCCCCGATCAGTTCATCGGTCTCAGCGAGGTTGGCGCCGCCACCATGACGGATCAGTTCCTTGGCGACCCAACCGGCGAGCGAGTTGCCAGACACTCCAGAGAAGGCATCCGAGCCACCACACTGCAACGCCAATCGCAACCCCGACAGCGGCTGCTCCGAACGTTGCGACGCGCTGGCGACCGGCAGCAACTCGGACACGGCGGCCATCGCTTGGGTCATCGCGTCTTGAAACGATCCCGATACCGTCAGCAACTGGTGCGGCACCGCATCAAGTGCATAGCCCTCGGCTCGCATGAACGTTTCCAGGTCATGGTTCGCAAACGAACCAGTGCCGTGATCCAACACCAAGACGGCGCCAGTGTTCGCATGCACGACAAAGCCCGCCAGCGTGCGCATTACGAAGTCCAAGTTGTGCGGCCGCCGCTTACCACCACCTTCGGTGTGCGTGACCGCGACGATCTCGCAAGGCGACCCCGCTTCACTCGCGACTCGGTCACTAGCTGATTGCCCTGCAGCGGTTTGCCCGCCGCGCGTTTGCCGCGCACGTTCCGCAACCGCGGTCGCCAACGCAGCATCCGCCGAGGTCAAGGCAAGCACTACCAGAAAATTGCGCGTGCCAACCCCGCGATTGCGATCGCGTAGGTAGCCCTGAAACGTGCCCGGTAACTCAGCCAACGCCACTTGTTGGCCTGGCACGATGCTGGCAGGATCAAGTTCGCACGGCTCGAAGCGATCGGCGAAGTTCGCGCGTTCAGGCAATGCGAAGTCGATATCGCGTTCAGCCAGTGCTCGGAGGATGCGTTCGTTGCAGAGGTAGTCACCCGGTGCCAGGTCGCGAGTCGCATCACCGAAGGGCAACCCCCACGACAACAGCGGTTGGCCATTGGCAATTGGCTCGAACACAAACCGGTGGCCTTCCAACACGGTGTGGGCAACTTCAAACCGAAGCGCACCGTGGGCGATCACCGTTCCGGCTTCGAGCCGGCGAACGGCGATCGCCACGTTGTCCCCGGTCGCGGGCAATCGACTACAGTCTTCAAGGCGCATCATCTGCAACCGAGCTTAGAGCCGGCCAGAAACGTCGCCAGCTATTTGACGCCAGCCCACCAAGTGCGCAGCAACTCGATGCCCCCGGTGCGTGATGTTCCACGCGGATCGTAGCCAGTGCTCTGAAAGTCAAAGCGGCGATACGGAAATAGGCTTCTCATCGTGTCCTGCACACCGCGCCACGCAGCGGTTCGCACCTGCCCATCGGCGTCGTCCAGCAGATCGAGCAACAAAGGCATCGCCTGACGTGAACGAAACCGCGACAGCACGCGGGCGGCCTCAGCTTTGTGCTTCGCAGCCTTTGACACGGCCTGCAGCACCACTGCCAGTCCAGAACGGTCATCGCGGCGCCGCATCGTGTCCGCAGCGACCAGGCGGGCCACGACAGCCTCACTGCGCAACAACTTCATCAGGTCCTTATTCTCCAACCCACCCCGCAACGTCGACAATTGCTTCAGCGCGGCCGCGCGGATGTCTTCCTTATCGTGCCCGAGCAGTTCGCGAAGAGCCTTGCCCAACTGTGCCTGCGAGTTTGCCTTCAACAGCTGCGCCAACTGATTCACGTCCCGGTCTGACCGTGGCACACGCAGCGCAGCGACGATCACCGCGATGATCACGTCGGAGTAGCTGCCATCTGTTGGCAGCAGATCGCGAACGGTCCAGAAGATCGCCGGGTCTGCCTTGCTGAGAACCGCCAGTTGCGCTTCGTGCTTGACCTCTTCGCGCAGTAAATACGTGTGCGCGGCGCCCTGCACTCGAATGTCCTTCGAGGTCAACAGCGACTTGACGGCAAGGCTCGTCGCCTTGGCGGCACCACGCTCGCGGCGAAGCAATTCGCGCAGCACCCCAATCACGATGTGTGACGACTGCTTCGGCTGCAGCCACTGCCGCAGCTCGGCCAAGACCACCTCGTCCGTAATCTGCCTGCAGGCGTAGACAGCCGACAATTTCAGGCTATCCGGACAGTCAGCCAACGCCGTCACCAACACCTGCAGCGATCGCTTGCGCGCCGCACGCTGCTTGGCCACTGGCAGCAGCCGGGCAGCACTGACCACGCGCAAGAACGGAGCCTTCGCAACCAACAGTTGCTTATAGAGAACGCGGGCATCGTCAACCGGCAAGCTGCGCAACAGATCGCAGGCTGACTGTTGGCTACTCGCTGCAAAGGACTCAATCTGCTTGCCGAGCAGAGCAACAATGCGCGGCGAGCGATCGCTCATCAGCGCTCGGTAGGCCTCCTGACGCGGGCCGTGTTGTTTGGAGCCCAGCTGCGTCACCCAATGCTCAAGTGACTTCTCGGCAGGTTGCTGCGCAACGGGCTGCTTCGCCAACACCGTCGCACTGCATGCCAATGCAGCAAGCAGCGTGATGGCGACCGGACGAATGCGGCGCATCACTCGCCACCGCCCGTCGTCGGTCCGCCGGCCGAGCCCGAACCACCACCGCGTCGCGTTGGTCGCCGCGGCGTGATCGGTCCCTTCGGTTGCGTCGCACTCTTCGGACGCTTGCGCGCCGGCCCCTTGGTGATGCCTCGAAACACCGGATGAAATCGCGCGATGCCGTTGCGACGAAGCGCGTAGCCAAATTGGCTCTTGCCATAGCGGCGTTGGAAGCCATTGAACATCGCATCGAGCTTCATTAGCTCTTGACGGAACAGTTCGCCGCCCGGCAATTCCACGTCATAGAACGGCCGCACGCCGTGGCACAAACTCAGATTGCTGTAGCCAATGCCAGCTGGGTTTTCACTGCGGTTAAACGGCAGCAGTTCGGGCAGCAACGGTTCGTCACCGCGTTGATCAAACCACTTCGGCGCCCACTCGCGACAGAAGCCAACGAACGTCAGCAGGTTGACGCGCGTCAACTGCATCATGACCAGCGTGTACTCCGCTGACGCGCGGGCCCGATAGCACACACCTTCTACCGGCAGCTTCTTGATCGCCGCCGCCAATTGGTCGCGCAGCCCCAGCGCCTTTTTGGCAGCAAGCTCGGCTTGCTTGGCCTTGCGCTCAAAATTGCCGGCCAACAGCAAACGCAGATCGCGGCCCTCCCGGACGCGATCAGGCGACGCGGACGTCGCCATCACGCGCACCGCTGGCGCACTTTGAATCAGACCTTCCTTGGATGCATCCAGCCACGTCTTCATGACGAGGCGGAAGCATGGATCGCCGCCGAGTTCTTTGAGAGCCTGCTTGCGCGCGCCTGTCAGCGGCGCCATCTGCGCGACCAACGCCGAGTTCCACGCAGCATCCGACAGTTCGTGGTCCCCGTCGCAAAACAGGCAAGTGCCAGTAAACGCACAGGTGTGCTGCAGCTGCTTGCTGCTCGCATGTAGGAACACGCGCCCATCGGTTGCGGCTGCCAGCCGATTGAGCCCCCACATCGCGTAGCCAGACGGAGTGACTTCGTTTGCAGGCTCGTATTGGAACAAGAATCCAAACGGCACATCAACCACCACACCATCGCCGCCAAACAGGTTCGTGCCCGATGGCTTTGGCTGGTTCGGGCGACGTTGCCAGTAGCTGTCGGCGAGCGTCGTTTCCGACGCCAACACTTCGACACGAATGTTCGCTTTGCGTAGTTGCTGCGCAGTCTTCTCGACCTCGTCTTCAAGGTCGCCGTTTTCGAGCGAGACCAGCAGCAACGTTCGCTCACCCTTACTGCGATACATCGCCGCACCGGCAAGCCGCAAGCTCTCATAGATATTGCGCAACCCGGAATCACCGCGGGTCGTGTGACGTCGCACCGCAGCGACCACCTCTTGGTGCGCCAACGTCGGCGGAACAATCACGCAGGCCTTATTACCGACCAAGCCGAAGCCAATCTGCGTGCGCACCAGCACGGCTTTGTTGGCTTCCACGGCCTTGGCAAACGCATCGGCGAAGCCCGCCTGGCTGAGACCGTCCGACGCATCCACCACCACCATCAACGTTCGCTCGATCGGCTTGTTGGTTCGTCCGGCAAGCACGAGGTCGAGCGGTCGCTCAATCGAACGGCCGGGTTCCGTGATGCGCGCTGCGGTAACACCGGCCTGCGCTCGCAAGGACGGCCCCAACAAGGCCGCAATGACGACAATGGCCGTGGCTGCGAATCGCATAGGTGGCAAAGCTTAGCACAGCGCATGGTTCTCGCCGGCAAGGACAGCCACAAACCGCTGGTCAGACAAGATCACCCAACAGCACATGCATGGCGTTGACGCGGCAACCGTTTACGCCGAGTATTTGTGACCCATACCTACGCCAAGTTTCGAATGCCGTCCCACGACGGCCCGAACCCCATGCGTCAAAGCCTGAACGGCAGTCCCCAAGCCTCGCCGTTCGTGATCCGCAAGCGACTACATGACCCAACCGTTCGCAGTATCGCCCATGTGGCAACGTGTTCTCGCCATGTGGTGCTGGCTTTCGTGTTTCGGATTACTGATTCCGGGATTGGCGGCTCAGGGATTGGCGCCTCAGGGATTGGCGCCTCAGGGCAAGACCCATCCAGAAGAGCTGCAGCTGCGAGGCGAGATCGACACCGCGATCCAACGCGGCGTCGAATCGCTATTCGACCGACAGTTCCGCGATGGCTCTTGGGGCATGCATGGCGACTACGTCGGTGGCCGCGGTGGACTCAGCCTTTACACGCTGTTGCAGTGCGGAGTGTCGCGCGACCATCCGTCCTTGCGTCGGGCGATTGCTTACTGCGACTCAGCCGAGCCCGATCGCACCTACTCCACGACCTGCATGATCATGGCGCTCGATGCGTTGCGCGACGGCCGCAATCAGCGCATTGAAGATCTCATCGAGAAGTTGATCTCTTGGCAGCGCCCACAAGGATGCTGGGCCTACCCACACGGCGCGATGGATTTATCGTGCACACAATACGCAGCGCTCGGTCTGTGGATTGGTCACAAGCGAGGCGTAAAGATCGACAAGCGCGTTTGGCAGAAGCTGCTCGACTCGGTGGAACTGTTCCGCGGCGAAGTCGAGATGATCGACAACCCACTCAAGGAAGGCCGCACTGGCGCGACCAAGGTCGAATCCGCGGGCTACTGCTACCGACCAGCGAGCGAAGGCAACCAGAAGCCAACGGGTTCGATGACGTCGGCTGCGATTACGATTCTGGAAGTCTGCAAGGCTGGTCTCGGTCGCAAAATGTCACGCGGTGCACGCCAGCAAGCCGACGACCGCATCGAGGCGGGACTGCGCTGGTTGTCGCAACGATTCTCGGTGTCGCGCAACCCCAACGGCGGCCACGATTTCTACTATCTCTACGGTCTCGAACGCATTGGCGCGCTGACCAAACGCGAGCAGTTTGGACCGCACTGGTGGTACATCATGGGTGCCAAGCACCTGCTCAAGACCCAGGACAAGAACACTGGCCAATGGGGCAGCGTTAACGACACCTGCTTCTCGTTGCTGTTCCTACGGCGAGCCACGAGCGGTCACGCACCAACGACTGGCGGCGGCGCTGGCAACCGACACGTGTTTGCGGTTGGCGACAAGAACTCGGATGTGCGCCTGCGCGGCGTTGGCCAACAACCGCTGTCGATATGGATCGATGGCTTCGGCGAATCGCTGGTCGACTTGCACAGCAACTTTGGTGTCCGAGTGCTCTCGGTCGAGTATCTCGATGACACCGGCAACGTGCTCGCCAAGATCGCCGGCGACCCGACCAAGACCTGGCAAACCACTCCTGGCCAGGGCGAGACGTTCTTGCACCGCGACAAAGCGATGAGCCGCGGCGAGCACAAGCTACGCGCCAGGGTCACGCTACTGGCAAACGACGCCGAACCAGGAGCTACGGGCCCGGTCGAAGTCGTCACGTCCGAACTGATGACCGTCAAGATCCGCGACGTGTTCGAGGCTTGGATGGAAACCGCCAACGCGAGCTACCAGGGAAACCTGCTGCTCGGCATGAAGGTGGGTCTGTTCGCTAGTAGCGCGATCGACGACAAGAACCCCGGCACTCACATCATCGACGGACTCGACAGCAAGCGCTGGATCGCGTCACCCGATGACAAGGCGCCGTCGATCACGATGTCGTGGCGGCGTGCGATCAACGTCGGCAGCATCATGTTCGCCCCGCCGGCACAGCACGAGGGCGAACTGGCTCAGTTCGACGAGTTTTCAGCCATCGAAGTATTGATCGGCAAGGACAAGGACCGCTGGATCCGCATCCCGCTGAGCAAGGACAAGCTGGCGCCGGCGTTCCTCGAGCTACCCAAGCCGCGCAAGATGCGCGCGATCAAGATTCGGTTTGTCGACCGCGTCCACAAGACTGGCAAGATCGGCCTCGCCGAGTTCGCACTGCTGCCGCCCGAGAAGAAGAAGCGGCGCTAGGAGTCTGCGTCACGGGAGGCGAATCGACCAGGTGCGTGACTTTCGCACCGAGATGATCAAACAACCCCGCCGAGTAGTAGTAGACGACCGGTTCGTCAGCCTCGACGACCGAATGGTCTCGCAGTAGCGCGACGACTCGCGCCGGCAGCTTGCCGCCGGCCACCGCGGCAGCATCAGGAACCAAGCCGGTGCCCATGGCGATTGCGTAGGCAAACAGTGAGGCAACGATCAGCCCGCCGAGCGCCAGACCAATCGCAGCCAGCAACGACCGGGGTGCGCCAGAACGAAGGACGCTTGCGCGCTGGCTCTACGGGCAGCGGCGGCGGCTTGATCAGCTGGTCGTTACCGTCCATGTGCATAGATCCTAACAGACCAGCAGAGGCAACTACTGAGAGGTGCGCAGCCGCAACAGCACTGTCGCGCGTGCGGCAGGCTCCAGGTCGCGCCAAGCCATGATCTCCGCAACCGAGCGGCCGCATCCACGGCACATTTGCTGGGCATCATCAAGCGTGCACAGGCTCACGCATGGCGACGGCACCTCTCCCGACAGACAGGAGCTGCAAAGCACACGCTGGTCGGCAGCGATGGCGGCAGCGACGCCAGCGACATCGCGAACATCTCCACCTTCGATTCGACTTGCAGACTCGCCGCACAGTACACAGAACAACTCGCAACTCACGTTTCTAGCTTCTCCGCACGCTTGCTTCGATTTCGGCTGGCGGCTGACGCAGCCATTGATGGTGGTCCGAACGCAGACCAGCACACCCGTAAGGATTGGTGAACGCCGATTCTAGTTGGCCTCGCGGATCGACGCACAGATCTAAGCAGACTCATCTAGGCATACTCCGAGCTTCGAAACACGGCATCGATCGATTCGAAGCGGCCGTCAACCTCGGCGTCTCAACCCAAGCTGTCGCACCAATAGCACTGACCACGCTGGCCTTTGCTAACGAGGCCCTACCTGTAGGTTGCAACCGAATCACTTGCAACCTGAACGTGCCGCCCGACTGGTAGTTTCAGCTTCTCGACCGGCGACCGATTGGTGATGTGCATCCTCAAATCAGGGTGCTTGGCCTACAGATTCTTCCCCGCCAACATTCTTCCCCGCCAATGCTTGGCGAAGGACAACGCGATCCCGCGCGGCACATTGCGAGGCCAATCGTAGGCCGCGTCCCTGCATGCAAATCTCGGGGGCTTCCCCCTACTTGCAACGACAACGACCTGCGTCGTGTCATCCTTGATCACCAAGAACAACGAACACGCGGTGTTAACAGCTCTGACATCACCGCGAAACACAACGTCTTCGCGACCGTCAATCCAAGGTGCGTCGACGCGATGCGGATCGCTCGAAGCGGCCCACTCACCGGCTCTCCAACCGAGTTACCGTGCAAACCTACCATTGCCAAACTCCTCGATGCCCATCCCCCGGTCAGGATCGAGCACTAGAAGAACCAGTACGTATAGGGAGGTCTTCGCGGTTAGATCTTCGGATTCCAGGGCGTCATAGACGCGGTGCAGCACACCTCGCGCATAGCTTATAGACGCACCACCAACGGAATGACGGACCGGTCACCAAGCAAACAAAATGACTCGATACAAATGTTTCCCCTTTCGCTTGAGGTGAGGTGTTGCCAGAATCCTCGCCATGGCAACCAAGAAAACTCGCGGTCGTAAAGCCGACCCAACTTCGAAATCAGGCAAGATTCGCTCACTGCTGAGCACAGGAATGACGGCGGCAGAAATCGCCAGGAAGGTCGGCTGCACCGTCGCGCTGGTCTACAACATCAAGTCCAAGGCTGTCGGCGGCACCCCAGCCAAGGGCAAGCCTGGTCGCAAGCCTGCCCGCCAGGCCGCTGTACCGATGAGCCACGCTGGTGACCTCGGCGCCATCTTGGATGCCGTCAAGAATGCCGAGAAGGACCGCGTGCAGATGCGTGCCGCTCTCGAGAAGATCAGCGAAATCATCAACGGCGCACTGGCGTAGTCGAGCGATGGGCTCAACCGGCGTATGAACATACCCGGTGCCCTAGCAAAGCCGGCGCGTTGGCGAGGCCGGCGCGCTGGCAAAACTGGCGCCCTGGCAGTGCCGGACTGAGTCACAACCCGGACTGAGTCACAACACCGACTGGGTCACAACCCGGACCGGCTCACAACACAGTTCCTTCTAATGAAGCGTAGCTCTGACCCAGCACAAGGGCCTCAGTAGCACCATCCCATTAGCAGCAGGTCAGGCCCGCCAACGCGCCTTCGCATCGCCGGGTCAACCCGCAACTCGACTGCCGGACCGGCCACAACGCGCACATGCAGGATGGGCCGTGCCTACTCACTCCCCATGCAGGCACTTGAGTTGTGGCGTCGCCCGGCGTTCCATGGCCATAGATGAGTTCGGATTTCTATTGTGACGAGGTGCTGAGCGGACGTACCGAGGTCAAGGTCGTCGTCGAGACAGCCACGGTGCTCGCCTACCATCACACGCAACCCAACTGGCCCGTGCATATCGTGGTGATCCCGAAGAGCCACGTGCCGTCGCTGACAGATCTCGGCGACGCAGACGTTGACCTACTGCAGGAACTGATGGCGGTGGTCCGCGACGTCGCCCGTGATATCGAGCAAGAATATGGTCGCGCACGTGTGCTGACCAATCTCGGCGCATACCAAGACAGCTTGCACCTGCACTTCCACGTCAATTCGGGAGAGCCTTTGCGATGAAACATCATCAGCCCACACCAGCAGAACTGCACGATGTCGTGCAGCAGTTTGCGATCGCCGGCAAGCTTAAGGATGTGCGACCGCTGCAGCGTGGCCACATTCACGACACCTTCGTTTCGACTTGGTCGCAGGGCGGCAGCGACACGCGCTTCCTCCACCAACGCATGAACGACAAGGTGTTTCACGACATCCCGGCGGTCATGCACAACATTGAGGCCGTCAGCCGCCATCTGCGGAAGAAGATGGCTGGCAACAGCACACTGGATGGCTTCCGCGTGCTCGACCTAGTCCACACCAGCGAGGCCCGCTCGTATCTAGTTGCCGATGCCGGCCAGTGGCGCACGTATTCGTTCATCGAAAACACCAGCAGCTTTGACCACTGCAGCGGCACCAAGCAGGCATTTGAAGCAGCCAAGGCATTCGGTTGGTTTCAATCTCAGCTCGCCGACCTCGACGCGAGCAACCTGCGCGAGACACTACCGAAGTTCTTCAGCACGCCGCATCGACTACAGCAATTCCACGACGCGCTCGTTGAAGACCCGCGCAATCGCGCCAAGGACTGCGTCGAAGACATCAAGTTCGCACACACCCGCAGCGAGATGGCGTTCGTCATCGACCGGATGTTGCAGAGCGGCGAGATCCCGATGCGCACCGTGCACGGTGACACCAAACTTAACAACGTGCTGTTCTGCGATCGCACCGGCCGCGCGCAATGCATCGTCGACCTCGACACCTGCATGCCGGGCTACGCGCTGTATGACTTTGGCGACCTGGTGCGGTTTACCGCCGCAACCAGCGACGAAGACGAGCGCGACCTCAGCAAAGTCGGCACGGACATGGCCCTGTATCGAGCGCTCGTCGACGGCTACCTGGACGGCACGAGTGGCGCGCTTTCGAAGGTGGAAATCGAACTGATGCCGTTTGCCGCGCGACTCGTGACCTACACCATTGGCCTGCGTTTCCTAGCCGACCACCTCGCCGGCGACGTCTACTTCAAGGTCAGCCGCGACAACCACAATCTCGATCGCGCCAGAGTGCAGTTTCGCATGGTGACTCGCATGGAAGAGCAGGCGGATGCGATGACGGTCGAGCACCGCTGAGCACCACGGAGTCTTGCGGAGTGCTGACGAGCCGTACGCCGGCACCGGCGCCGGACAGACTTAGCCTGAGCTCAAACGGGTTCCATCGGCCTCCGCAGCAGCGCTCGGCAACGACCAAGCGCTTGATGCGACCGACGCCAGCAGCAACCGGACCGCCTGACATACGATCGCGAGACACACTCGCGCCCGCGAGAACGCGCCCAGAAGGATAGAGTACTGCAGTCATGCGCACGCTCCTCTGGTCGCTTATCGCCTGCAGCGCGGCCTTCGCGCAGAACCACAACGTGTTGCTAATCGTCGCCGACGACATCGGCGTTGACTACGTCGGCGCATACCTCGAGGGCACCAATCCGCCGCCGACGCCCAACATTGACGCGCTGGCCCAAAACGGCGTGCTGTTTCGCAACGCCTGGGCCAACCCGAGCTGTTCGCCAACGCGCGCCTGCGTCATGACCGGTCGCTACCCGTTCCGCACATTGGTTGGCCGCTGGATTTCACACAGCGCCAACCCACCGAACGTTGGCCTGCTGCAGCCTGAAGAACGCACGTTGGCCGAAGTGCTCGACGCAGCGCAGTCCGGCTACACCCACTCGTTGATCGGCAAGTGGCACCTAAACAATGCGTTCGCATCGCCGGACTCACCGCGCGCGGTTGGTGGCTACTCGTACTACGCAGGTTCTCTCGAAGGCCAAATCCCGAGTTACACCAACTGGACGCGGGTCGTCAACGGAGTCGCCGCCGCGACAACAACCTACTGCACGACGCAAAACACCGACGACGCGCTCGCGTGGATTCAATCACAGACGAGCCCATGGCTTTGCGTGCTCACCTACCAGGCACCGCACATTCCGTATCACGCGCCGCCTGCCAATCTGCACACGCAAAATCTCAATGGCCTGACGCCGCAAGCAACGACGCACACACCAGCCAACATCCCGTTCTACCGTGCCATGGTCGAGTCACTCGACACAGAAATGGGCCGCTTGTTCTCGACGCTCGGCACGGCAGTCATGGACGATACGAACGTCGTATTCATCGGCGACAACGGCTCGGTGCAACGCCAATCAGTGCCGCCATTCGATGGCCAACGCGCGAAAGGTACGCCCTATGAAGGCGGCGTCAACGTGCCACTCATCATCTCGGGGCCAGCCGTGCAGCAACCCGGTCGCGAAGTTGCGGCACTCGTGTGCGCCGTCGATGTGTTCTCGACCGTGATCGATCTGGCGGATGCATCGTCGGGACTGCCACCATTCGCCGTGCATGACAGCGTCAGCCTCGAACCCTACTTGAGCCATGCCACGCAAGCGCCCCTGCGCCAGTTTGCATACACCGAACAGTTCACGGGTACCAGTTGGCCTGCGCCCAACACCAATGGCCACGCAACCATTCGCGATGCGCAATATAAGCTGATCAAACGCTACTCCGGCGGTAGCGATGAGCTGTTCGACCTGATCAACGATCCCTGGGAAACGAACAACCTCAACAACAGCAGCAACCCCGCGATTCAGCAGGCGCGCACCGTCCTGCTCGACGAGATCAACCGCTTGCGAGGCACTGGCGGCGGCAGCAGCTTCCAGGTGTTCGGGGATGGCGCGTGCGTCGGCACCAATGGCATCCCCGCGATCTCCGCCACCGGCAACCCAAGCATTGGCAGCAACTACACCATCACGGTGCAAGGCGGCAAGCCGCTGTCGTTGACGTTGTTTGTCTTCGGCTACTCCTACACCAACTCGGGGCTACTGACGCTGCCGCTCAGCCTGGCGGTGATTGGCGCGCACCAGGATTGCATCCTATCGTCGTCCGCCGACCTCATGTTGCTGGCCATTACAGGCTTCACCGGAGCAGTCACGCAGCTGGTCCACGTGCCCAGCAACGTTGCACTGGTCGGCCAACAACTGTTCACGGCAGGCGTCATCATCGATCGCACCGCACCCAACAACCCCGGCGGCTACGTCTCGACCAACTCATTGGCGACGACCATTGGACTGTGACCGGGCACGGTTCTACAGACGTGTTGCTAGCGTCTACGACCTATCCCTAGCGTCTACGACCTATCCCCATCGTCTACGACCATTCGACAGTGTCTAACGCCAACAGTCACCTCCCAGCCACCAAGTCACGCGTGCCGTTCTCATCGCCAAAGATCCTAGCGGTAATCGGCCTACTGGTTGCCGTGTTGGTGACCGGCTACCTCGTTCTATGGAGCGTCGCGGACAAGCTGTTCTACTACCCAAGCCAACACATCTATGGCACCGGGGACGAACTCGACGTGCAACCGAAGGATGTCACGTTCGAAGCGCCCAATGGCCCGCGCCTACACGCTTGGTGGCTCGCCCCGCACGGCAAGCACCGCGGCACGGTCGTCTACTGCCACGGCAACGCGGCAAACCTGACCCTGCATGCCCGCTATGCCCAGTGGATGTCGAAGAAGGGCTTTGCCGTGCTCGTGTTCGACTACCGCGGCTATGGCAAAAGCGAAGGAACGCCGACGCGTGACGGCACGGTTGCCGATGCACTTGCGGCCATCGACTACGCGCTCGCTCGCGATCCCAACCGCACCATCGTCTTCGGCCACAGTCTCGGCGGTGCCATCGCGATCGCCGCGGGCGCGCAACGTCAAGCGGTGCGTGCGGTCGTCGCCGAATCCACATTCCCGAGCTACCGAGCGGTCGCCACAGCCAGCGCGCCGGCGCTCGGCGCGCTTGTGCCGCTGTTCATTTCTGCAGGCCAGGACCCGATCACCTACCTGCCCGCACTGGCGCCCCGGCCGCTGCTTGTGATCCACGGCGAAGACGACCACATCGTTCCGGTAGCCCTCGGACGCGAACTGTTTGCAGCGGCAAGCCAGCCAAAGGAGCTGTGGATCGTGCCTGGCGCTCGCCACTTTACGCCGTGGCTGCACGTGCCTGAAGAGTTCGAAACCCGCGTCGACGCGTTCTTCACCAAGGCACTCGCCCAGAAGTAGCCCGGGGCACTCGCCGCGGACTAGCAGAGTTTGCCAACAAGTCGCCACCTAGCGGCAGGATCTGATCTGGCCCGGCCACTGCAGGCTACCGATCGCCGACTCGCAGTATCTCTCCATGACAGAACCTCAGGCCCCCCTGTTGCGCATCCGCAACCTCGCCAAAAACTTCGGCAACGTGCGCGCCGTTCGCGACGCATCGATGACGATCTACCCCGGACAGATCTATGCGCTGCTCGGGCGAAACGGCGCCGGCAAGACCACCGCATTGCGCATGCTGCTCGGCCTAGCCCGCAGCAACCACGGCACGATCGAACTGTTCGGCAAACCGCTCAATCAGCACCGCTTTGACGCACTTGGCCGAATCGGAGCGATGGTCGAAGCACCTTCTGCCTATGGCCACCTAAGCGGCCGTCAAAACCTTGAAGTCACGCGCCGCCTGCGCGGGCTCGGCAAGGCCACCATCGACGAGACCCTCGAATTGGTCGGCCTCAAAGATGCCGCCAATCGCAAGGTCAAGAACTACTCGCTCGGCATGAAAGGCCGTCTGGGCCTCGCCAACGCGCTGATCGGCACCCCCGAACTTGTGATCCTCGACGAACCGCTCAACGGCCTCGACCCGAGCGGCATCCGCGAAGTGCGCGCCTTGATCAAGGCGATGCCCCAACGTGGCACGACGGTCTTGCTGTCGAGCCACCAACTTGGCGAAGTAGAACAGGTCGCCACCCACGTCGGCATTCTGCATGACGGCGTCAGTCGCTTCGAAGGACCGCTCAGCGAACTGCGCGCCGCCTCGAAGCCGGCGCTGCGCTTGCGGGCCGAGCCCGACGAACTCGCGCGTTCGATTCTGGCCACCAAAGGCAGCAAGCTTGAGCGCACCGAAGACGGTTTATGGGTGCTGCAAGAGCCGCAGCAATCGGCCGCCGAGATCAATCGCGAGTTGGTGCAAGCCGGTGTCGACGTGCATCATCTCGAACCACACTCGGCAAGCCTGGAGGACCTGTTCCTCGAACTGACCGACGCAGCCGATGAGGAGGCAGCCTGATGCAAAGCTACCTACGCGCTCTATCCGCCGAGATCTTGAAATACCGCCGCACCATGGCGCTGTGGCTGGCCCTTGGCATCCCGACACTGATAACCGGCATCGCCTGGATCGTCCTGACCCAGAGCAAGATGGCGACGGCAGACACCGATTTACGATGGGGTGTCCTGGCTGGGTTCGTGGTGCAGTCATGGTCGACAACCTGCCTGCATATCGGCGGTGCCATCCTGATCGGCATGCTGTGGGGCCTCGAGCACAACTCCAACCAACTCAAGCATGTGCTCGCGCAACCGGTGTCGCGCCACGCCATGTTCTGGGCTAAGACAACGGGCATTCTGGGTTTGGTCGCACTTGGCACTCTCGTGCTGTGCACGCTCAGTTCCCTGGTTGCCATAGCCGTTGGCATAGGCCCGGTTCGCTGGGAGATCACGTTCGAAGGGCCGTTCCGAGCCTACCTTGGCTGGTTGCCGACCATGGCGATGGTGTCATGGGTCGCGCAACGTTTCTCGTCGTTTGCCCTGCCGCTGATCCTCGGCGTCATCGGCATGATTGTCGGCTCCATCGTTACCATGTCGGAGGAGTATTGGTCGTTCGTGCCATGGACGTGGAGCATGTTGGCAGCGAACGGTTCCGACGACGTACCGAACCAAGCGGTCGCGCTGGCGTTGAGCTGTGGCGCGTTGACGCTGATCGGTTCGTGGCTGCACTTCTGGAAGGCTGACACGCCGAGCTAGCAAGCGCGGACACGGCAAAGGCAACTGGGCGGCAAAACGAATCCACAACGATCCGCCAGCGCCGAACACAACCCTGCGCAACTCGACCGAACGCGGGCGTTGCTCAGGATCGCAAGCCGTTACCGACTGTGCGAAGCCTGCGCGCCGGGCTTCGCCAGGGGCGGTTCAAAGATGCGCGCTTCGTAGTCGCGCACGAAGCCGATCAAGTCGCGAAAGACATCGTGGTAGCCGAACGCCTGCATCTCATCGACGGCTTCTTGATTGGTCCAGCATTGCCGCTCGATGCGGAACAACGCCGCCATCATGCCGGTGCGGTCCTTGCCGTGTTTGCAGTGCATGAACACTGGCTGCTTCGCCGGATCCAGCACCGTGTCAAAGAACACCTGCAGCTGCTCGTCGGTCGGCGGGTTCGAGCCAATGCTGGCGTAGATCGGAATGCGCACGAACTCAAGACCGGCGGCTTCCACCTCAGCGCGTGAGTCGTTGAAGCGCCGGAAGCTGATCACCGTCTTGACGCCCATATCTTTGAGACGCGTGTAACCAGCCTTGGTTGGCTGCGCCCCTCGATACAGTTCCGGCGTGATGCGGGCGACGCCCGACAAGCCACCCGAATCCTCGAGCTGCATCGCCGGCAAGAACACGCGCGAACGGGTCGGGCCGCGGGGCATGCTGCAGGCGGTCAGGAGCAGTCCAGTGAGTAGCAGCAGCGATACGCGCATAGAGGAGGATCTCGTTCGTTGTCTCAGGAACCGTGGACGTTGGTTCGCTGCAACTGTCACAATGGCGCCAGCCATGGCACACGACAAGAGTTGGGAAGCGGTACTCGATCCGGGCAACGCGACGGACTTCTTTGCGGCGCTGCTCGAGTCGTAGGCGGCCAGCAAACCAACCAGGTGCGCCTCTATCGCCCAGACAAGACGCTCCGCACCTGGGCCGGAACGATGAAGCGGCGGAACAAGTAGGTCGTTGGCGGAGATAGTGCGCATGCGTGCTAGGGTGCTTGCTTGTCGTTCGAAGGCGAGCCCTTTGCCTTCGGAACCACGCTTGCGATTGCACCCGGCGCCCGCAGAGAGACCCCACGCGCATGAACCTCGTTGCCGCATCCCTCCGCAATCCCTACCTCGTCGTAGTGGCCGCCCTCGGCCTGGTCGTATTGGGTGTCACCGCCCTGACCGGCTTGTCCACGGACCTGCTACCGATCTTCAAGGCTCCAGCCGTGCAGATCGTGACGCTCTACCCCGGCATGCCACCGGAAGTCGTCGAGAAGGACATTACGTCTCGCCTCGAGCGATGGACTGGACAGTCAGTCGGCATCGAACACCAAGAAGCACGTTCGATGCTCGGTGTATCGATCGTAAAGGACTTCTTCCGCGAGGACATCGACCCCAACAGCGCCATGTCGCAGGTCACCTCGCTGGCCGTGTCCGACATGTTCTACCTGCCGCCGGGAACGCTGCCACCGATGGTGATGCCGTTCGACCCGACGGCCTCAGTGCCGCTCTGTCTGTTGTCGGTGTCGTCCCCGACGATGACCGAGAAGGAACTCTACGACGTTGCATACTACGAGATGCGCAACCGTCTACAGGCGATCCAAGGCGTCATCGCACCGGCCGTGTATGGCGGCGTGCTGCGTCGCATCCTGGCCTACGTTGACCGCGACAAGCTGCACGCGCGCAACATGTCGCCGATGGATGTCGTACGCGGCCTGCGCGACCAGAATGTGTTCGTGCCGACCGGCAACGCCAAGATCGGCGATACCGACTACCTGATCCTGAGCAACGCGATGGTGCAGGATATCACCGAGCTCAACAACGCGCCGCTGCGCGTCGACGAAGATGGACCGGTGTTCCTCGGCGATGTCGCCCAGATGAAGGACACCAACCAGATCCAATCGAACATCGTTCGCATCAACGGTCGCCGCCAGGTCTACATCCCGGTCTACCGCCAGCCCGGCGCCAACACGCTCGCCATCGTCGACGAAGTGAAGGCGCGTTCGCAGCGCATCCTGCAACGCATCCGTGAACTCGACCCCAAGGCCCACGACCTCAGCATGGACGTGGTCATGGACCAGTCGGTGTTGGTGCGCGACTCGATCGGCGGCATCACGTGGTCAGCTGGTATCGGTGGCATTCTGGTCGTCTTGATCGTGCTGCTATTCCTGCGCAGTGTGCGCAGTAGCTTGATCGTGCTAGCCGCCATTCCGATGGCGATTCTCGGTTCGCTGACCGCGCTCTACTTCACCGGCAGCACGCTCAACGCGATGACGCTCGGCGGCCTGGCATTGGCGATCGGCATCCTGATCGACCAGGCCATCGTCGTCGTCGAAAACGTCACGCGGCACCTCGCCATGGGCAAGAAGCCAAGGCAAGCTGCGTTGGACGGCACCAAGGAGGTCGCGCTACCGATCTTCGTCGCGTCGGTAACCTTCGTCGTCGTCTTCTATCCCGTCGTGTTCTTGACCGGCATGGCTGGTTTCCTCTTCCGGCCGCTGGCGCTGGCGGTGGTCGCCGCAACGGTCACGTCCTACCTGGTCGCAACGACGCTTGTGCCGGTCGCCTGCTCGATTCTGCTCAAGGCGAAGGCCAAGAAGGAAGGTTCCTTCGATCGCATGGCGAACAGCTACGGCGGCGTCGTCCAGAAGATCCAACGCATGCGCTGGCCAGTGATCCTGGTCACCGTCATCGTCTTCGGCCTATCGCTACTGCTGGCGCGCGGCCTCGGCACCGAGCTGTTCCCGCCGGTTGACTCAGGTCAGTTCACCGTGCTGATGCGCGGCCGCGCTGGCACCCGCATCGAGATCACCGAGAAGATGACCGCCGAAGTCGAGAAGGTGATCCAACAAGAGATCGGCGAAATCGATCAGGAGAGCAAGAACCCTGACTCGGACTTGCGCCTACTGCTAGCCAACATCGGCGTGCTCTACGACTGGCCCGCGGCCTACACCCCCAACACGGGTCCGATGGATTCGTTCTTGTTGGTGCAGCTCAAGGAAGACCGGCAGAAGACCGCGCAACAGCACGCCAGCCACTTGCGCACGGTGCTGCCCGAGAAGTTCCCTGGCGTCGAGTTCGCATTCGATACCGGCGGCATGTTGACGGCCGCGCTCAACCTCGGCCTGCCCTCGCCAATCAACATCAAAGTGCAGGGCACCAAACTGGAAGAAGCACACTCGATTGCGAAGGCGATTGCCGCGGCGATCAAGGATGTGCCTGGCGCCGTTGATGTGCGCGTCGCGCAACCGCTCGACTACCCGGCGCTGCGCATCGAAGTAGACCGCGTCAAGGCAGGCTATCTCGGCATCACCCAAGACGAGGTCATCAAGAACATCGTCACGGCGCTCAACTCATCAGTGAACTTCGCACCCGCGTTCTGGATCAGTCCAAAGAACGGCAACCACTACTTCATGGGCGCGCAGTATCGGGAGGAAGAGATCAAGTCGATCGAGACACTTGAGGACATTCCGATCTCGATGATGAACAAGAGCGGCATCCCCCAAACGGCGCTGCTCAAGGACATCGCGCGAATCGAGCGCACCAAGGCCCCCGCCGTCATCGACCACCGTAACATCACCCGCACGATCGACGTCTTTGCCAACGTCGAGGACCGCGCCGTCGGCTCGGTCGCGACGGACATGGAAGAGTTGCTGGCGACGTCGCCCGCGTTCCTCAAGCTCAAGCAAGACTTCGAGTCACGCGGCTACCGCTACGAGTTCTACGGCGAAGTCGCCAGCATGCGCGATTCGTTCCAACAGTTGCTGTTCGGGTTCCTGACCGCCGCGATCCTGGTCTACCTGGTCATGGTTGCGCAGCTGCGCTCGTTCATGTTGCCATTGGTCATCATGGGCACCGTGCCGCTCGGCCTGATCGGCGTCGTGCTCGCACTGTGGCTGACCGGCACCAACTTCGGCATCCCGGCACTGATGGGACTCATCCTGATGGTTGGCATCGTCGTGCAGTATTCCGTCTTGCTAGTCGACTTCGCCGTGCGCTTGCAGCGTGAAGGTGTCGAGATTGGCGAGGCCGTTCGTGAAGCCGCACGGCAACGAATACGACCGGTGCTGATGACCGCGTCGACCACGGCATTGGCCCTGCTACCGCTAGCACTCGGCGTGATCCCTGGCAGCGAATCCAACGTGCCGCTCGCCCGCGCCATGCTCGGTGCCGTCGCCGGCGGCAGCGTCCTGGCGTTGCTGGTCGTGCCCGCTCTGTATGCCGTCGTCGGCAAGCACCTCAACATTCGTCCTGAGACTGAGTCCGCGCCGTCGCTGACGTGAGATCCTCCCTGTGAACCCCTACGCCATGAAGACCCCTACTCACGCCCTCGCCACCGCGGTGGCGCTCATGTTGACGGCGGCAGTCGCTTCTCAAACAACCTGCCGGGTCATGCAACCAGTGCGCACATCTGCCGACCTGCGCACCAGCTTGCCTGGTCGCCTGATGGCCGATCAAAGCCTGTTGCTGCGCGCGCGCGTCACCGGCTATGTCAAGGAAGTCGCCGTGGACTACGGTAGCAGGGTGGCCAACGGCACGCTGCTGGCGCGCATTGATGCACCAGAGTTGACGGCCAAGCTCGCCACCGCGAACGCTGCACTCAGCGAAGCCAAGGCCGAGGTGACCAACGCCGAAGCCCAACGACAGTTGGCGCGCAGCAAGGTTGCTGAAGCCGAAGGCGCCATCGTCGTCTGCACGGCAGAACAGAAGCTGGCCGAGGTCATCTTTCAACGCACCAGCCATCTAGTCGGGAAGGGCGGCGCCACCGAGCAAGCGTTGGACGAAGCCGAAGCACAAGTGACCATGGCGAACGCACGTGGCGTCGTCACGCGAGCCATGCTTGAGACAGCACGCGCATCGGTCGCGGCTGCGGATGCGATGCTGGGAAGTGCCAAGGCACGCGTCTCGAGCCGTAAGGCAGAGGTTGATGCGGCCATGACCATGGTTGCATTTGCTGAGCTCAAGAGCCCGTTCGCATCGGCGGTCGTCACCATGCGCCACCTCGATCCAGGCGCACTCGTCAAGAAGGACGAGACAGTGCTGCTTGAGCTATCGAGCGTCGGCACGCTGCGCGCCGAATTTTACGTGCCCGAGCGCGATGCCGCGCTCATCAAGGTCGGCACCAAGGTCAACCTGAAGATCGACGCCCTCTCGAAGGAAGTGATCCCGGCGACCATCAGCCGCACCACTGGTGCCTTGAGCAAATCCAACAAGATGATCGCGCAAGTCGACATCGACAACTCGGAGGGCAAGCTGCTGCCCGGCATGTTCGTCTATGCGTCGATCCTGCTCGAATCTACCGACGGCGTGCTGACGTTGCCGGCTTCGGCACTGCACACCGACAGCCCCGGCAAGCACTTCGTACTCATCGCCGCGGACGGCGTCGTCAAGAAGATGCCGCTCGAACTCGCGAGCGACGACGGCATCACCGTACAGATCGAATCCGGCCTTCAAGGTGATGAGCAAGTCATCATCGCGGGGCTGGTCAAGCCAGGCGATTCGGTGCGAATCGAAGAGGCCAAGAAGTGAAGGGCTTGAAGCTAAACCTGCTGCTGGTGCCGCTCGCGTGTGTCGGCTGTTCTGCGGACACGTCGTATCTAACGGAGCCCATCGACATCACCCCGTGGTTGCGAGCAGAAGGCGGCGAGCAACTGGTCGACCCGGCGTTGCTGACGCCGACGCCGACGCTAGAGGTCAAATTTCTGCCGCCAAACATTCGCGGGCTACCGAGCGAAGACGAGACCACGGAAGAACCTCCGTATCGTGGCGATTCCGGGACTAGTCGGCCGATCGACTTGGCCGCGGTGCTCAAACTAGCTGGCTCAGGAGCCGTCGAAATCGACCTCGCCCGTTCGCGCGCCAAAGAAGCCGCCCACGAAGCCAAGGTCCAGCAAGCGCAAGCGCTGCCGTTCTTAACGCCGCGGGCGCAGTTCTTCCGACACGAGGGCCTCAACCAGAACAACGCTGGCACGCTGTTCAACGTCGAGCGCCAAACAGCAATCGCCGG
>JBNMNW010000026.1:0-33739 GCA_051278165.1 Planctomycetota bacterium | reverse complement strand
GACGTCGCCGCCAACAGCTGGTCAACCGGGCCACTGCCCCACCATGCATGGGCCTCGTATCGGGTACGCGCTTGGAACGCGAGCGGCCGCTCGTTCCCGACCGAAGTGTTGACCGCCGGCACCGACCACCTCGCCACGGCTCAGGTCCTGTTGGTGCAGGGCTTCGACCGTTTAGGCCGAACGGTCAAGGGCCCCGAGAACACGCGAGACTACTTGCACCGACTAGGCGACTCGTGCCGCCGCGCAGCGAACTTCTCGTTCGGCTTCGATGCAGCCAGCAATGAAGCCGTGCAGTTCGGCCGCGTGACGCTGTCTCACTACGACGCCGTGGTCTGGTCGCTCGGCGAAGAGAGCACGGTTGACGAGTCGTTCAGCAACCTCGAACAATTGCTCGTCACCAACTACCTCAACAGTGGCGGCAGCCTGCTTGTCAGTGGTGCCGAAGCTGGGTGGGATCTTGATGCACAAGGAACGACGAGCGATCGCGCGTTCTTCCGCAACATTCTGGGTGCGACGTACGTCGCTGACGATGCCAACACCTACTCATTGCAGGCTGGAGTTCCCGGCACGCTGAGTGACGGCATCGCCGCGTCGTCGTTCGATGATGGCACCGGACCGACCTACAACGTCGACTACGCCGACGTGCTCGCACCGAGCAACGCCAATGGCCAAGTATGCCTTCGTTACGGCAATGGACTCGGCGCTGGCGTGCAGATGCACAATCCGCTTACCGACGCACGCACCGCCATCTTTGGCTTGCCACTCGCGGCAATGCTCAATGACTCTGCTCGCGCCCAACTGCTGCAGCAGAGCCTGTTGTTCTTGCTCGACGAGCAGTCCTTAAGCGGGCCAAGCATTGCGACACTCGGCCAAGCGACATCGCTCAACCTTGCAATGAGCGGCGAAGCCGGCTTCCCCTACCTGGTCGCGATCAGCGAAGGCATTCAATCTGGCGCCCTGCTGCCGCTCGGCAGCCTGTTCCCCTTGGACGTAGGCCCGATCCTGCAAGCGAGCATCACCCCAGGCAGCCCGTTCTTCGTCGACTTCACGGGAACGCTCGATGCAAACGGAGAGGCCACAGCGACGTTGGTGCTGCCGAATCTACCGTTCCTGAACGGCCTACCGCTCTACGCCGCAGCCTTCACCATGTCAGCCACCTTTCCAATCGAACGCAAGCTGAGCAATTGGATCCGGTTGACGCTGTCGCTGTAGGGCACCATTGACGCAAAACGGGCGTGGACCTTTGACCGCCCGGCCAAGGTCCACGCCCGTTCGCGTAGTTGCAGTCATTGAGTTGCGTCAGGGGATCGCTCACACGGCGCCGTAACGAAGGCATGTTCCAAACATCTGGCCAACGCACGACAACGCAGCGAGCGCCGGCGACCGATGCGCCGAACCTCTGACTCAGACTCCTAGTCTTCGCCGATCGCAGCGGCCACTAGGCAGCCCTTCGCGACCGCCGTCAGAGCTTCTTCACTGCGGAAGATGCGGCCGACGGGCAATGGGAAGTCGATCTTGGCGAACTCTTCGCGGAAGACTTCGATGAAGCCACCGACCATCGACGTGCCGCCAGCGCAGGCGATGTCGATCGGCTCATTGAAGCTCGGCATGTTCTGGCCGGACTCAAAGCGCGTCTTGATGTTCGACAACACGTAGTTGATCAAGCTGCGGTAGTAGATCGAGACCGCTTCTTCTTCGCGGCTCTTCGGGTCGCGGATATCGATGCCGCGCTCCTTGATGTGCGTCGCCTTGCTGCGCGGCACGCCGAGCACGCTGGCCACGTTCTTGTCGATCCAGTCGCCACCGCGGGCAACCGAGAACGACAGGCACGGGATCGACTTGTAGGTAATGCAGGCGTTGGCCATGCCACCACCGAACGACAGACCGATGCCGGTAAAGTCGTTCTCAGCCAATTCGGAGAACACCACCGCATGGGCTTCGTTGATCGCGTGGGCCGTGTAGCCGAGCTTCGTGACCATGCTTTCGAACAGGCCTTGGTGGTAAACGACGTTGTTGTCGACGTCGAGCGACTCCGCTGGCACGCAGAAGTAGCAGTGCTCACCCGGCACTTGCGGCTCACCCAGAATCTTCTGGATGATCATCTTCATCATCGGCAGCGCGTCTTGTTCATTCGGGCTAACCAGACCGTCTGCCATCGGACGACGCGTTTCCCGGCCGAACACATTGGCGAGCTCGAAGGCCGCTTCGCCAATCACGACCAACTTGCCGTTGTGTACCACGTAGGGCACCTTCAGCTTGGTCAGCATGTTCTTCGAGTAGACATCACTAGGAATATCTAGGAACGCGTTGCGCTCGACATTGACGGTGATACCGCCTTCCTCATTCTGCACGGCAGCAGCGAGGTTTGCGGTGCCGACGTCTAGCCCCTTGCCTAGGCAGAGGGTCGTCTCAGTCGTCGAATCAATGTTAGGATCGTTATCGTCTTGCTCAGTCATTGCTATAAACCTTCTGTTCCCTGTCGGACCTGTGCGTATTGCTCGGTGTTTAGCCGCCGCCCTTGAGTTTCTTTAGTCTTGCCAAGTTGGCCGCGATGCCTCCCGCGGTCTTCGTCTTGACCTTGATGTTGTCCATGTTCGACTCGAGTTCGACCTTTTGGTCGTCGCCGAACATGCCACCGAAGTCGAGCGGCGCATCGCTCTCGACTGCGGAGCTAACGCCCATCTTCCGGCCCAAGTTTTCGAGGCGGTCGTTGAGCGAGCCGGTCAACTTCTCAAGCGCTGCTGAGAAGTCCGGCGCCGGTGCTTGTGGGACTGCCGGCTGCGCTTGTTGCGCTGCCATGGTCGCCTTCAAGTTGGCGAGTTCCTGCATCATCGACATCATCACGTCGTTGGGCATCGCCGACTGTGCGGGTGCGGCAACTTCGGGCTGAGCCGCAACTGGCAATTCGCGCAGTGCTTCAAGATCGTTGCCCGTTTGTTCCAGTTCGGCGCGCGTCGCCGCGAGTGACTTGCTCAGTTCACTGAAGCGCGTCTTGATCTCGGTAAGCTCGTTCTCTTTCTGCTCGAGCTGCTCATCGGTCTCACGCAACTTCTGCACTTCTTGCTCGCGCTCGCGAAGGATGTTTTTGAACTCCTGCCGACTCTTCTCGACAAGTTGGTCGACTTCCTCCTGACCAAGCAGCCCAGAATGCTCGATGGCAGCATGCACGGCCTCGCTGATCATCTGCGCAACGTGCTCGGCGCGGATCAAACGAACGCGCTTGCGCCCTTCACTGCGCAACTCGTCGAGCGTCGCGGTACGCGATCGCGCTGACAGTGCTTCCTTGATCTCGTTGACAGATTCCATTGGCCTCATGTCGGCACCGAGTTGCGGCGGTCGACACAGTCCTTTTCGAATCTCTGAGTGCGTAACTTGAGAACGGCAAGCTGTTGCCCATGCCCCATTTCGAGACGGTCACAGGGTTGCCCCCAATGCCTTGGCACGTGATGCGATCTCGAACAGCGCCAACGGCTGCTGAGACGGCTGTAACTCCTGCAACACAAATGGGCTCGAAGATCCGAGCGACGCATCTGTAGAAGCACGCAACAGTCGCGCGAACGCCGACGTGGGCCTAGTGAAACTAGGCTTGCTCGATCGCTTCTTGGATGCGTAATGCATCGCGCAGCGCCATCACGTCGTGCGTGCGCAAATAGCCGGCGCCATGTCGCGCCGCCCACAGCTCGGCCGCCAACGTGCCTGGCCCGCGTTGGGCCACGGGGCTGCCGGTCACTTCGCCAAGGAACGACTTGCGCGAAACCGAGATCAACATCGGACCAGCGGCCTTGGTCAACTCCGCCAGGTGATGCAGCACGGTCAAGCTAGGCTTGGCGTCACTACCAAGAAAAAACCCCATGCCCGGATCGAACACGATGCGATCCGCGGCGACGCCGACCGAAGCAAATGCAGTCCGACGCTCTTCAAAGAACGCGCGCAACTCGTCGAGCAGTCCCGACGCCCCCGAAGACGAACGATCCGCGCGCGGCTTGGAGCTGCGCGAATACATCACGACAAACCGAACCTCCTGCGCGCAGTCGCCAGCGACGCGAAGAGCTTCGGGGTCGCGGAAGCCATTGACGTCGTTAAGCCAAAGAGCACCGAGCCCGACCATCTCGCGCATCACCTCAGCCTTGGTGGTATCGATGCTGACCGTGGCTCCTTGTTCGAGCAACGCGCCAACGACTGGTTCAAGCCGCCTAATCTCTTCGCTCGCGGCGACATCTTCGGCATCTGGGTGCGTCGACTCGGCGCCAAGATCGAGCACGTCAGCACCCGCTAGGCGCAAACGTTTGGCGTGCGCTACCGCCTTCTCGGCGTGGAAGTAGCGACCACCGTCGCTGAACGAATCGACCGTGACGTTGACGATGCCAAAGATGCTGGGGAGCGCCATGCTGCCAGCATTATCGCTGCCAGCGACTGCGAACGCACGACTCACATTGCCGACATGGAACGGCCGAGCCTTCGTAGCACGACCAGAAGTCGTCTTGCGAGAAGCCTAAGCGTTGGGCAACGGCAACGATCTCGCCCTTGTCCCATGCAATCGTCGGGCTGACGACCTCCATACCGGACCTTGTGCCAAGCTGCAGGAAGGCGCTGGCGGCCGTCAAGAATGCCTGCGAGTTATCAGGGAAGGTCGCGGCCTCTTCGCGGTTGAAGCCAGTGACAACACAGTCAGCGCGCAGCGCTTCGGCAGCGGCCGCGGCGATACTGACAAACACGGCGTTGCGGGCCGGCACCCAAACAGCTTTGGCGCTGGCTTCGTCACCCGGCGCCTGCGCCGTGGCGGTTGGCAGATCGCCCGTTCCAGCTACTAGGAGCGAACCCGCCGCGCGCGACAAGTCCGCCAGCCACGGCAATTCATAGCGATGCAGCTCTACTGCGAAGCGCTTTGCCAATGCCTGCGCCGCCTCGAACTCTCGATCCCGAGCGCGCTGGCCATAGTCACAAAAAACGGCAGCGCGCAGCTGGTTCTCTGGCTCGGCCGCAAAGCACGCTGCCGCGACCCCAGAATCAAGCCCACCAGACAACAGCGCGACACCGATCACGCGATCAATTGACCGTGAAGGTGACCGCCGCGGCGCGGGAGTAGTTCACTTCCTGACGGAAGCGCTCGGTCAGCACGATGTCATCGGGGGTCGACAACGTGACGGACACGATCAGACGAGCCTCGGCAACCATTTGCCACGCGCCGGCAGCTAGACCAGCCACTTTAGGCGTGACCAAGTCGGGGAACTGCACGGCATCGGTGCCGCCAATCACGTCGCGGTCCGGCACAATCATGTGCCAACGACGGCCAGCAGAATCGGTCGCGGTGAGATCAACGAACGCCACACCTGCAGGAATGGCAGCTGCATTGAGCACGTCGGCAAAGGTAACCAATGGCGAACCACTGAAGGCCCCGCCCGGTGCGGTGATCGTGGGAATGGCTGTCGCGCCAGTGCCAGGCAAGATCGTGCCGCTGGTTGGGTTGAGCAAGACGCGCACGCGACTGATGCGCCCGGCATTGTCTTCGGCCTCAGTCGTCAACCACGACACCGGAGTGTAGCCGACCAAACCGGCAAGGATTGGCAACGAGAAGTTCGCGTCCACGTTGTAGATCGTGCCCCCCTGCAAGCTGACGGTACCAATGCCAACCAACGCCTGATGGTCAAAGCCGTTGACTGACGTCGTCACGCGGGCCTTAGGTGAATCCGTGATCAGGTCCGACGTAGCGAGTCCAACAGCTAAGGCAAAGTCTTCGGCATGCGCCCCGATCAATGAGCCAAGCGTGGCAACGGTCGGCGTCAGCAACAGCGTCGGCGACGTCGTGCCGCCGGGCTCGGCCGGTGCCGATGGAGCCGAAGGAGAAATCAAACCAGCACCACAAATCTCGCAACTCTGGAAGCCATACGTCGGCGTCGTGGTTGCTTCAAACGGACCGCCAAACGCGGTCAGGATCTGGGCGCGGTTGGGCAGAATCGGCGTCGGCGAGATCTCGGTTGGCGACGCGTCCGCAGAGCGACTGCCCATCACCGAATGATCGGCAAACGCCGTGCTACCAACGATGACCGTACTACCGGGGACGATTGGCGCGCTTGCCGTCGGCTGCGGCAAGGTCGTGCCACTGAGAGTCGCCGTGTTGTTCGTGATCGGCCGCAACGGCAAGCTAACGTGCGCGGCCTGCGAGTCGTAGAAGGTCACCAAGTCGTAGTCGGCGCGAATGATGGTGATTGTGTTCGCTGCCCCAAGACCACCACTGGTGAACACCACCCGACCCGTCGTGTCCGTGGTGCCGATCAATTGGCCAGTTGACGCGGGGACCGTCGGGGTTCCTGGATCGACCAGCACGGTGGCGCCTACGATTGGCTCGAGAGTCGCGTGGTCGTAGGCTTCGACGGTCAGCGTGCCGGCAAGCATGCCGGTGACCAAACCGCGTTGCCGGATCAAGCCTGCCACCGCGTCGAATGACTCGTTGCCAGCCAAGTCGACCAGGGTGACGCTGTAGTTGCGCGCCGCAGTCAAACGCAACAGGGGAACTGGCAACATCAGGAACCGGCCCGAATTGCTCGATCCGAACATCACCGCGGTGTTGACGCCGTCCGTCAGGGTCGCATCTGCGAGCCCTTCGCTAGCCTCACCGTAGTAAGCCAGCGTTTCCGACTCCGTAAAGATGTCAGTGCCGCTGCCAGGCGGCCCAGCGCGCGTTAGCGTCGGCCGAGTGATGTCGAAGATCGGCTCGTCGCTCTGATCTTGGTGAATGAAGCCGGAGGATTGGCTGCCGCGCTGCACCTGCACCGCAAAGACAATGTCGCCGTCGTCGAGTAGCGGCGCATCCACGGTGCCCAACTGTGCGCCGAAGTCGAGCGCCACGGTCTGCACGCCAGCGACAGGCGCCGCCGCGGTGCGTTCGATGAACGACTTATCAAACGTCTGGGTGGTCTCGGCATCGCCACCATAGATCCGGCCAACAACCACATCACCGGCAAGCGTGTCAGCCGGCAAGTCAACATTCAGGATGACACTGAGCACGTTAGAGCGGTTGATCTTGTTGGGGAAGCCGACCCCCGCACTGCCGAGCTCGACAGCAATCGGCGCCGATGGGCTGATCGTGTTAAAGCGCGTGAACGGCGTGCGGCCGTTGAAGTCGAGATTGCCGTCCTGACCAAAGGTGATGTTGCCGGTAACCGTGAACTCGTAGCTCTGCGAGGCGAGCAATGCCACGTCAGGTTCGAGCACGACGACTCGTGGATCCTCAACGGTCACCGTCGAAAGCGGCCGTCTGATCGTGACGCCGATTGCGGCGCCGCCTGCTGGCTGCAGGAAGATGTCGGCGGGTAGCAAGGTGTTGACGTTGGCAGGCCGGTCGAAGACGACGATGAAGTCCCCTTCGCGCGCCTGATCCGTGAAGTTGTCGCGCGGATAGGTCGCGACGATCGCACCATCCGTGATCGACTCATCCTGGTTGACTTGGAAGTCGCTGAGAATGGTCTCACCATCGCTAACCTGGAAGCGCACGCCATCGGCGTCACGTCCTTCGGGGAACAGCACGACCTCGTAGATCACACCACCTTGGTCCTGAAGCCCGCCGATCGGGCGAATGATCAACAGACGCCCGTTGCCAAGGAAGTCGTATTGCGCCGGCAGCAAGTTTTGCGTGCCTTGGATCCGCACGCCGATGCGAGCATCGGTGCCGGTCGAAGTCGTCGGCAGGATCGTCTCTTCGTTGAGGCTCTCGCTAAACTCGATCACGATGGGCACCGTCGACGGCCAGCCTGCGCCTTCGGGATAGGTCGCTCGCACCGTTGGACGTCCAACCCGGGCATCGCCACCAATCGGGACGATCTGGATCGCCGAGGTGCCGATTTCTTCGCCGGGATCGTTTGGATCGACGTTCCGATCGAATGCGCGGCCGACGTTGTCACAAGCGACGGCGGCGACAGCCACGGCAATCAGCAGCAGGAGATACAGCGGTCGGTTACGCAACATAGGAGATTCTGTGCCGAGCGGCCCATTCTGGACGCCGCGGCGACTCCCATTATTCCAGCGAACCACCGTGGCAACCAGAGTTGCGATCGCCTTCCTTGCGATCAGGAGGGTTATATGGACTCCGACGGGCCGGCCGCCGGAGCCTCTACACCCTCTCAGGACTTCGAAGAATCAGGCTTCTGCGGGTCCGGCTGGGCCGATGCGCCCGGGGTTTCGGTCGGTTCCGACTGCGGCTTGCGCGGCCAGAACAGGATCATCAACGCTCCCACGACCATGGCCGCGCTCAGCGTTTGCCCCATTGTCATGCCCAGCAGCACCGTGCCGTCCTTGCCGTTCTCGTAGAACTGAGCATCCGGCTTGCGCACCATCTCAAGTCCGCCGCGAATGATCGCGTATCCCATCAGGAAGATCGCCGCGTAACGGCCCGTTCGCATCGGCTTCTTGCGCGTCATCAAGTAGACGACCAACAGCACCAGACCGAGCAACAAGCCCTCGCCAAAGCCTTCATAGAGTTGCGAAGGATGCCGGAACGGAATCAGGTGCTCGCCATTGGCGCTGACGAGGTTGCTGACCGACTCCCAGTTAAGATATGGCTCAATGGCGTCCCAGTTGATCGGACGACCGAGATCGTCGGCGACGCTCAGGCGCTCCTTAACGTCGGCGAACTCGAGATTGCCGTAGGCGACCTGAATGCATAGTTCGCGATCACGCATCGACACACCGTCGGGCACGTGCAACAGCTGCATCGCCGCCGGATCGGTCGGAAACTGCATCGCGCCCCACGTGGTGGCGTCCGTCACGCGGCCATAGAGCTCACCGTTGATGAAGTTCGCCATGCGCACGGCGAAGATGCCTGGCGTCCCGGCAATGGCCGTCGCATCGGCAACCCGCCCCCAACCAATCTTGTGGTGGCGACAGAACAGCCACATCGAAACACAGACACCAGCAAGACCACCGTGAAACGCGAGACCGCCCTTCCACACCTGCAGGAAGACCAGCGGGTTCAGCAGCGAATGATCATAGAACAGCGCATAGCCGGCGCGGCCGCCCAGCATCACGCCGAACACACAGTAGAAGATTAGATCGGGCGCTGCTTCAGGCGAGACCGGGAAGAACCCGCTCCGTGCCAGGCGCACAAAGATCCATTGCGCGCAGATGAAGCCAACGACGTACATCATCCCATACCACCGAATGTCGATCGGCAGGAAGGGGATGTCGAACAGAACGGGGTCCCAGGCGGGGAAGTCCATCGCGAAGCACCCTAGCCCGGATGTTTGACCAAGTCGCACCACGAAACGACGCAATTTGGCCTAGCGGCAGCCGACGACAGCTGCGCAGCCGCTGCAAACGAAACCTCCGTGGACCTCAGACTCGAAGATGCAGGTAGCTCTCGATGAACTCGATCAGCAGGGGTGTCGCATTTCCCTCGCCTTCGGCGCTCGGATGCAGGCACGTCACCAAACCATATTTGCTGGCGATATCCTCGCCATTTGGCGGCAGCTTGGCCGTGCAGCCGACGACGGCACTCTCGGCCAGCTGCTCGTCGCGGCGGAGTTCCACGAGAAAGTTCACAGCGTCCTCTTCGGGCAAATCCAAGCTGAGCACGATCAGCAGCTCATCGGTACGACCGCATTCCAGCTGCAAGTGCAGCATGGCTAGCGCCTCCATGCCATTGTGGGCCCGCTGGAGCTCAATCGGCAGGCGACGATCGTGCATGGCGCGATGGAGAGCGACGACGTCGGTGTCCCGGGCCTCGATCAGCAGCAGGCGATGGCAAGCTCCCACATGCATCGGATCTAGTTGCTCGCCATTCTCCATACTGGGACCATCGGCCACCGCAGCTTGAGCCTTTACTGAACCACCGATGACAGGGTTCGCTTGCTGTCACATGACGCAGCTGCACCGAGCCGGTATGGTGTTTCCCCCCATGTCCACAGCAGAACTGCGCGCTCTCCTGGGCCCTGCGGCCGAGCAGGCTGACGAGCTTCTCGCCAACCTGAGAACCGACCGAAGTCGTTTGCCCGTAGTATTCCCAGGCATTCCCAGACGATTCGGCAAGGCCGTGGTCGGCGGTGGCCGGCAGGCCTTCGGCGAAGCCACCGTCGACCTCGATGCGTTCCGAACGTGCGACCTGGTAGCCGCCTACCTAGTCAAGTCGATCGAAGCGACCGAGGAAGAAGTCCTCGATGTTTTCGCCCATGGCGACATTGAGGAGCGAGCCATGCTGTTCCGCAGCCTCAACTTCATGCCACTGGGCAGCACCACCAACCGCCTGTTCGGCGAGGCCCTGCGCACCAACGTCGCACTGCACCTCGAAGCGGCCATGTGTGACAGCGACCTGCTGGCGCGCTCCATCAAGAGCGGCGTCCTCGACGCAGACACTGCCAACCGCTTGCTGCTGAAGTTCGCGTTCATCGGCATGGATCTGACGCGCGCCTTCAATATAGAGAACCACGCGAACTCCACGCTGTCGACGATGCTGCAAGACCTCGCAACCGAACGCGAAGCCGCTGGTCGCTCCGTCTGGCAGCACACCTACCGCATGCTCGGCCATGCTGTTTGCCCCGGCGCGCTCGGACGCTTGATCGGCGGCATCGAGCACGGCGACGACGGCGTGCGTCACGCTGCCGCCGACGGCTTGCTCGCGATGCGCAACAACGACTCAAAGCTACAACCCCTCCTTGCCCAGTTCGCCCAAGAACGACTGCCGCGTGAACCGCGCGACACGGTCCGCGAACTACTGCAACAACTCGCCACCAACTAGCCCCAGACAATTAGGCCCCCGACCAATCGCGATGCTCATTTTCGAACCGCACATCCACATGTTCAGTCGGGTCACCGACGACTACGAGCAACTGAGTCTTGCCGGCGTGCGCGCCTTGCTCGAACCAGCTTTTTGGCTCGGCCAGAACCGCACCTCGGTCGGCACCTTCATCGACTACTACGAAACGCTGATCGGCTGGGAACGTCACCGCGCGCAGCAATTCGGCATCCATCACTTCTGCACGATGGGTCTCAACCCGCGCGAAGCCAACGACAACAGCATCAACCGTGATGTGCTCGCGATCCTGCCGCGCTACTGCGAGAAGGACTCGTGCATCGGGGTCGGTGAAATTGGTCTCGACGACCAAACCAAGACCGAAGAGATCATGATGTCGGAGCAGCTTGAACTGGCCCGCAACCATGACCTGCCGGTGTTGGTGCACACGCCCCACCGCGACAAGATGAAGGGCTTCCAGCGCTGCATTGCGATCGTCAAAGAAGCCAACTTCCCGATGGAGCGCGTGCTGCTCGACCACGGCAACGAGGAGACGATCAAGATCACCCGCGACCTCGGTTGCTGGTCCGGCTTCTCGATCTACCCGAACACCAAGATGGATCCGGCGCGCATGGTTTCGATCGTGCTCGAATACGGCATCGAACGCTTCGTCATCAACAGCGCCGCCGATTGGGGCGTAAGCGACCCGATGATGGTACCGCGCACCTGCGTCAAGCTGGAGCAAGCCGGCGTGCCGCGCGAAACAGTCGAGCAGTTGGTTTGGGACAACCCGATCGACTTCTTCGCCCAGAGTGGTCGCATCAATAAGGAGATGCTGGCGAAGCCGGCGAGTGCGAACCTGCGCGAGACGTTTGACGGTAACTCGGTGTTGCGCGGTCAGGATCCCGACAAGATGTAGCGAGCGGCCACTGAGGCACTGCCTCGGCCGCTACTGCGAATGCTACTGCAGGGCTACTGCAGTCCTACTGAACGATGATCTCGCGGAACGGGATCATCGTAAGGCCACCGGCGAGCATGATGGCGCTGAGGTCGGACGCGGTTGGCATGCGCTCCAGCGACACCTTGCCCTTCGGTAACGAGACCGTCGCGGTGCCATCAGCACCGACCTCGACAGGCAAGTGGATCGTGGTCGTACCCTCCGTCCAACTTGCGATAACCATCGTTGCTTCGCCGCTTGGACCAACCGTCGGTAGGTCCCGCAGCGTCGCCATCTTGGCCTCGACCGCGAGTTTGAAACGGTTCTCACCGGGCAGCATGTTGAGCTTGGCCTCAATCATCCGCCTGCCGTCGGCGATGCGCAACCGGAGCGCGCCACTTGGCAACAACGGCACTTCGAAGCGACCATCATCCCCCACCCGCGCGTGCCACTGCTCGGTCGAGTGCTGGCCTTCCTTGACGTCGGCAAATTCGATCGCCACGCGCTTTCCAGCGAGCGACCATCCGGGAATGTCGATGTGTGCGATCAACTTCGCGTCGTAGACATAGCGCGCGCCGAGATCGCACCGCGTGACCTCGCCGACAACGACAGTGCAATTCGGCTCAGACAGTTGCTGAATCGGGCGACCGAGGGAGTTCCGCGAACTGGATCCGCCGGGACTCAAGTCACTGCCAGTGCGCTGCACTTGGTATTTGCCAGGCGTTACCTGCTCGAACTCGTAACGGCCATCGGCAGCCACACGCGTCGTGACGGCAAAGCCATCGCCGCGGTTCGCCACCACAATCGTTCCTCCAGTAGAGCGACCATCGGCACGCAAGACGTAGCCCTGGATGCTGCCGCCCTGGTTCAGTTCCAAGCGCAGCTGCTTGCCGCCGCGAGCGAAGTCCTCGCCCGTCATCTCGGTCGTCATGGTCGCGGCAAAGCCATTCGAATCGGCACGCACGAAGAAGGACTGCTTGCCCCGCGCGGTCAATTCGAAGGCTCCGTCCGCATCGGTTTCAGAGCGATCCATGCCATGCGGATCGAGCCACACCGGGAAGCCGTTGTAGATCATCTGGCTCGTCGGTCGACGGAGCAGCTCAACAACCGCGCCAACAACTGGTTTGCCATCCGCATCGACGACGCGCCCGGCCACCATCGGGCTCGCAACCAAGGAAAGCTTCACACCAGCCTTCGCAACCGCCGGTTCGTAGGGGCCAAAACTCTGGACCTCATGACCGCGAGTGTGCACTTCGATCATAAAACGATCCTTGGGGAGGTGCACGCCAGCCACCGAGCCATCCGCGGCAACCTCGAACTCGCCAAAGACCAAATCGACGGCGCGCTTCCGACCGAAGCCAAGGAACCCACCACTTGCAACGGTATGCAAACGAACCCTCGCCTTGGCGATCACACGCCCGGCCTCGCTGACCAAGTGCAAGGGCATCGGCACCGACCTGGCGAAGCGGATGGTCACCGACTGACCAAGGAAAGCGCCCTCGTGCACGACGGTCGCATATTGCCCATTTGGCGCAATCACCGTGACATCCACTTCGGGCCCCCCGCGGAGGAACCCGCAACGGACGCGACCTTGCTCGTTGGTGCTCGTCGCGCTGTTGCCATAATTTGACTTCACGCTCACGCGGGCATTCGGCAGCGGCTTGCCATCCGGATCTTCCACGATGATGGTGACAATCTGCTCCGGTTCAAATCGACTCTTCAACGTCAGCTCGACGTGCATCTCCGAACCCGCCACAACATCTACGGATACTTCGCCGGACACTTCATCCACCCTGGCGGCACCCGCCCTCAGTGAACCCATGACCTTGTTGGCTCCAGGCAGTACGCCATCGATGCGGAAGTTGCCCGACGCATCCGTCTTCGCAGAGCTCTTGCCAACACGATCCCCCGCGCTTGAAACCATCGTCAGCAAACTGCTGGCCCGGGGTGAGCCGCTGCTGCGGCCTTCGACGGAAATGCGCGCACCGACAATGGCAGCGCCCAACGTATCGACAACGTGGCCCGTGATGCTGCCACCAGCTTCCAGCTCGATGACGCCGAGTTCGACCACATCGCCATTTCCCATCAACGTCGCGGTAACCACCGAGCGATGCACCGTCGCGAACTCGTCATGCCGCGCCACGAGCGACAGCGGGCCGCGATGCGACTTGATGTTGTCATATGGCTTCGGCACCGACAGTTCGATGCGCCCCTCGTCGTCCGACGAGAACTCGGCGTCGCGCGAGAACCTGGCACGTACGCCGGCCACGCCGACGCCATAGCGATCGACGAAACGCACCTTGACGCTGGCGCGCCACAGCGGTTCCGCAATGACGTCGTCAACTTCCTCCACCAGCGCGACAGGCGCTTCGCTGCGCACGTGTGTCTGCTCGGGAATCTCCGCACTGGCCGCGGCAACCGAGGGGTTATCGCTAACCGGCGTGAGCACCGGCGGCCCGCCACCATCCTGCAACATCCAAAACAAGACAACCGCACTCACTGCGGCGACACCAACCATCCATGCACTCTTCATCACTACCGCTCCTTTGAGGATCGTCATGAACGATGAGCGCGCGCGATCAGCAGTAAGCGAAGAGACCGAACCAGCAGCTGCAACTTCTTGCACCGACTGGAACCCGGCCAACGGCAGCAGCGCCGTGCACCAAGCACGCCGATCACCGTTCTCTTCTGCATCCAACTTCTCGCGCAGTAGCTGAAGACCTGCACTGACCTGCCAACGCACGGTGCCCGCGGGAGTATCGCTGCGCCGAGCAATCTCGGCTGCCGACAGTCCCTCGTAGTAACGCAGCAAGACAACGCTGCGATACGGCTCCGAAAGCGCCAACACGGCGGCGACTACCCGCTGCTGCCCTTCGGCCTTGGCAACCACATCGGCCACCGAAGCGGCCATCGAGTCACCATCCCCCGCCGCCTGTTCGTGGCGCGCACGCGTCTTGCGATTGCGCCTCGAGTTGGCGGCGAAGTTGCGGATGACCCGCTCAAGCCAAGGTCGCAGCGGGCGGTCCGTGGACGGCTGCTCACGCAGCGCGGCAATCCACGTTTCCTGTACCACATCTTCCGCAGTAGCCGCATCGGCAACGAGTTGCCGCGCGAGGGACCGGGCCCATCCTGAATGCTTCAGAAGCTGATCTGCCGAAAATGCTGGTGTGCTACTCATCGTTCGGAGCACTCACACCGGCCAGGGCCGGAGTGTTGGGTGGTAGCTCAGCTTTTCTTCGCTGGCTGGGCATTGGGCTGGGGAACCAGCGGTAAATGTCGTCGCAGCGGCCGGATCGAGCAAGGGGTGGCACCCGTCCGGAAATGCTCAGTTGACGAGTAATTCGCACGCCGAGAGTCCGCTCCATGAGCAGACACATTCATGGGTGACGCCTATCGAGTTGGCTCTACCCAGAACGAGATTCGCGAGCTGCAGACGCGGCTCGCCAACTTGCCGACCGGCGACAAGAACGTAGAGGGTGGCGGCTGCCTAGATTAGGCGCCGAGTCGCTCGACAACCCACTTAGTGCGGCTTGTATTCGCGCTTCTTCAGCTTGGCCATCAACGGGTTGTCCCGTTCGGTGACCAGGTTGACGACAAGGCCCTTGCGGCCGGCGCGCGCGGTGCGGCCGACGCGGTGCAGGTAGTTGTCGACATCCTTGGGAAGGTGCACGTTGACGACGCGGTCAATGCGTTCGATGTCGAGGCCGCGGCCGCCGAGGTCGGTGGTCAACAGAATCGACACATCGCCGTCGCGGAAGCTGGCGAGATTGCGGCGGCGCTCGGCGCGATCCATCTCGCCCATGTAGCGAACGAAGCCAACGCCAACTTCTTCGAGCCACTCCGCGAGCACTTCACATTGCGCCCGCGTGTTGGCAAACATCACCGTGCCCGACTCCGGCTTCTCGCGCAGGACCTGGCGCAACACATCGGTGCGGCGACCGTGCTCGACCCTGCGATTGTCGGTGCGCAACGTGCGCACGACCTTGTGGCTGCCGTGCGTTTCAATCTGCAACGGCTTCTCACCGAAGACGTCCTTGATGACGGCACGCAGCGTCTCCGGCATCGTCGCCGAGAACATCACCAACTGCACAGTAGCTGGGCAATCGCGCGCGACTCTGGAAGCGACCGGCAGGAAACCGTGGTCGAGCAACTGGTCGGCTTCGTCGAACACCAGCATGCGAGTGTCATCGAGACGCACTCGCTTTTGGGTCAGTAGCTGCAGCAAACGGCCAGGTGTCGCGACCAGGATCTCAAAGTCGGTGTTGATGTTTTGACGCGCGACTTGCTTGACCGAACCGCCGATCGCGTAGCGAACGCGCAAGCGCGTGCCGTGCGTCAAGCCCTTGAACACGCGACCGACTTGCTCGCCTAATTCGCGTCCCGGCACCAACACGACACCGCGTGGGCGCCCGGAATCGGAGACGGGTTCTTCGGAAGACTCGAGCTCTTTGATGTGGTGCAACATCGGCAGCACATACGCGAGCGTCTTGCCACTGCCAGTCTCGGCAACGCCCACCAGCGAGCGCTTTTTGAGCAGCTCGGGAATCGCGCGCGCCTGGATGTCCGTCGGGGTCGTCAGCTCCTGTTCGACAAGGCTGGCTTTAAGGGACGGAAGAAGCGGATAATCGGAGAAGGACGACAAGGGACTTGGGGCGGCAGGTGCGAACGGAGGAACTTTGGGGGCGAAATAGGATACGGGTATCGATTGCCCAAAAAGACACAATCATGGACCTAGTTCGCTTCTGCCCCGTAAACAGTCGACCATGAAGCTAGGTCGCGCTGGTCAGCTTGATGCTGCCTGCGGTCTCCCAACAGCCGCAAACCGAGCCAGTTGCTCGCGCCGCGAAGGCCTCACCAGCCAGTCCGGTGGCGGAGCTAGACTGGGCCAACGCCTCGATGGCAACGCCGTCGCCGTCGACCTCGATGGCAAACCCTGCAAGCTGCAGGAGCTGCTCGGCAGGTTGACGGTCATCAGCTTCGACTCGACGCAGTCGAAGACCCAACGCGAGGCGGACGAGTGCTTTGCGACTTGGCAGCGGGACCACGCTGAGAACGGCATCGTGTTCGTGCACCTCAACAGCAACGCGAATGAGATCGGGTCGCTAAGTAGCGGGGCCGAGTAGCGCGAGCAAGGCAACCCGTGCCAATTCGAACCGCAAACCGGTAGGCTCGCGCGCCCTTGTTCATCGAGAGCATTAGCACCAACCCGGCCTTCTTCGTCTACGTCGTGGTCACGATGGTGCTAAGCGTCGTGCTGCACGAACTGGCCCACGGTTGGGCCGCGATTTGGCAAGGGGATCGCACGCCGATCGAGACCGGTCATATGACCATCGACCCGCGCGTGCACATGGGCGCGATCTCGCTGATCATGTTGGCGCTGATGGGCATGTGCTATGGCGCCATGCCGGTCGACTCGACCCGGTTTCGCAGTCGCTACGGCGATGCGCTCGTGTCGGCGGCGGGACCACTGATGAACCTGCTGCTCGCGTTCTTGGCACTGACGGGGCTCAGTGTCTGGCAGGTCGCCGTCCGCGACTCGAGCGAAGTGTCCGAGGTCAGCGGCAACCTACTCCAGTTCTTGTGGGTCTTCGGGGTCAGCAACGTCGCGCTATTCTTGCTCAATCTAATCCCGGTGCCGCCGCTGGACGGCGCCAGGGTGCTGGCGAATCTGAACAAGGGCTTCGCCCGCATGCTTCGCAGGGTCCAGGACCCGCGGGTCTTCCTGATCGCGTTTGTCGTGGTGTTCATGGTCCTGTCGTCGAACGACTACGGCCTCTACAAACTGGCCCGCGGAATCGCCAACTCCTACGTGCGCGGGGTCGTTTCGGTGCTCGCGTGAGGGATTGACGCGAACCGAGTCCAGCCGCATCGAACCCAACGGCGCCGGGCGGACCTCGCATTCCAGCGCTGCGCCGCTACGCTATTCGCGCCGAAACCCGCGATGTCCGACCTTAATCACGAAATCCAGCGCCGTCGCACGTTTGCGATCATCTCGCACCCTGATGCCGGCAAGACAACGCTGACCGAAAAGCTGCTGCTCTACGGCGGCGCCATCCGTCAGGCCGGCTCGGTCAAGGCTCGCCGAGGCGGCCAGAGTGCGACATCCGACTGGATGGACATCGAGAAGAAGCGTGGCATTTCGATCAGCAGCTCCGCGCTGCAATTCGAATACGAGGGCTACTGCGTCAACCTGCTCGACACGCCTGGCCACCAGGACTTCTCCGAAGACACCTATCGCACGCTGGTGGCGGCCGATGCGGCGCTAATGCTGATCGATGGTGCCAAGGGCGTTGAGCCGCAGACGGTCAAGCTATTCAAGGTGTGTCGCGATCGCGGCATCCCGATCGTCACCGTCGTCAACAAGATGGACCGGCCGTCGCGCGACCCGCTCGACTTGATGGACGAAGTCGAGAAGACGCTCGGCATTACCATCGTGCCGGCTTCGTGGCCGATTGGTTCTGGTGACGGCTTCCGCGGCGTCTACTCGTTGCGCCAGAAGAACGTGCTGCTCTACGAGCGCACCGCCCACAACGCCACGCGCGCCGCCGTCGAGACCACCGGTCCCGAAGACCCAGCTTTGCGCGAAGCCCTTGGCGACCGAGCGCACGACAAGCTGATCGAAGACCTTGAGATGGTGCAAAACTGCGTGCAGCCATTCGAGCTCCAGGACTTCATGGAGCAGAAGATCAGCCCGATGTTCTTCTGCAGTGCGCTGTCGAACTTCGGCGTCGAAGAGATCCTGAAGAGCTTCATCGAGATCGCACCGCCACCGGGACCGCTGCCCACCATCGGCGGCGAGATCGCTCCCAACGAGCCGTTCTTCTCGGGCTTCGTCTACAAAGTTGCCGCCAACATGGACAAGCTGCATCGCGACCGCATCGCGTTCTTGCGCGTCACGTCCGGGCGATTCGAACGCGGCATGGCCGCCAAGCACCTGCGCATGGGCCGCGACGTGCGACTCTCCCACCCGCACCGCTTCTTCGGCCAAGAACGGGTCTCGATCGAAGAAGCGTTCCCGGGCGACGTCATCGGCTTGATCAACCCCGGCATGTTCCGCGTCGGTGACGTGCTCAGTGCCGGGCCATCCTTCGAGGTGCGCAACTTCCCGCGGTTCGCGCCAGAGATCTTCGCACAGGTCGCGCCGCGAGAACCTTCGATGGCCAAGGGCTTCGGCAAGGGCCTAACCCAACTAGGCGAAGAAGGCGTCGTGCAGATCTTCTGGCCACGCCACGGCGCGCGTGAACCGGTTCTCGGCGCCATCGGAGAGCTGCAGTTGCAAGTGTTCCAAGCTCGCTTGGAATCCGAGTACAACGTCGACCTGCGCCTCGAGCGCAAGGGTTGGTCGCGAGCGCGCTGGATCAAAAACGTCACCGAGGAGGTGCTCGAGATCCTGCCGATGGTCGTCAAGGACGAAGCGGGTCGCTTCGTCGCGTTGTTCAACTCGGACTTCGAGATCGACTACGCAAAGTCTCGCTACAAAGGCCTCGAGCTGCTCGAGACGCCACCGAGCGAAGAAGATCTCGGCAACTAACGCCGCGAGCTGTGGCTTGCGGGCAGGAATCTATCGCGCGGGCACCCGCAAGGACGACAGATTGCTCGGCGGCTACTTGCCGCCGTTTGCCTTCTCAGGACTCGGCGGCGGCGCTGGCTGCTTGTCGTCCTTACCCTGGTCTTTGCCCTCGCGCTTGCTCGGCCGCACCTCTCCTTCCTCAGCCTTGGCTTCGGCACCGGTGAAGGCTTCGACGATCTGCGCCCAAATCGGTTGGTAGTCGCGCACGTTGCGAACGCGTTCGCCGTGGCCGTCGACCTTGAAGTCTGCAGCCACAAGCTTGGCGTTCACTTCGAGCGTCTCGATCGTAATTTGCTGCACGACATCGGTGCCGACGAAGTAGCGAGCCAGCAACAGAGCGTGGTCGCGGTCGCGAACAAACACGTCGACGCGATCGGCCAACGGCAGGTCGGGATCCTGCGCATCGAGACCCGCGCGGCGAGCACCGCGCAACCACGTGCCCTTGTCGCCAAGGTGATCCTTCTGCTCGCCAATCGCCAGATCGAAGGTGCGCAGCAGATCGGTGATCATGCCGCTGCCAAGTGGCGACTGCGCTCGGCCATCAACCATGCCGGGCAGATCCGTCTTCTTCAGGATGACGGAGGCCCATTCGAGGTCCGCGACGACGTCCGCCGGGATGTGCACGAAGACCGATCCAAAGGCTGGATCCTTCTCAAAGATCAGGATGCCGTCCTTGGTGCGAGCCGTTTCCATGCTGCCCATCAGCCCGTCGCCGAACGCATACTCCAGCGTCGTGAACTGCATTTCTACGGGCTTCGCCTGTGTCCCACGCAGGACACGCAGTTCCCCGCGGGTCGTCACATCGAGGCCGCCGGGCAGCTTGCCAGTAGTGGCCATCGTCATTCGCAGGCTCGTCAAGGCCGCTTCCGCCTTGACGATTGATCCCACAAGCTCAATGACAGCAGATGTTTGCGGCTTTTCAGCCGGGATCGTGCCCGCTGCCTGGGCGGCAGCCGTCCCAATCAAGGAGACAAGGCAGAACAAGACGTTCGCGGTGGTACGGTTCATGCTCGGTCTACCATCATACCGGGGAGTGCCCCTCGCCCCACCCATTCTGTCGCTCGTCACCAACGAGACTTCCCATGGCTTTTTGCATGGCTACCCAAGTCCTTCGCCCGTCCCGCCTACTCGCTCTCTGCTCGGCAGCCATCATTCTAGCTCTGCCAGCCGCTGGCCAAGAAGTGATGGAGCTGCGCCTCAAGGATGGGCGCATCCTGGTCGGCAAGGTGACGACCAAAGGTGACAACCTAGAAGTCTCGACCTACGACGGCAGCGTCACGGTTGCCGTCGTCGACGTGGTCGACAGACGCGGGCACGCAAAACTTCTTGGCAAGCTGAGGGAGAAGGCAAAGACCAGTGGCGACAGCGCGTTCGCCCAACTTCATCTCGCCAAGGCTGCCCGCCAATACGGACTGACCAGGGAGATGTGGCGGCACCTCGACAAGACCATCAAGAAGCTGTCGGAGGAGACCGCGAGCAGCACGAGTAGCCCTGGCCACAGTAGCCCTGGCCACAGTAGCCCCGTCCACAGTAGCCCCGTCCACAAGCGCATGCGTGATTTCCTGGCGCAACTCGAACCAGAGCTGATGCCGCGCAAACTGCGCCAAGCACCACTTGAGAAGCGCGTGCAATACCTGCTTCGCCTCGTGCCAAAGAATGTCATCGAAAGTCGCTCGGCCGCGATTGAAGAGTTGCTCGTGCGCGAGCCCGGCGCCGACCAATACCTGCGCGTTCAGGGTCGCCGCAACTCCAACGAACGACAGCGCATCGCCGCACTTTCGGCACTGCAGCGCCGCAAGGTTGCTGGCAACGATCGCTTCGTGCTACGCACCACGGTGTTCGACCGCAGCAACCGCGTGCGCGCGGCAGCCATCGACATTAGCAAGCCGACCATCGAGGCCTGTGACATCGTCTACATGGCTGGCGGCCTCGCCAACAAGCACGCCAAGGTGCGCGTGCGCACGGCAGAAGCACTCGCCGATCTCGGCCACCGCGAGGCGATCATATTGCTCGTCAAGGCCGGCCCGCATGCCGCCAGCGGCCTCGCGGCACCTGGCAGCGACGGCACGAGAACGCGCGCCCACGTCGCCTTCCTCAACCAGCAAGCCTACATCCGCGACTTCAATGTCGAAGTCGCACAAGCCGCATTCATTGCCGACCCAATCGTCGACGTAGTGCAAAGCGGCAGCGTGCTCGATGTCACGGTCGCCGGCATCTATGAGGTGCGCACGATCGTCAAATCGTACCGCTCGGCACTGAAGCAACTGACCAACAACGATCCCGGCGAGGATCCACGACTGTGGGGCGAATGGCTGGCCAAGCTGCCGCCGGCACCCAAGCCCGTCGTAACCGGCAAGCACTAGCGCTCACGCTGCCACCGCCACTCACCACCTGTTCGCCGCCACCGTTCTGCCCGTTCGTTAGCTACCGCTTTGGCCAAGACCCTGAGTCCTATGAAGCACACCCTCCTAGTAGCGATCACGCTGGCCTCGGTGTCAGCCCCCCTGATGACCCAAGCGCCGTCGGGGCAAGCGACTGCCCAACAGACCAGCGGCACCTCAAGCAACCCTGCATTCACCCAGCTCCAGCTCGCTTTGGCTGCCCACAAGAGGAGCCAGCACGCGGTCATGTGGCAGCATCTCGATCTCTGCATCAAGAAACTGCCGGCGGACCAGACCGCGCCCATCGCTCGGCAACTGCGCAGCTTCTTGGTCAAACTCGAGCCTCTACTGATCGACAGCGACCTGCACCAGGCGCGCACCAAGACGCGCGTCATGGCGCTGCTGCAACCCATCAAGGCCGGCCAGCAACGCAGCAAGTCGGCGGCGATCCGAGAGTTGCTCATACGTGAACCACGCGCCGATGCCGTGCTGCGCGAGCACGCCCGCAAGAACGCCAGTCACGCCCGCCGGCTGATGGCGCTCGCTGCGATTGCTCGCCGCCCTGGCGACAGCAACCACCGCTTCGTGCTGCGCACGGCCGTCATCGATCGCAGCGAACACGTTCGCAAGAAGGTGCTCGATCTGGTGCGCGACGGCGCCACCGACCACGATGTGCTGTACCTTGCATCCGGCTTGAGCAACACGTCTGCGCGGGTTCGCATGCGCACCGCGGACGCGCTCGGCAGCCTCGGCAGACAGAACGCCATCCATCTGCTGGTCAAGGCCGGCCCCGTTGCCGCAGCTGGCTTGGCCAGTGATTCAGGTGGCACCAAAACGCGCGGCAACGTCGCGTTCTTGACCCAGACGAGCTACATCCGCGACTTCAATGTCGAAGTCGCATCGGCGGCCTTCATTGCCGACCCGCAAGTCGACGTGCTGCAAGCAGGCTCGGTGCTCGATGCAACCGTCATGAGCGTTCAGCAGCAGCGCACCATTCGTCGCTACTACCGTCGAGCACTGAAGCAACTGTCGGGCAAGGACCCGGGTCCCGATGTCACCAAGTGGGCCCAGAAGATGGCTAGGTCGCAGCAGACCAAAGCTCGCAAGTAGCCGACATCCGAAATCGCTGGATCCGTTCGCTCGACAAAGAACCGTTCACCGACAAAGCACTCGGGGGAGGCACGGCCTTTAGCTACCATGCGGCTCGACTGACGTGAGACGTATGCAAGCCAACTCCCAAATCTGTGTCGTAGGTCTGGCCGTGATGGGCCAGAACCTCGCCCTCAACATCGCCCGCAACGGGTTCCCAATCACGGTCTTCAACCGGACCTTCGACAGGACCGAGGCAACGCTCGCACGCTGCGAAGAGAGCTACCAGATGTTCGGGGCAAAGACGCCCGAAGAGGCGTGCGCCTCGCTGGTGCGGCCGCGCAAGGTGCTGCTATTGGTCAAGGCGGGCGACCCGGTCGACGCCACAATCGCAACGTTCCTGCCGCACCTGCAGGCGGGCGACATGATCATCGATGCCGGCAACTCGCATCCGGATGACACCGAGCGCCGCGCAACCGAACTCGCTGCCAAGGGCTTCCGGTTCATCGGCATGGGTGTTTCGGGCGGCGAAGAAGGCGCGCTCAATGGCCCGAGCATGATGCCCGGTGGCGACCGCAGCGCGTATGACGAGCTCGCCCCGATCGTCACCAAGATCGCCGCGAAAGTTGACGACGGCGTGTGCGTCGCCCACATCGGCACCGGCGCCGCCGGGCACTTCGTCAAGATGGTGCACAACGGCATCGAGTACGGCGACATGCAGCTGATCGCCGAGTGCTACGACCTGATGAAGAACGTCATGGGCATGTCGCACACGCAGATGGCCGACACGTTCAAGTCATGGAACGAGGGCTTCCTCGAGTCGTTCTTGATCGAGATCACCGAACGCATCCTGCGCGAGACGGACTCCGAAACCAAGCAACCGCTGGTCGAGCTCATCCTCGACAAGGCCGGCCAGAAGGGCACCGGCAGGTGGACCAGCGAGATTGCACTGCGCTACGGTACGCCGGTGCCGACGATGCAGGCAGCGGTCGAAGCGCGCTACTTGAGTGCTATGAAGGGGCAGCGAGTCCATGCCAGTAAGCACCTGCAAGGTCCGGCAGCTGGCGCGCCCGTCGAAGGCATGATCGAGGCCGTTCGCGACGCCTTGTATTGCAGCAAGATCTGCAGCTACGCGCAGGGCTTGGACCTGCTGGCCACTGCCGACGCAGACAAGAAGTGGGGCTTGGATCTCGGCGACATTGCGCGCATCTGGAAGGGCGGCTGCATCATTCGCGCCCGCTTCCTGAAGAGCATCCAAGCGGCGTATGGCAAGTCGACGAGCCTGCCCAACCTGCTGCTCGACGCGGACCTCGGCGCATTCATTCAGAAGCACCAAGGGGCGTGGCGCAAGGTCGTCGCACTGGCAGCCGAACGCGGCATTCCGATCCTGGCGATGGGCGCAAGCCTCAGCTACTTCGACTCGTATCGTCGCGCGTCGCTACCGCAGAACCTGACGCAGGCGCAGCGCGACTTGTTTGGTGCCCACACGTTTGAGCGCACCGACAAGCCGGAAGGCGAGTTCTTCCACCACGAGTGGTCGTAGGTCAATAGGGTCGCTAGCTTGCGACCAAGCGACCTTGCTACACGTCAGGCTGAGCCCCACGCCTAGGAGTCGATCGGCAAGCTGACGGTTTGGGCCTCCACATTCAGCCCATCGAAGGAGGGCGCGTGTCGACAAGCCCAAAGCTCTCGCATAGGGCCCAACAGCTATCAATTGCCGATGTGGCGGCGCACGCGCAGGTAGAGCCTCTCAACCTTGGCACGCGCCCAATTGACCGTTCGCAAGAACTTCAGCGACGAGTTGATCGACGGGTCGTGCTGAAAGCAGTTGATCGGGATGCTGTGCCCCATCTCGGCCCAGCCGACGTTCTCGACTAGGTACTCAAGCATCATCTTGAGCGTCACGCCGTGCAGCGGGTTGTTGGGCTGATTGTTCAAACCGTCACCTCTTCCAAGCGAGCCGCTTCGATTTCCCACTTAGAAGTCAGTTCGGAGGAACGCTGCTTGCTCGTATCCAGCTCCCGATTGAGGCTGGCGGCGCGCTTGGCATCATTCCAGGTCTGCGGCAGTTCCAGCTCAGCGGTGAGCTCCGCTTGCCGGCGTTCGGCTGACTCGATCTGGTCTTCGAGCTTCTTGACGACCTTCTGCTGCTTCTGCATTAGGGCGCGCGGCGACGGGCCATTGCCGTTTTGGCCATTGCCGCTCTGGCCATTGCTGCTCTGGCCATTGCTGTTCTGGCCACCACCACTTTGGCCGCCACCGTCCTGGGACAGCGCCTTCGCCTTCTTCTTGGCTTCCTTGGCAGCCTTCTTCGACTGCTTGGAACCACCCGCCGTCAAGGCAGCGCGCGCCGACGTCGACTGCGTCTTGTGTAGGTAGAACTCGTAGTCCCCCATGTAGTGCGTCAACTTGCCGTCGGCGACATGAATGACCTTGTTGCCAAGCGCCTTGATGAAGTGCACGTCGTGGCTGATGAACACCAACGTGCCTTCGAACTGCTTCAACGCCTCAACCAGCGCATCGATGCTGGCGATGTCGAGGTGCGTGGTCGGCTCGTCCATCAGCAGTAGGTTTGGCGGGTTGAGCAGCAACTTGACTAAGGCCAAGCGACTCTTCTCGCCACCACTCAGCACCGACACCTTCTTGAACACCGACTCACCGGAGAACAAGAACGAGCCGAGCAGCGTACGCACCGCTTGCTCGGTGACCTGGGCATCGGTGTCGAGCGCCTCTTCGAGCACCGAGCGCTTCGGCTCGAGCATCTCCACGCGATACTGCGAGTAGTAGCCGGCGGTGACGTTGTGGCCGAGGCCGTGTGTGCCTTGACCTGGCTGCAACTTCTCGCCGAGCAACTTCAGCAGCGTCGACTTGCCTGCCCCATTGGGACCGACCAAGACGATGCGTTCGCCGCGTTCGACTTCGAGCTCGACGCCGCTGTAGACGACATTGTCGCCGTAGGCGAAGTGCACCTTATCGAGCCACGTGACCCGCACGCCGCTGCGAATCGGTTGAGGAAACCGGAACCCCATCATCTTCTTGTCGTCACCGAGCGGCGCTTCGATCTTGTCCATGCGCTCGATCTGACGCAGCTTGCTCTGGGCCTGCGTTGCCTTACTGGCCTTTGCCTTGAAGCGATCGGCGAACGCTTGCAGGTGCGCAATCTCCTTCTGCTGCGTCTTGTAAGACGCCATCAACTGCGCGTCGGCCGCGTCACGCAGCATCAAGAACTTGCTGTAGTTGCCGGTATAGCGCGTCAGGCCGCGTTGACGGATCTCGACGATGCCCGTCACCAACGCATTGAGGAACTCGCGGTCGTGCGAGATCATCAGGATCGCGCCGGAGTAGCCGATCAAGTAGCTCTGAAACCACATCAACGACTCGAGATCGAGGTGGTTAGTTGGCTCATCGAGCATCAACAGGTCCGGCTCTTGCGTCAGCAACCGCGCCAAGTGCGCGCGCATGACCCAACCACCACTCAGCTCCTTGGCTGGTCGATCAAGATCCGCATCGCGAAAGCCCAGGCCAGCGAGGATCTGCTTGGCCTTGGCCTCGACGAGGTAGCCGTTGAGCTCGTTGTAGCGCTCGTGCACATCTTCTTGGCCGGCGCTCAATTCCTCATAGTCGCCGTCTTCCCACGACTTGATCGTGCGATGCAGCGCCAAGAAGTCATCGGTGATCGCACAGGCAATCTCGAGCACGGTCTCATCACCTACCGGCGCACTTTCCTGCGGCAGGTAGCCGATTACAGCGTCGCGTTCGAACGCGATTTGCCCCTCGTCGGCCGGCTCTTGCTTCAAGATCAGCGAAAACAACGTCGACTTGCCGGCGCCGTTGGGGCCAACCAGACCGATGCGGTCGCCGCGATTGACCTGTAGGGCAGCTTCCGCAAACAAGGTGCGGTCGCCGTATGACTTCGAAACTCCTGACAGGGTCAACATTGGGGCGAACAGTATGCAGATTTGCTCGGCCGTTGGCTATGGCCCCGAGGGCCAGAGCATGAGATCGCTAAGCAGATCTTGCCCAAGTCCCTCTATTGCGCCGGTTGCGAGCCCTCGCCGATATGGCCCGCTGCCCGCAAAGACTGAGAAGTCGAGCGCAGCGACGCCCACGAACACGAGCAGGGCTTCGGCGCCTGGGACACTGCCGACTAGGGCACTCATGACTGAGGGCCATTAGCCATGACGTCTCCAGGCGCTCGGTGACAACCCACCCCACAACCGCCGTTGCCAACGACTAACCAGGGCAAGCTCGGCGACCATGGACACCGTGCGGCAGGCGCTCTCGGCGGCCAGCAGCAGCGCCAGCGCGGCCGCGATTGCGCTCGCGCTGGCAACCAGGAGTTATGCCTTGGCCGGCTGGCCGGAGGCCTTCGAGCCACTCACTTGGGAAGCGGGTGGCCCTCGCCAAACAGCTTCAGCTCGTGGATGGACCAATACATTCCCTGTTTCTTGCCGGTCTGGGTGATCTTCACGAACTTGGCCTGCACCGGTTCCCAGCGAATGATCGGGGCATCGCGAGCGCCCTTGCCCGAAGCAATCGGCTCCCCCCAGTTCTTGCCGTCCAGGGACGTGTGTACTTCGAAGCGCTGCGGGAAGTCGTTGGCCGAACCCGCGGTGTCGAGCGAAACCCCGGTGAGCCGGGCCGCCTCCGTTAGTTCAATCTGAAGCCACGTGCCTGGCTGTTGCGGGCGACCACTACTCCAACGCGAGGCGGGCTTGCCATCAATGGCGTGCGGCAGTTCTCCCTGGGCACGGTTCGAAGTCAACTTCCAACTGCGTCGCGACTTCACCGTGGGATCGAAGCGGCGCAACTGCGCGAGCGTCCACGGCTGGCGACGGCGCTTCATTTGGCCGCGGATCGTTGCGACATCCTGCTTGGTCACCAACCCGGCTTCGTTGCCCCAACTGTTGCGAGCGAAGGTCAGCGCATCGGCAATCCATTCATCGTCGTTGCTCGCCATCGCCGCCATGACTCCGGGATAGGTCTTGCCATCAACTGGCCCCATCAAGCCTTGCAGTACGATGCGAGCGACCCGTTCCTTCGAACCGAGCACGCGCGGCGATGCGATCAAGGTCGGCGCCAACGTCATGTGCTCGGCGCCGGGAACCGGCATGCCTTCACCATCGTTGCCGTGACATGAAAAGCACAGTGACTTGTAGATCATCGCACCGCGCGTGACCGAGGCGGCCAGCGCTGCGTTGGCCTTGGCAATCTCGGCGCGGCGGGCAGCATCCGCCTTCTCTTTGGCGAGACGATCGAAGTATCGCTTGGCAGTCATCGCGATTGCTTCGTTGCCCTCGTGAGCTTTGACGATGCCTTCGACGAGTGGCCCATGGCCAACCAGGTCGGTGTAGAGAGCGCTGCGCACAACCTGCAACAGCACGCCCGGATCCGAATCGTCAGCCATGGCATGGAAGGCCGCAACGAACTCGTCATCCAGCTTGCCTTGCAAGAATTGCTCGCCGACGCGAACCGCGGAAGCACGCACGCGAGCATCGCTATCGAGGAATCGCGCCAGCACATCCCGGTGCGTCAATTCGTGCATGCCATCGAGCGTGAACATGGCGTGGTTCCTCGCGAGCGGCGACGTGTGCGTCGTCATCACCTCGCGCAGCGCCGGCAGCACGCTGCGATCACCACGCAGCACGAGCAACTTCTGCGCGGTGTCGCGCCACCAGCCATTGGGGTGCGACAGGTGCGCGACCAATTCGGCCGACGACTCATCGAGCATGCGCGGCTTCGGGCCAGGCTTGAAGTCGTCGTGCACCAAGCGATAGATGCGGCCGCGACCGATGTTGCGATCGAGTCCATACTCCTGCACGACGCCGCGCAAGTAGCTGCCCTCCCGCACCCAGTTGCCTTCCTGGATGATGCCGCGATACATGTCGACGATGTACATTGTGCCGTCAGGCGCCGTGTACATGTTGATTGGGCGGAAGTTGGCGTCCTTGGTGCGCAAGAACTCACTGCCTTCGTGGGCATTGGTCAGCACGCGCTTGCCGCGATCATCGCTAACGATGGCGCGGCGAATCAGGCGGCCGACTGGTTCGGGCACAAACAAGTTGCCGTAGAGTTCGCGCGGCAGGCGGTCGCCACGAAACACCACCTGGCCGCAACAACCGGTGAAGTGATTGAGAGAGCCGTCCTCGCGCACCCGGCTGGTGCCACCCTGCACATCAGGGATGTCATCGATCGGCCAGCATTCGTTGAAGCCATCGGCCAACTGCCCGGGCAAGTCGAGCTTGCCGTATTGCATGTTCTGCTGGAACGCCGTGGCAACAACTTCGCCACCAGCGCGCGAGTAGTAGCACTGCCCCCAATCGCCGTGCGTCATGCCCCACTGGCCATCGCCGGCCGGCATTGCGTGCGCCGTGACCTTACCGTTCTCGTAGCGGTAGCGCTTGTTCGTGTAGGTGACGTAGAGGAAGTTGTCGAGGTTCCAGTCGAGACCGCTCGGTTGATGCTCGAGGTTGCCGCCGCGGTTGCCGCCCTCGTAGACCAGCGTCTTCTCGTCAGCGACGCCATCGCCGTCGGTGTCGCGGTATTCATGCAGATCGAGCGTATTCGTCTCGCGAACTAGGATGCTGTCTGCCAGCGGCAGAATCATGCGCGGCAACACCAGCTTGTCGATGAACACCGAGTGCTTGTCCATGCGACCATCGCCATTGGTGTCTTCGAGCAGGCTGACCCGGCTGACCGGATCGTGCGCACCGGAGCCATCAATGTCCTGCATGTAGGTGCGCATCTCGGCGACATACATGCGGCCGTTGCCGTCCCACGCGACAACCGCTGGCTCATGGATCATCGGCTCACTTGCAACCAACTCGAGATGGTAGCCAGGAGGCAACTCAATCGCCGCCATCGCTGCCGCAGGCGACAGCGGTTGCGCACCCGCCATCTTGACTGGGTCTGGCTCACGGGCGGGCACAGGCTCTGCCTCTTTTTGCGCGAACAGTGAGGTGGCGAGAAGTGCGAGGCAGATCAGGAAGCGTTGCATGCGGTGCTGATGGATGATCACAGTGGGTGCTCGTCTAGGTGCGTGACTCGGCGGGTGACAGAGTGCGTTCTCGACCGGTCATTTCTTCGGCGGCGGTTGCTTGGGTGCCGGCGGAACCAGCACCTTTTGCGCGGCAGCAATCTTCGCCTCGGTCTCGGCAATGTGCAGGCCCGCGGCCTTCAGATCCGCCAACCGTTTTTGCAACAAGACCAGCTTCGGCTTGAGCACGGCCTCCTGCTTGGCGGCATCCGCATTCGCCTTGCCGACTTCCTGGGTCAGCGACTCGACTCGGCCTCGGGCGGCGACGATCGACTTTTGCTGATCCTTCAGCTGCTGTTCCAAGGCGCGTAATGGCTTGAGTTCGACCTCGATCTCGGCCGCCCGCTGCTGCGCGTCGAGCAGTTCCTGCTCAATCCTCGCCAGGTCCTTTAGCTGGCGCAGCAAAGCGGACCTCACCCCGCGCAGATGCGAACTCGTGCGCACCGAATCGAAGCGCGCTTCGCCAATATCCTTGGTGGCCTGATCGCGGGTCGCCTCCCAGAGTTCTAATTCCCGTTCCTGCTGCTTGCGTTCAGAACGCAAGACGCCGACGGAGCGGGCGCGACTGGAGCGCATCATGGTGGTCTCCCGATCTGTCGCACAGCCAGCCAAAAATGGCACGGCAAGCACGAGGAGAATGGCACCGACGGCCGCAGGCCGCGAAAACCATGGCTGTTGTTGCTGGCAGCTGGCTATCATCTTTGCGCTCATTCAAGCACGAATACCGACCAAACGACCAATGGAACGCACTCTCATTCTGTTCAAGCCCGACGCTGTCCAACGTGGCATCTCGGGAGAGATTCTCAGCCGCTTCGAAAGGAAGGGCCTCAAGATCGCCGGCATGAAGCTCATGCAGATCTCGCAAGAGCTCGCCGCGAAGCACTACGAAGACCACAAGGAGCGCCCATTCTACCCGGGTCTCGTGCAATTCATGACCAGCTCGCCGGTCGTGGCCCTCGCCCTCGAGGGTATCGGCGCGATCGCCACCTGCCGCAAGCTGATGGGTGCGACGTTTGGTTCGGACGCCGAAGCCGGCACGATCCGTGGCGACTACGGTGTCAGCCGCAGCTTCAACCTAGTGCACGGCAGTGACTCGCCGGCAGCTGCGGAGCGCGAGCTCGGCTTGTTCTTCCCGGAAGGCCTCGTCGATTACGATTACGCCGCCTTCAACTGGATTTATGATCCGGTCGAAGAGCTTAAGAAGTAGACATGCAGACACCCACAGCGCGCGGCCTGACAGCCGACGAACTCAACCTCGCCATCGAGGCGCTGCGGGTCTATTGCCAAGCCACCGTGCTCGATGCGGTGGCCTTGCAAGGCACTGGCGGTCACGACGACGTGCTGCTGGTGCTGCAACCTCCGGGTGATGACGCTCGCAAGGTCTTTGTGCACATCGCCCTCGGCGGCCCACGGGCACGCGTGACCACCACGCAGCGACGCTTCGGGCGTGATGCACGTGCTCGCGGCCCCGGCGCGGACCTGTTCCAGCGCGAACTGCAAAACGCAACCCTTGAGTCGATCGAGGCGGTGCCAGGCGAACGTCGCTGCACCTTCTTGTTCGCCACCAGCAACGGCCAACGCCAACTCGTCGTCGAACTATTCGGCGCGCGTGGTCTGTGGCTGCTATGCACGGACGCTGGCGTTGCCCTGACGATGTCGCGCGCCGTGGAAACCGCGGTACGCACGCTGCGCCGCGGTGATGTGTATGTGCCACCGCCCCCGACTGCCGCGGTCACAGCAGCAAGTAAAGCGCCGCCGCCTGAGCGCTTCGCAAAACCGGTGCTCGACAACATCGACGCACACTTCACGCCGCTCGACCTCGACAAAGAACAGGCGCACGCGGAAGGCACGCTGCGGCTGCTGGTCGATCGCAACCGCAAGAAATGCGAGAACAAGGTGCAAGGCATGCACCGCCAACTCGACAACGTCGAGCGCGTGCAGGAGATGCGTGCGACCGCCGACCTGATGTTGGCGTATGCGCACAGCGTCGCGCGCGGTGCCGCAAGCATGGAAGTCTCGAGCCTCGACGGCGACAGCATTGTCACGATCCCGCTCGACCCCAGCAAGCCAGTCGCGCTCCAGGCGAACAAGCTCTACGACAAGGCACGTCGGCAAGAGGACGGCCGCGCCATGACCGAAAAGCGGCTAGCGGCGTCGCAGACCGAACTGACGGAGTTGCAGTCGATCGCCGAACTGCTCGAAGAGGCAAGCGAAGCGAACCTCGAGTCCGTTCGCACCCGCATGCAGGCAATCGGCCTGATGCCCAAGCCGAAGACGAAGCCTGCTACCAATAAGCCGTCCGGCAAGTCGCGCAAGAAGGGCGACGAAGCAGTGCCGTTCCGGCGATTCACATCCACCGAGGGCTACCCAATCTTCGTCGGCCGCAACAACAACCAAAACGACGAACTGACGATGCGGTATGCCAAGGGCAACGACCTGTGGCTACATGTCGGCGGCGGCCGGCCCGGTTCCCATGTGGTCGTTCGCTTGCCGAAGCAGAAGACCGCGAGCCTCGAAACGCTGCTCGATGCGGCCGCGCTGGCGGTCTACTACTCGAAGTCGCGGGGCGAGCCGCGCATCGAAGTGATCTACACGTTCAAGAAGAACATCAAGAAGCCCAAGGGGCTGCCAGCGGGCGCGGTGGTGCCGGTGCACACGAAGACGGTGACCGTGCTGGCGGACGAGCAACGACTGACTCGCCTGCTGGCGACGTCGACGACGTCACAGGATTGACGCAACGCAGCTAGTCGCGTGCGTAGCTCGTTCACGCGCTACGCTTTGTGGCATGCGTCGCTTTGCTCAGCAACTTCACCGCACTCGTCCAACGGGCAAGCCGCGTTCCTTCACGTATCTGCTGCTGCTGACCACGCTGCTGCCGGGTCTGATTCGGGCGCAAACCGCGGCGGCTCGCCCCGACCTTGGCGAACCAGCGGCGGTTCCCGATGGCGCTCCACCGGGCATCGAACTCATCGACCGCTTTGGCCTTCGCGACCATGCGTATTGGCTGGCCGACGATGCCCGCAATGGCAGGCAAACCGCGAGCTCCGGACAAATCGAAACGGCGGACTACGTCGCCAAGCACTTCAAGGCGCTCGGCCTCAAGCCACTCGGCGACAAGCGCGGGTTTATGCAGCACTACCCGATCGAACGCTTGGAGATCAGCAAGTCGACCGGGCTGCGCTTTGGCAGAACGAACCTCACCGACGGATTCGCGGTGTTGCATGCGAGCGATAGCGACAAGCTCAGTACATCGGGAACGCTAGAGTTCTGCGGTAACGGCACCGAAATCAGCGGCTCCATGAAGGGTCGCATTCCAGTGATTGTGCTCAGTGGCAAGTCGCGCGGTGGCGTTGGCGGCGACCTACAAGCTATTCAGCGCTACACCGCGATCGCCGACAAGCTCAAGAAGACCGACGCGAAGGCCGGCGTGGTGTGCTTGCTCGACGACCAGGGTTCGCTCGCCAACACGCTCAACTATCGCGGCTTGCTGCGCGACCATGGCGTGATGGCCTACGACAAGTTTGCTCGACCGGTCGTTCGCTTGCCGCTGATGGTGCTATCTACCGAAGCGAGCAGGAAGCTGCTGGCGCACATGAAGATCACGATCAATGAGGTTGGCGAACTCGGCGTCGAGGACCTCAACGTCAAAGCCAAGGCCAAGCTGACGATGCAAGTGAAGACGGTCAAGAAGGCGCGCGCCAGCAACGTCGTGGCGGTGCTAGAAGGCACCAACAAGAAGTCGCAAGCGATCGTGATCTCGGCGCACCACGACCACGTTGGCACGCGACTCGACGGCGATCGCTTCAACGGCGCCGACGACAACGCCAGTGGCACATCCGGCTTGCTTGAGCTTGCGGAAGCGTTCAGTAAGGCCGACAAGCGACCGGCGCGCTCGATCATCTTCTTGTCGGTCAGCGGCGAAGAACTCGGGCTCTGGGGTTCGGCCTGGTATGCCGACCACCCGACGTGGCCGAAGGACCGGATCACCGCCAACATCAACATCGAC